>JAFTYS010000017.1 GCA_017461285.1 Bacteroidales bacterium | reverse complement strand
GCGGCACTTTTCCTTGCTCCGGATTCCGGCGAGAACACCCGTGCCAAGATAAAGAAAGGTGCGGCTGATCTGAAAGGAAAGGCGAAGGAAAAGATCGCGGAAGGTCTTGGAATCATCGAGGAAGCTCTGGAGGAAGAGTGATGGATGAGAACAGGACCATTCTTGGAATTCTGTCCTCTGCTGTAGGGGAGTACCTCAGCATGAGGACAGATGAATTCAAGAAGAACATAGTCACAAGCCTTTCCGTTGGCTTCAGCAGAGTGCTTGCTGTCCTGCTCATCACCTTGCTTCTGCTTATTGTGCTTGGCGTCTTTGCGTTTGCCTTAATAGTCCTGATCGGAGAGGCGATCGGAAGCATGAGCGGAGCTGCCTTCATCGTCGGAGGCGTATATCTCATCGCTGTCATCATCCTCATCCTTCTGAGAAAGAGACTCTTCCTGAACATGTTCATCAGTCTCTTTTCGAGAATAATCGAAGAAAAGTCCCCCTCGGATAGTTGGAAGACTCTTCTTCTGATGATCGTCAGGAACCTGCGGAGTAACCTGGATGCCTGAGGTATAGCGTACGTCAGTTCTGATGGATGCTTATGCTGGTGAAGATGTCGCCGGCCGTCATGTTGATGATTGCCTGACGTGGCATGGCCGGGATGTTCTGGTCCACCTTTATGATCACGGTATTGCTGCGGCCTTTGTCCGGTACTGAGACATGGTACCATCCTCCGTCGAGAATGTCAAACATACAGGTCTCTTCACCTCCGGAAGAAGTGGGGTGGACATAGTTCCAGCATTTCAATTTTCCGTCAAACATTTTCGCGAAGTCATATGCTTCGCTGATCCACCAGCGGCTGTAGTTCAGTACGACGACTACTTGTTCTCCGCCTTCAGAAGTAAAGTTGAGATGCTGCCTGTCGAGTTTCATCGGTTCCCATCTGCCGTCTTCAAAGACTTCGTCGCATGAACATATGCAGACCAGAGCTGCAAGTAATGTAATTATCCTTTTCATAATGTCACTTCTGTCCCGTTTTCGCCTAAGGTCATTGTTATTTCATCGGTAATGGAGCCATCCCGGTATATCATAAGACTCACCGAGCCCTCTCCTGTGGATCTGCCCCAGAAGTCATAGACACCTAAGACCAGAGGGTGTATCGGATCTGTGATCGTCACGTGTCCCGATGGAAACTCGAATACAGACGTGACCTCGGATGTGCCATGAAGCGTTTCGATCCATGACCTGTCCATGCCTTCCGCACTTACCTGGAACATGTGCTTTTCGTTGTCGTTCTTGCCAAGCCATATGACATGGGTGCTGAACTCGCGTGCTCCGAACCTGGTCGTGAACATCCATTCGTCCGCACTGATTTCGCTATATGTGCAGCTGGTTTCTTGAAGCCCCTGCGTCATTTCGATCTCGGGATCCTGGCCATCTACGATCCGTTCAGCAAACGCTGCCGGAGTCATGATGCATATGTTGTACATCTTCTGTGCATATGTCATGAGGCTTTCCCTGTCTCGTCCGGACCCGCCTCCGTCCATTATGGTGCATGAGCAGCACAATGCCGCAGCCAATATGTATATAAGTCTCTTCATGTTCATCATCCTTTAAAACCTGTAACCTATTCCTGCCATGGCTCCTGTGAACATTGTTCCTGCGCCAAGCTCGCAGAAACCGTATAGCTTTCTGCCGACTTCTATGCCGACAGGATTGAGCTGCGCCGACGGCAGGATCAGGAACTCCGACGACTCTGCATCTTTTCCGGTCATGAATCCCAGGCCTATCGTGCTGTACATCCTGACCCTCTCACGGTTGAGCCAGTTGAATCGGGCATTCGGGACCGCATGAATCATGAAACCGATATAGGCGCCGTTCTTCCGGTCGCTGACCGCGTCGAATTCATTCTGCCAGACCAGGTTTGCCGCAAGATCGAATGACAGCGTGAACCATTTCTTGAAATTGATTGCGAACCTGCCGGAAAAAGTTCCGCTGGAATACATCCGTGAATGATAAGGCCGGTATATGTCGCGCAGGTCAGGATGGATATATCGGATGGCCAGCTCGCAGTCGGAGAACGGCATTTCATATGCCATCCATTCATAAGCCGGGTAGCCGCCCCATCCGAAACTGAACTGATATTCCGGATAGTCCTGTGCTCCGGCCGTCAGGGCCTGGGCAGTCAGCAATAAGATAAGCAGATACTTTTTCATCTGTTCGGGGATTATGGAATTCGTGTCGTCTGAGTTGTTCTGCATAAATAACGGCGGCATCTGCGGAATACTTCCGGAATATACGAAAATTTTCATCAACATTTTATTTATGTACATTTGCGGAAGTATTTACATTCCTGTTCCGTTATATATAGCAGATAACCAATTGGCAGATATAAGCAACATAGAGGACATCGAACTGGCTGGATTGTGTGCCCGAGGGGATGACAAGGCCAGGAAGGAGCTGTATACGAGGTATGCGGCCGGGCTCTATGCGCTCTGTATCAGATATGTAGGGGACAGGGAAGAGGCAAGGGACCTGCTTCATGACAGTTTCATAAGGATCTTTGATACGATAGGGAAGTACCGACCGACGGGAAGCTTGAAGTCCTGGTGCTCTAGGGTTACCGTCAATCTGGTGATAGACAGCCTGCGTAAGAAGAAGCGATTCGAGACGGTCCATCTGGAACAGGCTCAGGAAAAGATACCGGAGCCGGCCAAGGAGGAGATCATGAAGATTCCGAAGGCGGAGCTGATGAGGATGGTCGGAGAGCTGCCGCAGACAAAGAGGGTGGTCTTCAACCTGTACTGCGTGGAAGGATATTCGCATAAGGACATAGCGCAGATGCTGGCTATCAAGGAAAAGACATCATCCTCGCTTCTGTTCAAGGCAAGGGAACAGCTGGCGGAAAATGTCAGGGATTATATAAGGAGAAACGGATTATGATGGAAGACTGGACAGATATCATAGGAGAGGAACTCGAAAGCGTCGAGGTTCCGCTTCCTGCTGATGACTGGGATGTCCTTCAGCAGAAACATGCAGCCTTCAGGAGAAAGAAGAGGGCTGCTCTGTTCGCGTGGTCCGGCGGCCTCGCCGGGGCTGCCGCCGCTCTGGCTCTTGTCCTGCTTCTTTTCAGTCCGCAGCCGGTACATGAGTATGGATTTGTCTTGGCGGATGATATGAATCCGGCTGATGTCGTGGTGCCGGCAGATACTGCTGCCGTGGAGGTGCCTTCTGATGTGCATGAGGCTGTGGCGCCGGCGGGGCGGCGCAAGCCGCAGCCGGCCGCTGTGCAGCGCCCTGCCGATGACGTTCTGACAGCAGACATGATGGAAGAACCTGAGGAGGAACCGACGGAAGAAACTTTCGATGTGATCCGGGACACAGTTCCGTCTACCGGCGATCTTCTGGCAGATGCTTCACCAGAGTCTGAAACTTATGAACAGTCATGGGAAGACGATGAGTCTATGGAGGAACCGAGACGCAAGAGGATTCCGGTCTCCATCGGACTGTCCGGATCCATGTCCGGAAGACCGATGCTTGATATGGTTTCGATGGATGCGGAAATCCCGAAAGATCCGGATTATGGGCTCAGCTCCCCTACAGATTCAGCCTTTGTGGACAAGACGGAACCGTCTTCGGTCATGATGAGGAAAAAGAGCGGTTACAGCGATTCGTACACCCACGATGTGCCTGTCTCTTTCGGCGTCTCTGCAAGGTTTTTCCTGACCGGAAGACTGACATTCAATACCGGTCTGAACTATACCAGATACTCGTCTACGCGTGAGAGATATTATCATTCAGGACGTTCGGAACGTGACAGACAGAATGTCCACTATTTAGGCATCCCATTGAGACTTGACTGGATGATCGTGAACAGAAAGGCCTTCAGTTTATATGCCGGTGCCGGATTCCAGATGGACAAATGCGTCTATGCGTCCGTCGGGGAAGAAAGACTGCACGAAAAGGAGGTTCTGTTCGGCTTGAACGCCGCCATGGGTCTCCAGGTCAATATCCTTCCGCGTGTCGGACTCTATTTCGAACCGGACGTTTCATATGCCCTTAACGAAGGCTCTCTGCAGACCTTCCGGGCCGAAGAACATTTCATGTTCACGGCCCGCGCCGGTCTGCGCTTCACCTTCTGATCCTTTTGAGCACGGAATTTGTCATAGGAGGAAGAAAAGCGATTGTGTTATGAATGAGACTTTTCTTCTGCGTTCAGGATATGACGGCGTGGACATCAGCGTGCTTGTTTCAAGACCGGTTTCCGAACCGTATGCAGTGCTCCAGCTCGCGCATGGGATGCGCGGATGCAAGGAGCGTTTTCTGCCTTTCATGGAGTTCATGGCAGCTCATGGAGTGGTCTGCGTGGCGAACGACCATCGCGGTCACGGGGAAAGCGTGAAGAGAAAGGAAGACCGCGGGTATATGTATGCCGGCGGATATGTCGCTCTGGTCGAAGACATGAAGATGGTCACTGACTGGATCCACGGAAAATATCCGCAGCTGCCGGTGTTCCTTCTCGGTCACAGCATGGGTTCGCTTGCTGTCAGGACATATATGAAGAGATATGATGGGGATCTGGAAGGTATCTTTCTGTGCGGCAGCCCGAGCGACAGTCCGGTCGCTCCGCTGGCGCTCGCCCTTGCCCGCATGCTCGCCGTCTTCAACGGCGGCCGCATGCGGACCGGCATATTCCAGAACATAACTTCCCGCATATACAACAGGTCCTTCTCCTCCGAAGGCAGGAATGCCTGGACATGTTCCGATGCGTCTGTCCGGAAGGCCTTCGAAGCCAATCCGTCGTGCTCGTTCGATTTCACAGCCAACGGGATGATTGCCCTGATGTCGATGATGAAAGAGACGTATTCAGACAAGGGATGGACTATGTCCAGGCCAGACCTGCCTGTGTACTTCATCTCAGGGGCAGACGACCCTTGCATGAGGTCGGAGGCCGCCTTCCATGCTTCGGCTCAGCATCTTGCCGATATGGGCTATCATAACGTCACATCCGCCCTTTATACGGGCATGCGCCATGAGGTTCTGAACGAAGTCGGAAAGGAAATGGTCTGGGATGATGTGCTTTCTCATATTAATTTCATATCTTTATCGGACAATAACCGATAATGATATGAAAAGATTGTTTTCCTTTGTCTGCGCAGTGGCGTTCATGGCTTCATGCGCTTCCGGCCCTGTGGCTCCCGAAACAGTACAGTCTAAAGTGGTAGAAGACGGCGGAACCGGTCCGTACAAGGTCCTTATGTTCGAAGCTCCAGGATTCGAGGCCCATACCGTTTTTGCTCCGCAGGACCTCTCTCCGTTCGGAAAGAAGAATAAGCTTCCTGTCCTGGTATGGGGCAACGGAGCATGTACTAATTCTCCATGGGAGCACTACAAGTTCCTGAACGAGATAGCTTCGCATGGTTTCCTTGTGATTGCTACAGGCCATATCCCTATGGAGGAAGTGCCTTATCATGGACCAAGGTCTACTTCTGCCCAGCAGCTTGAGTCTGTGGACTGGGCGATAGCGCAGAATGCTGACAGGAACAGTCCTTTCTATGGCAGGATCGATGTAGATGCGATTGCTGCGGCAGGAATGTCGTGCGGCGGACTCCAGACTCTTGACAACTCCGCAGACCCGAGGTTCAAGACCCTCATGATCATGAACAGCGGCCTGTTCGTGAATCCTGCAGGAGCAATGCCAGGCATGCCTATGCCGGAGAAGGACAAGCTGCAGAAGATCCAGGTCCCTGTAATCTACATTCTTGGAGGACCGGAAGATATCGCATATGGAAACGGCATGGATGATTTCTACCGTCTTACCAATGTCCCTGCTTTTACTGCAAATTATCCTGTAGGCCATGGTGGTACATACCGGCAGCCTCACGGTGGAGAATTCACCATCCCGGCTCTGGCATGGCTCCAGTGGCATCTCAAGGGAGATGAGGAAGCAGCCAAGATGTTTACAGGCGATCCATGCGGCCTTGCCCTCCGCGACGACTGGACTGTCGAGAAGAACGCTCTCTTGAAATAAGACGTCGATACAAGAAGAACGGACAGCCGCCAGGCTGTCCGTTCTTCTTGTATCGTTACCATATTAATATATCAGCATTGCAAGACCGTATCCGACCAGAGTAGCTACTCCGACTGAAACCAGACCAGGAAGCATGAACGAATGGTTGAGAAGGTATTTTCCTATGACAGTCGTTCCGGATCTGTCGAAATTGACAGTCGCGATGTCTGACGGGTAGTTCGGGATGAAGAAATATCCGTATACCGCAGGAAATACGCCCAGAAGCACTTCTCCCGGGATCCCGAGCTGATAGGCGAGAGGAAGCATTGCGACTACCACTGCTCCCTGTGAGTTGATCAGCACGGAAACGAGGAAGAATACGAATGCGATCGACCAAGGGAAACGTTCCACTATCCCTTCAAGCATCACCTGTATTTCTGCCAGATAGTTGGAGAAATATGTGTCGGCGAGCCATGCGATTCCGTATATCGCGACCACTGCCACCATTCCCGACTGCCATACGGAGCCTCCTACGGCCTTCTTCGGCTCTGCCTTGCAGAAGATTATCATGAATGCAGCCGCCGATATCATGACGATCTGGATCACGATGTTCATCTTCAGGCGGGTCTCTCCGTAGACCGGAAGCAGCTTTGGAAAGACTGCGAACAGGACGATCAGGACCAGAGCTCCAAGGAAGATGAATACGGCATTTTTTGCTGACTGCGGGATCTCGCGGTCAAGAGTGGTCTCAGTCGATCCGTATATGTAGTTGTACTGTACAGGGTCCTTCAGCTTTGCCTGGAAGACCGGATCCTTGTCCAGGTCAAGTCCTCTGTTGTATGATGCGAACGAAGCTGCGATAAGGCCGCAGAGACATGCAGGAATCGTTATCAGCAGGACCTGAGGTATGGTCACATCGAAGCCGTTGGCATTGGAAATCGTTACAAAGGCAACGACAGCTGCGGCAATCGGAGAGCAGGTGATGCCTACCTGCGATGCGATTGAGGCCACAGCGCATGGCCTTTCCGGACGGATGCCTTTCTTCAGGGCGATGTCGCAGATGATAGGCATGAGGGTATATACCACATGACCGGTTCCTACCAGCACAGTGAGGAAGAATGTGCATATCGGAGCAAAGAATGTAATGCGGTCCGGATGTTTCCTCAGCAGTTTTTCAGCGATCTGTATCAGCCAGTCCATGCCGCCGGAAGCCTGAAGGACTCCGGCGCATGTGACTGCCGCTACAATTATGTATATCACATCGGTAGGAGGTGTTCCTGGCTTCATCTGAAAACCCAGGACAAGAATCGCCAGTCCGATGCCGGATATCGCTCCCAGCGCAAGGGACCCGTAGCGTGAGCCGACCCAAAGAGCTGCCAGAACGACCAGCAGCTGGATGATCATTTCAAAAGGCATGATACAGGCTATTTAACCTTGATGTCTAGCTTTACAGGCTTGATCATGTTCTCTGGAGAGAGGATTGTGTCAAGGTCTTCCTTTGACAGGATCCCATGTTCGAGGACGAGGTCGTAGATGCTCTTTCCTGTTGCCATCGCTTCCTTCGCGATTCTTGTCGAATACTTGTATCCGATCACAGGGTTGAGCGCTGTAACCACGCCGAAGCTTGAGTGGATATACTTGTCGCACTGCTCTTCGTTGGCCGTGATGCCGTCGACGCAGTTCACGCGGAGTGTGTCGAAACCGTTCATCATGATTTCCGCCGATTCGAAGCAGCACTGGGCCATTACAGGTTCCATCGCGTTGAGCTCCATCTGGGCAGCCTCTGATGACATGGCCACGCAAAGGTCGTTTCCGATTACCTTGTAGCATATCTGGTTCATCACTTCAGGAATCACAGGATTCACCTTGCCCGGCATGATTGAAGAACCCGGCTGGCGTGCAGGAAGGTCGAACTCATGGAATCCGCAGCGAGGGCCTGAAGAAAGAAGACGGAGGTCGTTGCAGATCTTGTTCATCTTCGTAGCGACACGGCGGAGGGCTGACGAGTAGCCTACCATGCATGATGTGTCGGATGTTGCTGCAACAAGGTTTTCTGCAAGTTTGACGTCCCATCCCGTTATCTCGCGAAGGGCTGCGATGCACTTCTCTGAATAACCTGGCTCCGAGCAGATTCCTGTACCGATGGCTGTTGCTCCCATGTTTACTGTCAGGAACTCTTCGGCAGCGTAGTTGAGGTTGCGGATCTCGTCGCGGAGGATGGATGCGAATGCTCCGAAAGTCTGTCCGAGGGTCATTGGAACCGCATCTTCAAGCTGTGTTCGTCCCATCTTCAGGATTCCGGAGAATTCCTTTGCCTTCGCTTCGAAAGAATCGATCAGCGGGAGGAAGTGCTTCATGAACTCAAGGTGGGTCGCATAAAGTCCGAGGTGGATTGCAGTAGGATATGCGTCATTTGTGGACTGAGAGCAGTTCACATGGTCGTTCGGAGAGCAATGCTTGTATTTTCCGAGCGGATAGCCCATGATCTGGAGAGCGCGGTTTGCAATCACCTCGTTTGCATTCATGTTGGTGGTCGTACCTGCTCCTCCCTGAATCATGTCAACAGGGAAGTATTCGTGGTGCTTGCCTTCAAGGATCTCGCGGCATGCCTGTGTGATGGCCTTGTACTGCTCGTCGGTAAGGAGACCGAGCTTATAGTTGGCCTCTGCTGCGCCGAGCTTTGTCATTGCGAGTCCGTTGACGAACAATGGATAGTCGTTAAGATGGAAACGGCTTATAGGGAAGTTTTCCAGACCCCTTAGTGTCTGAACTCCATAAAGAGCATCTGCAGGAACTTCAAGCGAACCGATTAGGTCACTTTCAATACGGACGTTTTTTGAACAATCTTCCATGATTAGTCTATTATTGGTTATAAATTATTATCAAAATGTCCTGCAAAGATAATAATCTTCAACTAAAAATGAAATATATTAAACGGGAATCGGGCAACCTTAAGGCTGCCCGATTCTCGTTTATTAATATTCTTCCTCGTTGAAGAAAAAGTCATCCTTTGTAGGATAGTCCGGCCAGATGTCTTCGATGCTTTCGTAGATTTCGCCGTCGTCTTCAAGTTCTTCAAGGTTTTCCACTACTTCGAGAGGTGCTCCCGAACGGGTGGCATAGTCGATGAGTTCTTCCTTGGTGGCTGGCCATGGAGCGTCCTCAAGGCGGTATGCAAGTTCAAGTGTCCAATACATAGTTCTATGTTTTTAAATTGTTAATAATCAATATTTAAGCAATCCCTGTTCCGTAAGGGGGCGCAAATATAGATAAAAAAATCAATATTGCAGTTCTTTTTGTTAATTTTGCACAAAAATTATGCAACATGGCTTACATCAAGGACGAAAGATACGACGAACAGACTACTGCCGCAATCGCAGAACATTATAAGGAGATCCTGAAACTTCTTGGAGAAGACCCTGAAAGAGAGGGACTTGTAAAGACTCCTGAAAGAGTCGCCAAGGCCCTTCAGTTCCTGACTCACGGCATGAATCAGGACGGTGCGGAGATCCTCCGAAGCGCAATGTTCAAGGAGGAATACCAGCAGATGGTCCTTGTAAAGGATATCGAACTGTATTCGACCTGTGAGCACCATGTCATGCCTTTCATCGGAAAGGCCCATGTCGCATATATCCCGAACGGAACCATTACAGGTCTGAGCAAGATCGCGCGCGTCGTAGAGACATTCGCCCGCCGTCTTCAAGTTCAGGAAAGGCTCACGACACAGATCCGTGACTGCATTCAGGATACCCTCCAGCCTCTCGGCGTCGCTGTCGTGATCGAAGCCTCGCATACTTGCATGACCCTCAGAGGTGTGCAAAAGGCCAATGCGGTAACGACCACATCGGCCTTCAGCGGTATCTTCCTTCGTGACGAGCGCACCCGAAATGAGTTTCTCAACCTTATTAAATAATTATTTCAGATAAGCATCTTCTACGACCTTGGCACTTCTTGCAATGAAGTCGCTGAGGTCTTTTCCTTTCAGCATGCCGTTGGCAAGGAGCGCAAGGTCAGTGATCTGCTTGAGGATCTCATTGTCGCCAGCAAAAGCCTCAAGGTCAGCCTTATGTGCTGCAGCGGCAGACTCCTTGGCTTCTGTGACAGTCCTCTTCACATCATCTGAAGCATCCTCTGATGCGTCCGGAATCACCTGTGCAGGAGCGACTTCTGCCGCCTTTGACTCAAGGATCCTGGCCACAAGCGGGTTCTCCATGTTGACGGTGATGTTGTACATCGCAGGCATCTCGCCATAGAAGTTCATTCCGCCTCCCATTGCTGACATCTCGCGGTAGCGGCGCATGAACTCGCTCTGTGTGATGAGGATCGGTGCAGCTTCTGCTCCAAGATTGTCTGCCTGGACATAATACTGGTTCTCCTTTGGAAGAACTGCCTGGAATACCACTGACAGATCCTCCTGTTCCGCCTCTGTGAGCACCGGCTTCTCCTTGTCTTCCTTAGGGATGAGACTGTCGATGCTGTCTGAGTCTACACGTGCAAATCTTGCGTTCTCGACCTTTGTCTCAAGGAGGTTCACGAAGTGGCTGTCAAGCTGGCAGTCCAGCAGAAGAACGTCATATCCCTTTGACTTGGCCGCTTCTATGAATGTATACTGGCTTTCTACATCGGTCGCATAGAGAAATACCACCTTCTTGTCCTTGTCTGTCTGGCCTTCCTCGATGTTCTTCTTATATTCCTCGATGCTGAAATACTTGCCCTCTGTGTTCTTGAGCAGGCAGAACTTCATCGCCCTGTCGCAGAACTTCTCGTCGGAAAGCATTCCGTATTCGATGAAGAGCTTGAGGTTGTCCCATTTCTCTTCGAGCTGCTCCCTCTCGTTCCTGAAGATCTCGTCGAGACGGTCTGCAACCTTCTTTGTGATGTATGTAGAGATCTTCTTTACGTTTGCATCGCTCTGGAGATAGCTTCTTGATACGTTCAGAGGAATGTCAGGAGAGTCGATCACTCCATGAAGAAGGGTAAGGAAGTCAGGAACGATGTTGTCTACAGAGTCAGTCACGAACATCTGGTTGCAGTAAAGCTGAATCTTGTTGCGTGAGATCTCGACATTGTTCTTGATCTTAGGGAAGTAAAGGATACCTGTCAGGTTGAAAGGGTAGTCCACGTTGAGGTGGATATGGAACAGCGGCTCTTCTCCCATAGGATACAGCGCCCTGTAGAACTCGTTGTAATCCTCGTCCTTGAGGTCAGCCGGCTTGCGTGTCCAGAGAGGCTCGACCTTGTTGATCACATTATCCTTGTCTGTGTCGACATATTTGCCGTCCTTCCATTCCTGCTCCTTGCCGAAGATGACAGGAACCGGCATGAACTTGCAGTATTTGCCAAGGAGTCCCTCGATGCGCTTCTTCTCTGCATACTCCTTCTCGTCGTCAGCGATGTAAAGGGTTATGACAGTACCCCTGTCTGACTTCTTGCACTCTGTCATTTCATATTCAGGCGAACCGTCGCATGACCATTTGACAGCCTTGGCGCCATCCTTCCATGAAAGAGTCTCGATTGTCACCTTGTCAGCAACCATGAATGCAGAATAGAATCCGAGGCCGAAATGTCCGATGATGCTGCTGAGCTGGTCCTTGTATTTCTCAAGGAACTCTCCGGCGCTTGAGAAAGCGATCTGGTTGATGTATTTGTCCACTTCCTCAGAGGTCATACCGATACCGTTATCGATGACCTTGAGGGTCTTCTTCTTTTCGTCAAGCTCGATTCTGACATTCAGATCTCCAAGCTCTCCGCTGAATTCTCCGGAAGCTGCGAGGGCCTTCATCTTCTGCGTCGCATCCACAGCATTTGCCACGAGCTCCCTGAGGAAGATCTCATGGTCTGAATAAAGAAACTTCTTGATCACCGGGAAAATGTTCTCGGTAGTTACTCCAATTTTACCTGTTGTTGCCATTTGCCTATATACTTTTAATTGTTTGATTCTTTTAGTTGGCAGGTGGCATTTGTATGGAAGGGACATTTTGCCACCCCCGGCTAGGGGGAGAGGCCCACGAAGTGGGAGGGGGTCCCTGGAATACATTGTCATCTGCTACTGAAAAAGGTCGCCCTTGACAGGACGACCTCATATAGTCAAAATATGTTCCAAGCTCCAAAAACTGACAAATAGTCATATCATACTGCCAAGTATTACCTGCTTGTCTTGACAATCGTCTCCTTACCCGGAGCAAAAGTCATGTGACAATAGTCATGAGGCACGCCCTGACGGAAGATGTCCACATTGAAGTAACCCTCATATACATTCGTCTTTTCCTTGGACTCCAGATATCTCTCGCGTACGGTGAACGGCCCGACCGTGCTGAAATCCGCATGCATGCCGATGGACGTCTCCTCAGTTCCATGAGCCTCGACTGTCCATTCATAAAGTTCGCCTCTCTTCGGATGCATCTTCATCATTGCGGCTCCCCTGTCACCCATAGATACAGCCCATGTACTGTCAGCAGCGGTCATCATAATCATTTCCGAGTCTTCCGGCAGCGTAAGGCTGTAATCCAGATAAGAATAATCGAAATCATTACCATATACACTAAATTCTAAGATTTTCCATGATGCTCCTTCTTCCATTATCGACCGTCCGCGTGTGTCCACCCGCATATTGACTACACGGAATTCACGTGAAGAATCGTAAGATATGCTGTAGACTCCCGTCGAGTCCTCACGGCAATTGCCGAAAAACCTGTAATCTGCCTCTTTCTCAAGATCCGACAATTTGAGGTAAGCGTCAAAATCAATAGCGAACTCTACTGCCTCAACAGGAATAGCCACGGTTTCGGCCATTACTTCAGTAGAATAAGACTCAAGCCTTTCCGCTGTAACCGGAGTAACTTCTGAATGTTCAGCGATACATGCAGCCAGCATCGGCAGCAGCATCAATATTATGATTGTCCTTTTCATAGCAAGTCAGTTTAGAATCTGTAACCAAGTCCTACCTTTCCGCCGAAGCATACGGTACCGACAGAATATTCTGCAAATAAGAATACTTCCCTTCCGACCGTGATTCCAAAAGCTGTGGCCTGAATCGTCGGAAGAATATCGGTTTCACCGTCAAATGCCATCATGCTGACTCCAAGGCCGACTTCGGAGTACAGACGCACTTTATTATGATTGCTCCAATAGATTCTCGCAGAAGGCAGGATACTCACAGAGACTCCTCTTCTCGGACGGATGACCTGGCCATTGTCCGGATCCACATATTTACCGCATAAGCCGTTTACATAAATGCCTCCCGCGAGAGACAGACGCCTTTTGATATGCCATGAGAACTCGCCGAAGATCTGGTTGGTCATATATGTATTCCCCTTCTGCGGAGCATAAAGTCCTTCCAGTCCGTCCGGTCTTCCGTAACCGGGACCATAGATAAGGTAGTCATCGTGGAGATACAGCATATCTTCCATGATTGCCATTCCTCCCCAGCCGGCACGGACTTCGAACTTATAAAGCCAGTTTTCCCAGAAATCCTTCTCTCTCTGTAGATCGGCTATCCGGCTTTCAAGCAGCCGGTCATCAATCCTGCTCTGAGACATAAGATGTGGAAAGGCACAGATAAGCAGAAACAAAGACATCAGAAACTTTTTCATATCGGTCAGTTAAGTTGTATTTCACTATCAAGACGCATGAACGTCTGAAAAGTACTATATCATAGATGCAAATTAACGGGATTCGTTGCACGAAGATAAAGCGTCGGTACAAGAAAAACCGATATGATCCCGTTATACGAAAAGAGGATGACTTATTAGCCACCCTCAATTGTTAATATGATGCTTTCTGACTACTTGTACATGAACCTCTTGATGCTCATCTTAGGAGTCTTCTCGAACGGCTCTGCCATATACTCTACGACATTCACCTTGCTGTACGCAGGCATAGACTTGTTGACCTCAGCCATGATTGTCTTCTTGTACTCCTCAAGATCGACACCCTCTGCCTTTGCCTTCTCCGAATCCATGTAGATGAGGGCTACGAGCCTTGCGCCTCTGTCCACAACCACAGATTCGATCACGTACGGCTGATTGTTTACAACAGCCTCTATCTCCTCAGGATAGATGTTCTGTCCGTTGGCAGAAAGGATCATGTTCTTGCTGCGGCCCTTGATGAAGATGTTGCCCTTCTGGTCAAGGAGTCCGAGGTCTCCTGTGCGCATCCAGCCGTCTGCGGTGAATGCAGCCTTGGTTGCCTCTTCATTCTTAAAGTATCCGCTCATGATGTTCATACCGCGAGCCTGAATCTCTCCTACCTTATTATATGGGTCCTCGGAGTCGATACGCACCTCGACTGTGTCGATGGCCTTTCCGCATGACTTCGAAGCGAAATCCCACCAGTCCTCATATGCCATGAGAGGAGCGGCCTCTGTCATGCCGTATCCTACTGTGAAAGGAATCTTGAACTTCCTGAACCATGATTCCACTTCCGGGTTCAATGCTGCGCCACCCATGACGATCTCGCGTACCTTTCCTCCGAATGCGTTCATGAGGGATGTGCGGACCTTCTTGAAGATGATCTGGTTCAGACCAGGAATGGCACAGATTGCCTTCATCACAGGCTTGTTCACGATAGGAGCAACCTTGCTCTTGAAGATCTTCTCCATCACGAGAGGAACTGTAATCACGAGATATGGCTTGACTTCTGTCATAGCCCCGAGAAGAAGCGCCGGAGTAGGGGTCTTTCCGAGATAGTAGATAGACGAACCTCCGCAGAGAGGATAGATGAGCTCGAACATCATTCCGTACATATGCGCCATTGGGAGCATTGATACGATCTTGTCTCCAGGATAAGAAGGAAGCCTCTTCTGGCCGAATGCTACGTTTGCTGAGATGCACTCATAGCGGAGCATGACGCCCTTAGGTGCGCTGGTTGTTCCTGAAGTATAGTTGATGATCGCGAGTTCCTTGTCGTTGTCGGTCGGATAAGAAACGTCTGCTGCGCTGAATCCCTTCGGATACTTCTCGTCGAAGAGGTTCTGGAGGTTGTCGTTTGCCTTGCTGATCTTCTCGTCAGCTGCATAGAGAAGCTTGAAGTCTGCTGTTGAAACCACAGCCTTGATCTGAGGCATCTTCTCGATGTCAAGCTTTGCCCAGATATCCGAATCTGTAAAGAGAACAGTACTTTCCGAATGGTCTACAAGAGAATTTACACTGTCCGGATGGAAATCTGCAAGGATAGGAACTACGACAGCCTCATATGTGTTCGCTGAAAAGAAAGCGATTCCCCAGCGTGCTGAATTCTTTGCACAAAGAGCAACCTTGTCTCCCTTCTCAAGTCCGATTGCCTCATACAGCACATGAAGTTTCGCAATCTGTGTCGCAACTTCTCCGAATGTAAATGTCTCGCCGCGATAGTTGCCCAGGGCAGGACGCTCCCAGTTCGCTGTCATGGCTTCTTGAAGTCTGGTAAAGTAATGTTTCATTTTTTTTCAGTCAGATTTTAGTTTTTTCAGCGGCAAAAGTAGCGAAAATTGTTCTCGCGCATGTATAATTCATTATATTTGTGGTGAAACGTCCGTAATTGTGGCGTTTTCATGGAACTTTTAAAGAATATTCATATGAGAAAGATGCCAATCGTTGCCCTCATATATGATTTTGACGGCACGCTCTCGCCGGGAAACATGCAGGAATTCGGCTTCATCCAGGCCATCGGAAAGTCTCCGAAAGAGTTCTGGACAGAAAGTGACAATATTGCTTTAGGTCAGGACGCCAGCAATATCCTTAGCTACATGAAGCTGATGTTTGACGAAGCGAGGAAGGCGGACATAAAGCTGCGCCGTGAAGACTTCAGAAGTTTCGGAGCTTCGGTCGAACTGTTCAAGGGTGTGAAGGAATGGTTTTCCCTTATCAATGCCTACGGCAAGGAAAGGGGAGTGAAGGTCGAGCATTACATCAACTCGTCCGGACTTGCGGAGATGATCGAAGGTACAGAAATCGGCAAAGAGTTCAAGCGCATATTTGCATGCTCATTCATATATAATGAGGCAGGGGAGGCCGAATGGCCGGGAGTAGCTGTAGACTATACTGCGAAGACCCAGTTCCTTTTCAAGATAAACAAGGGTATCCTAAGCGTACGTGACAACAAGAAGGTCAACGAGAGCCAGGCCGAAGACAACAAGCGTATTCCGTTCCCTCATATGATTTACTTCGGGGACGGTGAGACTGATGTTCCGTGCATGAAGATCGTGAAGATGTTCGGCGGCAATTCGATCGCCGTCTATAACCCGGAGATCAAGAAGAAGGTAAATGTCGCCAAAAAACTCTTGAGGCAGCAGAGAGTCAATTTCATAACTCCGGCAGATTATACAAAGGAAAGCCGTACCTATCAGGTGGTCTGTGCCATCATAGATAAAATAAAGGCCGACTGGGTTCTAGCCGGCCTTGCTAAATAGCATCTCTTAGTATACTTTTACTTCTAGTTTTGCGTATGCCCTTTCTGCTTTAGCGAGGGCTTCTTCGACGGTGTCTGCAGTAGCCAGGATGACTCCCACTCTGCGGTGGCCTGCTATCTCCGGTTTGCCGAACATCCTGATCTGTACTCCAGGCTCTTCAAGAACCTTGTCAAGATTGCAGAACTCGTATTCCTTTGTGTTGCCTTCCACTACGATGGCCTTTGATGCAGACGGACCATAGAATCTGATCTCCGGAACAGGAAGGCCGAGAATCGCGCGTGCGTGAAGCGCAAATTCCGACATGTCCTGGGATATCATTGTCACCATACCTGTGTCATGAGGTCTAGGGGAAACCTCACTGAAGATTACGTCCTCTCCCTTGATGAAGAGCTCTACACCGAAGATTCCGTATCCTCCGAGTGCGTCGGTTATCGCCTTTGCGATCGCTTCTGCCTTCTGGATTGCAACAGGAGACATCGGCTGCGGCTGCCATGATTCGCGATAATCGCCGTCCACCTGATGATGGCCTACCGGCTTTACGAATGTGGTACCTCCGCAATGGCGTACAGTTAGAAGGGTGATCTCGTAGTCGAACTTCACGAAACCTTCAACGATGACCTTTCCGCTTCCTGCACGTCCTCCTTCCTGAGAAATCTTCCATGCCTTGTCTATGTCATCTGCGCTTTTGATGGTGCTCTGTCCATGTCCTGACGAGCTCATGACAGGCTTCACAACGCATGGGATGCCGATTTCAGCGACAGCTGCATCAAATTCTTCACGGTTTTCTGCAAACCTGTATGGCGATGTCGGCAGTCCGAGAGTTTCGGCAGCGAGTCTGCGGATGCCTTCACGGTTCATCGTTAGTCTTGTTGCCTTTGCTGTAGGGATCACATTGAATCCTTCCTCTTCCAGCTTTACAAGCCTGTCAGTAGCGATAGCCTCGATCTCCGGTATGATGAAGTCCGGATTCTCTTCCTTTATTACAGATTCCAGAGCATCTCCGTCCAGCATGGAAAGGACATGGTTTCTGTGTGCAACGTGCATAGCAGGAGCGTTGGCATATTTATCAAGCGCGACTACTTCCACTCCATAGCGCTGAAGTTCGATAGTTACTTCCTTTCCCAGTTCTCCAGAACCGCAGAGTACGGCTTTCTTGCCGGAATTTGTAAATGTGGTACCGATTTTTGACATAGCTTAATAGTGTTGGATTATACGGATGACAAAGATAATAAAAAAAGAAGACGTTCCCCTATTGAGGAACGTCTTCAGAACGTATTTTATCGAATAATTACTCGAATGATACAACAACTGCTCTGTCGAATGCAGCCTGACCGCTTGCAGCCTTGACAACAGCGTTCTTAACAACGATGTTCTCAGTTGCGATACCCTTCTCCTTGAGGAGGTTGATCATGTACTCTGCACGCTTCTTGCTGAGGTACTCGTTACGCTTAGCATAACCAGTGTTGCTGTCAGCAGTACCTGTTACTACAGTTGCCTTACCGTTCTTCACGTTAGGAAGTACGTTAGCAAGGTAGAAGTCGAGGTGCTTGAGCTCCTTAGCGCTGAGTTCAGTCTTACCGATCTCGAAGAAGAATGAAGCTGGAGCAACATCCTTAAGACCGTTTGCGCTCTCGGCAGCAACCTTAACGCTTTCAGTAAGCTGTGCCTTTTCAGTCTGGAGGTTCTCGTTAGCCTTCTCAAGCTTAGCCTTGTCAGCAGCGAGAGCAGCGTTTGCAGCAGTAAGAGCGGCAGCAGCAGCTTCAGCAGCAGAAATCTTGTCAAGGTCAGCTGGGTTGTGGTACTCAGAAGCGCGAGTCCAGTCAGTTCTGCCAAGGTTGAATGAAAGACCGAGGGCTGTGCTGATGAAACCTGCAGGTCCCTGACGCTTGTAAACTGTTCCACGAACGTCGAGAGTAAGGTCAACTCTCTTGCTGAGGCGTACTACGTTGAGGAGACCGGCACCAACAGCGAGCTCCTTGCCAGCGATTGGCTTGTCAACGAGGAGACCAGCGTGTGCATAAGGAACGAAATCCCAGATGCGTGACTCCTTGTAACCGCCGATAGCGTTAGAGATGTTCCACATAGCGTCTCCGTGGAGGTATCCGTATTTTGCGTCCATACCGGTGATGCCGTTGAAACCAACGCGTGCACCAACGCATGGAGTAACCCACTTACCTACGTTTACGTCGATTGCATAACCTGTAGCCCACTCGCCACCGTCATAGAAGAGGTTGAGACCTACTGGGTTAACGTTTACGAACCAGTTGTCCCAAAGACCGTTTGTAAGGTAAGGATGACGGATAGTGTTACCTTCAGCATCCTTGTTCTCCTGTGCGTTTACAGCAGGAGCAGCAACCATTGAAACAACAGCGAGAGCCATAGCTCCCAAGAAGAATTTAACTGTTTTCATAACTACTGATAATTAAACTTATTTTGATAAAACTTAAATCCTGTCTGTGGCGTATATATAACACGCATACATAAATGCAAATATAGCACAACTTTTTAAATATTTAACTATTTCTCATAAAAAAAGTGCCTTTATTTGACAAAAAAGCAGACATAAAGCCCGTTTATGCCTGCTTTTTTACTTTTATTTGAGCTCTATAAACCTCATTTGAATGAAATGATCACCGCTCTGTCCATCTTCGGATCCGTCTTCGCCTTGACTACTTCCGACCTTACAACGACTTTGTCGCTGTCGATTCCGTATTTCTCCGAAAGCAGATTGACGATGTATCTGCCTCTTGCTTCACTGAGATACTGATTCCTCTTGGCGGTGCCTGTATTGCTGTCAGCCGAGCCCATCACCACTATTTCCGCGTTTGGATCCATGCTTACCTTGTCAATTATGTTCCTTGCATAGAAATCAAGGTGCTGCAGTTCGAGATCATCCAATACAGTCTTGCCGATGCAGAAGTATACTGTGATAGGCTGCATCTCTTCGTAAGACATCTCATATGCTGCTTCTTCCGCCTGGAGGACCTTTACGTTTTTGCTGAGGTCACTGTTCTTTTTCTGGAGCTTCATGTTTTCTGCCTCAAGGGATGCGTTGGCTGCTTCGAGAGCAACGATTGCGGTTTCCAGAATGGCTGTCTTTTCAGCATTTGCTGCTTCAACCGCACCCAGAATGGTAGAAGTCCTTACAAATCCCGGCCAACCGAGGTTCACTGCCATTCCGGCTGTCACAGAAGGGAGTACTACAGCTCCTGACGATCCGTGGATGCTTCCGTTCACCACAGTGGCACGCATGTCTATGATTACATCGAGGCGCTCGCTGATCCTGAGGTTGTGGAGAAGTCCCGCTCCTGTCGCGAATTCATTGTCCGCAAACTCGGAACCATCCGTGCCATATGAACGGAAAAATCCTGCATGGAGGTAAGGGATGAGGTTCCAGAACCTGGTCTCCTTGTATCCGCTGAGCGCGTCGGACATGTTCCATAAGAAGTCTCCATGGATGTACATGTATCCGTATTTGTCGCTTTTTCCATCCTTCGCAGAATCGAACTTCAGGCCCTGATAGCCTGCTCTCATTCCGACGGCCGGGGTGAACCATTTGCCGAAATTCACATCCAGACTCGGTCCCACCTTGACATCATAACCTTCGTCGAGAAGCATGTTTATGCCGCCCCCGACTCCGACGAACCAGTTGTCACCGAAGCTGTTTGTCTCATACGGACCGCGTACGATGTTTCCGAATTCATCTCTGTTGCCGTTCTCCTGGGCATTTACACTGACTTGCGCTGCCATCAGTACGGCAGCCAGAGCCGAGGCTCCATAAATAAAATAAAGACGTTTCATAACCACTAATTTTAAGGTGTATGAAACGTCCTATACAAATTTGGTGTAAAAACCGTGTTTTCTTGAAAAAAAAGTTTTAATTCTCTTTCTTTTCCTCTTCTACGGTAGGTGCTGAGTCCTTGTATTTGAAGCGTCTGATCTTCTGTGTGGCAGTCTTTTCAAACGGTTCCTTCATGACTTCCACGGAGCTTACCTGTGAAGACTTGTTGACGTTCTTGTTGACAACCTTGAGTACCTTTGCCTTCCATGCGTCAAGCTTTTCGTAAAGTTTGTCCTCGCTCTCGCTGTCCCATTCCACGAAGTCAGGCTGCACGAGTGCCACGAGGCGGCCGTCGCGTTCCACGACGATGGATTCGCTTACGCCTTCGACATTGTTGATTACGTTTTCGATCTCTTCAGGGTAGATGTTTTCGCCCGAAGGACCGAGGATCATGTTGCTGTTGCGGCCCTTGATGTAGAATCGTCCCTTTTCGTCCTGGACGGCGATGTCGCTTGTACGGAACCATCCGTCCTCTGTGAACACGCTCTTGGTGCGGACGGGGTCCTTGTAGTATCCGAGCATCACGTTAGGACCTTTGGCAATAACTTCACCTTCACCGGTTTCCGGATTCACGTTGTGGAGCTTCAGCTTTACATTATAGACAGGATATCCGAACGATCCGACAGCTCTCCATCCGTCCATCGAATATCCGAGAAGCGGCGAGGTCTCTGTAAGACCGTAGCCGATCGCATACGGGAACTTTGCCTTGAGCAGGAACTTCTCTACCTCGGGATCCAGCTTGGCGCCTCCGATACCGTAGAATGAGATGTGGCCTCCGAATGTCTTCTTGAGCTTCATTCCGATGATCCTGCACATGAGCCCGTTCATGTGTTCGTTCATCCAGGTCAGGGTGCGGCTCTTCTTTATTGTAGGGAGCACGCTGCCCTTATATACCTTTTCAATGATCAGAGGTACTGTCAGCATGGTTGTCGGCTTCACTATCGGCAGAGCCTTGAGAAGCAGTGATGCTACAGGCGGCTTAGGAAGATAGTAGACTGTAGCGCCGCAGTACATGGGATAGAGCATGCTGAGGGTCATCTCGAGGGTGTGCGCCATCGGGAGTACGGACAGCCATCTGTCCTTTTCGCCCCTCTTGCATGAATGGTAGCATGTGATCACGTTCGAAGCCAGGTTCCTGTGGCTCAGGACTACTCCCTTTGCACTTCCTGTGGTTCCGGATGTGTAGATTATGGTTGCGATGTCCTCCGGAGTAGGGACCGAAGTCTTTCCGTCGCATGTGAACTGCTCGTCATCTGCCTGGAGCACTTCGAATGTGTCGATTTCAATTACCAGCGTCATCTTTTCGCGGCATTCCTGGCTCAACTTTCCGGCAAGCTTCTTCGAAACGAAGATGACCTTGCTTTCGGAGTGGGTCAGGATATTTGTGACCTCGTTCTCGGAGCTGTCGGGAAGAATAGGGATCGCTATCCTTCCGAAAGAAACGGTCGCGAAGAATGCCACGGACCAGTTAGGCATGCTCTGGGACAGGATGGCCACCTTGTCGCCGGCTCCGATGCCGTACTGGGTCAGCTTCTTCGAAAGACTGTCGCATTTGCCTTTGAACGAGTTGTATGTATAACCGCCTTCCTTTGTGTCATACCATTGGGTGTACTGGTTCTTCGAGTACACCGTCGTTGCATACTCATACAGTTTGGCGAGGGTGTCAACATATTTCTCCCTCATCCTCTGCATGCGTTTGTAGAGTTGAATCATATTCTTTTAAAAGGTTTAGTGAGTAACGTACATCTCAGGATGCTTGCCGACCAGATGCATTTCTTCGTACAGTGCCTGGATGCGTGCCATGTCGGCCTTAGGATCATCAGTCAGCTCGACCTTCTGGCCGCGGCTGATCCTCTTTGTACCCCAGTCGAAATACCCCATGTATACAGGGCATCCTACCTGACGTGCTATGGTATGGAAGCCGGTCTTCCATCTTTTTACCGGTTTGCGAGTGCCTTCAGGTGCGAGGGCGAGATGGATCACAGGAGTGGCCTTCATCTCCTTGATCACGCTCAAGGCTGCGTTTCCGCCTCTTTTTCTGTCTACGGGCACTCCTCCCAGCTTGCGGAGGAGCCATCCGAGCGGACCCCAGAAGAACTCACTCTTTACCATACAGTATGGCTTTCCTCCTACAGATACATAATATAGGTATGAAACCACGAAGTCCCATGCCGATGTATGAGGTACGCCGAGTATGATGCATTTGTCTTCAGGGGCTACAGGGTCTACTGCCGTCCAACCCATTGCGCGGAGCAGCCATCCGCAGAATTTTCTCCACATATTATATATATTATATGTTTACGTCTTCCAATTCCTGTGCACTTCTGAGGTTAGTGCTGATGAATATCTGTCTGTCGATGGTGTTTTCACCCATATAGAACTCCATGATGTCTGCAAGAGGCTCTTCGTCGCTGAGTCTTACCTTGTCAAGACGCATGTCCTTGCCTATGAATCCGGTGAACTCGTCCCATGAAATCTCTCCGAGACCTTTGAACCTGGTGATCTCCACCTTGCCTGACATAGACTTCAGAGCCTTCTCCTTCTCGTCCTGATTGTAGCAATAGCGCACTTCGTTCTTGTTCTTCACCCTGAAAAGAGGGGTCTGGAGGATATAGAGGTGGCCACGCCTGATCAGGTCAGGATGGTATTTCATGAAGAATGTCAGCACGAGCATGCGGATGTGCATGCCGTCATCATCGGCATCGGTCGCGATGATGATCTTGTTGTAGCGGAGGTCATCTATGTCCTCCTCCAGTCCGAGAGCGTTGATAAGGAGGTTGAGTTCTTCGTTTTCAGCGATCTTCTTTCGGCTTTCCTTATACGAGTTGATAGGTTTTCCTCGTAGTGAGAATACTGCCTGGGTTTCTGCATTTCTCGCCTTTGTGATGGTTCCGCTCGCAGAGTCTCCCTCGGTGATGAAGATGCTCGTCAGTTCGCGAAGCTCTTCCTTTCCTGCAGGGAGCTTGTCCTTGAGGTGGTACTTGCAGTCGCGGAGTTTCTTGTTGTATACGCTTGTGCGCTTGTTGCGCTCCTTTGTCTTCTTCTGGATAGACGAGATCTCCTGACGTTCCTTTTCCGAAGAGGCTATCTTTGCCTGGAGGGCCGGGATTATCTCCTTGTGCATGTGGAGATAGTTGTCGAGATGGGTCTTCACAAAGTCGTTAACGAAGCTTCTCACCGTAGGACCCACATCGTAGGTCTGTGTTCCGTCCTCCTTCTCTATCACCTTGTTCCACATGTATGGGGAACCGAGCTTGGTCTTTGCCTGGTTGGCGAAGATCGGTTCCTCTATCTGTATGCTGATGGCTCCGATTATGCCTTGGCGGATGTCTTCCGGAGCGAAATCCTTCTTTGCGTATGTCTTGAAGAATTCCTTGAGTGTCTTCGATATGGCTTCCCTGACAGCTACAAGATGGGTACCTCCGTCACGGGTGTTCTGTCCGTTGACGAATGAAGTGATGTTCTCTCCATAGCTGTTTCCGTGGGTGATCACGATCTCTATGTCCTCGCCACTTATGTGGACAGGAGCATAGAACGGCTCTTCGGACATCTTGTCGTTTATCAGATCAAGGAGTCCGTTCTTTGAGAGGTATGGCGTTCCGTTGAGGGTGAGCGTCAGTCCTTTCTTCAGGTAAGAGTAGTTCTTGACCATGGACTCGACGAACTCGATGTTGTACGAATAGTCGACGAAGAGGTTGGCGTCCGGAATGAACTTGACGAACGTTCCGTTCTTCTCCCTGGTCTCCTTCATGCCTTCATTGACGAGCTTTCCCGCTGCGAATTCGGCGTATGAGCACATGCCGTCGCGATAGGCCTCGACATAGAAGAACGATGAAAGGGCGTTCACGGCCTTAAGACCCACACCGTTCAGACCGACAGACTTCTTGTATCCCTTCGAGTCGTATTTTCCGCCGGTGTTCAGGATGCTTACTGCCTTGACAACGGAATTGAGCGGAATGCCTCGTCCGAAGTCCCTGACCGTCACTTCCTTGTCTGTCACGCCGATTTGGATCTGCTTTCCGAATCCGGCCGAGAATTCGTCGATGGAGTTGTCCACTACCTCCTTGAGCAGCACGTAGATGCCGTCTGCAGGGTCGTCTCCCTTGCCGAGGGTTCCGATGTACATGCCAGGCCTGTGCCTGATGTGGTCGATGCCTTCGAGGGTCCTGATGTTGTCGTCAGTGTAATTAGTCTGATTTATATTTTCTGTCGCCATATTCTTATAAAGCCATAATCGTGCAAAGGTAGTAATTTTTTTGCGAAAATGCTTGGTTTTTGTTTGTGATACATGGCTAATACGTCAGTATAGATGGCACTGACGTCATTCTAAATGGTATGAGTTTTGATTTTTGCTGTTTTTTTCCGAATTTTGCAGTTTAAAGATTCGAGACCAATGAAAATATGCACACGAGGACTATACGTCCTGACTGCCGTGTTGTGCGGTATGTTGATGAGTATCAGCTTGTCAGCTCAAATTTATCATAGATATGTCAGACCGGAAGATCTTGGCACCAAGATATTGTATGCGGATAGCGTAATGACATCTTTTACTCTTCCTCGTGGAGTCGCTTCCGTATCCGGTAATCCGAAATTCAATATAGCGGCAATGGAACTTGCCTATGTCCTGAATGATCCTGCGAAGGAAATCATGCAGATATATGTGTGCGGCAGTGCCTCTCCGGACGGACTGTGGGCTGATAATGTCCGCTTGAGCCAGAGCAGGACCGATGCTGCTGCAGAATACCTTACAGAAGTTCTGGATGTCCCGGCATATATGATATATAAGCAAAGCCTCAACGAAGACTGGGACAGGCTGTATGAGCTTGTTGCTGAGTCCGATATGGCCTATAAGTATAATGTCATGACCATAATAAAGTCAATGGACTGGGGGGATAGGAAGAAGGCGCTCCAGACATTGGACGGAGGAAGAGCCTGGAAGATCCTGGAAAAGGATTTCTTTCCGAAACTGCGCTGTGTCAGGATAGCGGTGTTCTGTAAGTGGGACCCGTCCAAGCCATATATGTCTGTACCGGCCGATGAGAGTTTCAGAAATTTCAGAGAATCCTCTGTGACGAAGGCCAAGCCGGATACCGTATATATAAGGGATACCGTTTATTATGTAAAAGAGACTGTCATGATGCCGGTGGAGGAACCTCAGGTCAAGGTGAATCCTGTTGCGGCTCATGAGTCTGCATATGAGGAATATAGGAGAAACAGCCTGGAGGACATGCAGAATACGGGCAAGGAAAGGAAGATTCACGATACTCCGTGGATGATGGGAGTCAAGACCAACATGATTGCCGATGCGATGGCGGTCCCATATTCAGGTGTGGAGGTGCAGCTTGCCAAGCGCATGTCGCTGGATCTTCAAGGATGGTACACCAGGACCAATGTTTTCGTTCCATCTGACGATAATGCGAATTTCTATGGTTTCGCTCCTGAATTGAGACTGTGGCTTTCGGATAACACCATGCGTAAAGGAGGCTTTGTCGGTCTTCATGGAAGCTGTGCGTGGTATACGATGCAGTGGAGGGACGGATACCTCTATCAGAACGGTCCTGAAAATGTGTGGGAAGGCAACTATCACAATGCAGGCAACAGCCATCCTGCGTGGAGCGCCGGTGTGACCTATGGTTATTCGCTGGGACTTGGACGCAAAGCCCATTGGGGGCTGGAGTTCCTGATAGGAATAGGGTATGCCTCATATAGCCAGAATACGGCAGTCTACTCCAACGAGATATGGGAGTATGTCGGCCACAGGAACGATCACCATTTCGGAATAACAAAACTGGGAGTCAATCTGACCTACCGTTTCTCTCTCAGAAAGGTTGATCCTGATTATTACGATAATTAATTTCTTAACCATTTTATAATTATGCGACGTTTAAGATTCATTCCGGCTCTGCTGGCAATCTTCTTGACCGCATGTTCGGAAAACATCATCGAGCATTCTCCTGACAGGGAATCCGATGTGTTCGGCACGGTTTCAATCGCGCTGTCCGCGAACATGGACAATGAGGTTGTAGGTACCAGAGCAGATGCGGATGAGCCCGTATTAGACGATTTCAGGGTCGCCATCTACAAGAGCGAAAACCAGATGCGTCTTTTCAACGACTCATACGCTAACGCGTCAGCTACTGAGATAAAGCTCAATGCTGGCAGTTATCGTCTTGTTGCACAGCATGGCGATACCTTAGGTTACGGCTTCAACAAGCCCTATTATCTCGCTGAGAAAGACTTTGTCGTTGAGGCCGGAGTCAATACCGTTGAGGCTGAGGCGAAACTTGCAAATGTGAAGATAGCCGTCAATTATCACGAAACGATCTCCACAGGATATGCTGACTATTATGTTATGGTCAAGCATCAGACCCACAAGGGAAAGAACGTGAAGTTCAGCAAGAACGAAACCCGCTGCGGCTATATCCCGGGAGGTGATGTGGTTCTTGAAGTTTATGCTGATGTCGATGGAAACGGAACATGGAAGTATTTCAAGACCGATGTGCTTACATATGCTCCAAATGATTTCGTGACTTTCGAAATCACTACTGACGACCGTGAGGGAAGTCTCGTGATTAATATCAATATTGACAGTTCTGTAGAGGATAAGAGCGAAACAATTGAAATACCGGCAACTACGGTTCCTCAGGAAGCTCCTTCTGTCACTCTGGCTGGCTTTGACGGAGATGGCAATTCACATGAAATCATAGAAGGACAGGCTCCGGAAGGTCACAGCGGTATGGCAAGCTTCATCGCGAGAGGTTCCCTTTCGCATTGCTATCTGACAGTGGATTCTGACTGGCTCGCGGCTAAAGGAGTGCCTGCCGAGGTGGATTTCACGGCATTGGATGCATCTCAGAAGACGGCGCTCAAGGCTGCAGGTTTTGTCTGGGACGAAGGCATGGCCACATCCCGGACCTTCTCATATATCGATTTCACAGATGTGATAAAGGCGATGCTTGCAGATGTCAAGGCAGATGCCTCGGATGCAGTCATCGCTGAATTCGGACTCAGGATCGTGGATTCGGTGGGTAAGGAAACTTCCGAAGAGTTCAAGGTCGTCTCCGGCGGAGTTACAGTCAACCTGGACATCAAGGATTATAATGTATGGGCTGCAAGGGTTGTAGATCCCGTAGTGACCATCAGCAAAGGAGTACCGTCACTTGTCGATTTCCAGGTGTCATCAGACGGAGTCGTATGGTCGGATATCGAAGCCGCTCCTGTTACTGACGGATATACCTTGAATTACGGTACCATAGGTACAGAACCGTCGACAACATATCTTGTACGTGCAATTTATAACAAGAACGAGAACTGCAAGAGTCCGGTCCTGACAATAACCACTGAGGATCCCCTCCAGTTGGGAAACAGCGGTTTCGAAGATTATCAGATGGTGCAGAGCGATTTCACTCCTATGGGAGGAGCGTTAGGCGGAGGTACATATACACGTAACTGGTATCTGCCGTACAAGTCCGGAGAGAATGATGTCTGGTGGGCTTGCAACAGCCTCCAGTCCATGCCTGACGGCCATACCGGCTGGACCCCTTCCTGGTGTAAGAATTTCCCTTCATCAGGCTATGTCAAGGACAGGCATAGCGGAGAAAAGGCTGCCATACTTTTTGCGGTAAATGTAGGTGATGGCAATACCGCCGCTATTGCTGACGGTACTACATATGAAGGTGAACTCTGGATCGGCACAGCGGATTCCGAAGGCAACATTGCTTCTCAGGGACATGCGTTTGCAAGCCGTCCGTCAAAACTGGCTTTCTATTACAAGTATGCTCCTACGAACGGCAGAAGCTTCTTTGTAGATACCTGGGTCAAGGACGCTTCCGGTGCTGTGATTGCATCTGCGCAGGTAACGAACGGTCCTGCAGCAGATACATGGACCAGAATGGAAATCCCATATAATTACACTGTGGTTAACAAAAAGGCCGCAAGCATATATGTACGCATAAGTGCAAGTTATGGCGACGGTGCTGTCAGCACCGGGGTGAACTTCGATTTTGGAGAAGAAAACGTCAAGGCTCATGCAGGATGTTTCCTCAAGCTGGATGACATGGAACTGATTTACGAATAGAACACAACATTGAAATGAAAAAGATAGTATATACAATCATAGCGGCAGCCGCAATACTCTCAGGCTGCAACCGTGAAATCATTGTAAGCGAGGGCACTGGTTCGCTTGCTCTGGACCTTTCATGCAAGTCTGATTATAAGGATGTCGTGACTAAGGCGACAGATGAGGAAATCATAAACAACCTTACGATAGACATCTTCCGTCCGTATGACCAGTGGAGCAAGACATATGCTCCTTTCAGTTCGATCAGAGGAAAGGTAGTTGAACTCGGTTCCGGTGATTACACCTTGACAGCATCATCTCCGGCCAGGGAACATGCTGCATTCGAACAGCCTATATATGAAGGCAGCAAAGACTTCAAGATTATGACAGGACAGGTTTCGACTGTCGAAGTGATATGCTCGATAAGCAACATGAAGGTATCGGTTTTCCTTTCAGACAATTTCGTCCGCGAGCTTTCGGACTATACCATTACCGTGTCAAACGGAAAGGGAACGCTTTCATGGAACAGGAATGCCTCAGAGGATGATTTCAAACCTGTTGTGGTGGACGGAAAGACTGTATTTACAGGGTCTCAGGCAGGATATTTTACAGTAGCGCCTCTTACTGTCCGTGTAGATGGTCACAGGGCTATCGACAATACGGATGCGAGCACGCAATATCTTATTGAGAATCCGTCTGCAGCGGACCATCATATCCTTAACCTGGATGCTAAGGTAACCGGTCAGGTGGGTGATGTAGACGAGAACGGAAACGTAATCACCGAAGGTATAAAGATTACAATCAGTCATGAGGTCAATGACATCAACCAGATCGTAAGCGTTCCCGGATTCGATGAAGTCCCTGTTCCTGGAGATGACAATACCGGAGATGATTCAGGTGATGACAATACAGGCGACGACAATACAGGAAATGAACCGGTGGAGCCGACACCTTCGACAAAGCCGACTCTGTTGTGGGAAGCGAACCCTGACTTCTTGCCTATGAATATCGATGAAAACCTGAATGCGGACCTCCTGATCAATGCACCTGAAAAGATCAAGACATTTGTCGTTACGGTAGATTCTCCGCAGCTGAGCCCTACGATTGCCGCACTATGCAGTTATGCCGACACTTATGTGGAAGGAGAACCTGCCGATATGGATATGATAGGCGATGCGGTCCTGGTCGAAAATCTTGCGAATATGAACCTCGGGCTTCCTCTTGCTGATGAAATCGCCGGACAGACGACAGTGCCGTTTTCATTGTCAGGACTGGTTCCTCTCATCAATATTTATGGGCCAGAAGCCGATACCGAGCATAAGTTCACATTGAAGGTGACCGACGAAAAGGGACAGTCAATGGAACAGATGGTTGTGTTCGTGACAGCTGAGTAAAACGAATAACAGATATCTCATATGAAAAGAAGACTCTCAAATATATTGACGGTCATCCTTTCTGCCTGTTTCCTCGCTTCCTGCAATCAGGAGGTCATTCAGGAAAACAGCTACGGATATCTGGGCGTCAGAATGGACAGTGACCTCGCCGAAGACGTCATTGTCAAGGCTGATGCCGCACCGGAAGAGCTTATCTTTGCAATCGATGTGCAGAATGCTTCCGGAGTGTCTGTTGCAAGTGCAGAAGACCATCGTACGGTGACATCAGAAAACCCGTTTGTTCTTCAGATCGGTTATTATGACGTCATAGCAAGCCACGGGGAGAAGGCGAATGCCGCCTTCAACAGCCCGTATTATGAAGGAAAGAAGAATGTCCGCATCTATCCGGACAAGATAAATACCGTCGACCTGACGTGTACTCTGGCCAATACTGCCTTCTCTGTGGAATTCCCGTCTGAATTCGCAGAACATTTCGTCTCTTATGAAGTGGCGGTTACAAACGGAACCGGTGACAAGCTTGTATTGAGCAATGCGCCGCAGGCCGGTAACCCGCTGGAGGCAGGTTTTGATGCCAAGGCATATTTCGCTGTCACAGGATCCCTTACATGGGACCTTTATCTTAAGAATACTGACGGCAGCGAGTATCGTACTACTGTGACATATTCCGATGTAAAGGCAAGGCAGCACTACCATCTGACATTTGAACTGGGTGAAGAACTTTCTGAAGACGGCGCCTTTGTCGTGAAGGTTGTTCTGGATAATTCCATGGATGAATCATCACACGAGCTTATCCTTGACTTTGACAACAGGTTCCTGCCTTCATTTGCAGCTGAGGCCGGTTTTGATGCTGTTTCAGGCGTTCCTATGTCTGTACCGTTCGGAAATTCGACCAGCAAGGTGATGACAATAAGCACCCCGGCAGGACTTCAGAGTTTCAGAATCACACATTCAGACGAAGGACTTGCATCCGCAGGGCTTCCGTCTGTGTCGGAATTTGTCGGCACATCCACCGATCTGTCATCTGTCGGTATCGTTGTCAGTCAGGTCATGTCCAAGGCTGTAGCTCCAGGAGCTGCCGGACTTACTCTCGACCTGACCGGCTTTGTGTCAGGGCTGCAGGTCGGAATGTATTCGATGACCTTGACGGCTACGGATACGAAGGGCCATTATGATGTCTTTGACCTTATGATAGAGATCATATCGGATGTGGATGCCGAGGCTATTGCAGCATATGCAGGCTGGGCTGCCTTTGCAAAGCTTGAAGGACGTTATTTCGCTGCCGAACAGCCGGCAGGACTTACCTTCCAGTATAAGGAACGCTCTGCTGCGGACTGGACTGAAATGGATCCTGCTGATATGGAAGTGGATCTGGCCACAAGGCGTTATACGGCGATACTTACAGGATTGAAACCATCTTCGGAATATGTGTTCCGTTCCGTATCCGCTGAGGACAAGGAGACAAAGGAAATCATGTTCTCTACATCTGCAGCGCAGATTGTGCCGAACCTCAGCTTCGACAGCTGGTATAAGGACGGCAGTGCGTGGATACCTAATGCAAGCTCAAGCTCTTATGTGTGGGATTCTGCCAACCCTGGAACAGCCTCCCTCGGAACTGTTCCTACTACACCGGAAGAGTCTGATGTGGTAAAGGGCAAGGCCGCACGCCTTGAAACATCGAAGGCTATGGGCATGCTTGCTGCAGGTAACATCTATGTCGGAAAGTTCGTTAAAGTTGCCGGTCTTGGAGCAGAACTTGACTGGGGTTATCCGTTCTCTTCACGTCCTCTGGCTCTGAAGGGATATTACAAGTATGCACCTAAGTCCATAGATATGACAAAGGATCCGTATAAGGGACTGGCCGGACAGTCAGACCAGTGCCAGATACAGATATTCCTGACCGATTGGGATGGCATGTTCCGTATCAATACGTCCAAGAAGCAGTTCGTGGATTTCGAGAATGACGAACATATCATTGCACACGGATCCCTTACCTCCGCAAACTATGACAACGGATATGTGAAGTTCACTCTGCCGCTTGTATACCGTAACGACAGGACTCCAAAATATATCGTGATCGTGGCGGCTGCCAGCCGCTATGGCGATTACTTCACAGGAGCCGTAGGATCTGTACTCAAGGTGGATGAATTCGAACTCGTCTACGATCCGTCGGAACTTACTGAGGAAGAGTTTGATACTGTCTTCAGCAAGGTAAACCCTTTCTGATATGAAGAAGCTGATCATCATATCGTTGCTGATATGCTCGGTTCTTGATGGCTGGGCAGGTTCCCGTAAAGACGAGGAACCTGTCGAGCCTTTCGACCGAGGCATCGGAAAATCGAACACTGTTTTTGTCCCTAAGGGAACCATATCGACAGGTGTCAATTTTTCATACACCACGATAGATCTGGGACAGGCTGCAGACGATCCCGGTTACTCCATGCTTTTTGATCTCGTGAACGGTCTCAAGGGCAGCATGTATTCGTTCGGCCTGGCGCCGCATCTGTCATATTTTGTTGCAGACAACGTCTCTTTGGGAGCACGTTTCGACTATGACAGGTCTTCCCTTGATCTTGGAAATGCGTCATTTTCGCTTGGTGATGATCTTGGCTTCGGCGTTTCTGATTATCACATAGTCAAGCATATGTACAGCGGTTCCCTTACCATGCGTTATTATGTGTCGATAGCCGACAGCAAGAGGTTCGCCATTTTTGCCGAGGCCAGAGCGACAGGTGCATACGGACAGTCGAAAGTCTGGAATGTGGAGGGCGAGGACAAGTTCGGGACATATCAGACTGTAATGAAGGGAGCCCTGACATTTGTCCCCGGCATCTGCATCTTTGCCCATGACAATGTAGCGGTTGAAGTCGCCATAGGTATTCTGGGCATCAACTATAACCGTACCGAGCAGATCCGCAATCAGGTGGAACATAGCTATATGGAGACAAGCGGTGCCAACTTCAAGATCAACCCGCTTTCCATCGAGATAGGAACCAGCTTCTATTTCTATACAGGCCCTCACAGCAAGAAGGCGAGAAAGAATATGAAATCATGAGCAGACTGATCAGAAATATCATCATGGTTTTCTTTATGCTGGGGTTGTGCTCATGCATAGAGAATGATCTTTCGTACCCTGAAGCGGTAGCTGAAATAGTCTCTATTGAACTTGAAGGCCAGAAGTCTGTGGAAATAGACAGGCAGAGCCGTACGGTAACCGTGGTGATGGGGGAGAGGACGGATATGAGCCATGTTAAGTTATTGTCCATGACTCTGACTGAAGGAGCTCAGGTGGTCGGAGGAATCCCGGAGTATCTGGATATGAGGGAGACGGTCCATATGACCCTGCGTATATATGAAGACTTCGAATGGACGATAACAGCTTTACAGCCTGTCGCACGTTATATCAGATGTGACAATCAGGTCGGTGAAGCGGAAATAGACCCGGCAAGAAAGACAGCATATGTATATGTGTCAGAGAACCAGTCGCTTCTGGATGTGAAGATAAATGATATGAAGCTCGAGCCTGAAGGCTCGGTTGTAAAGTCTACGACAGGATTCGTGTCGTTGAACGGACAGAGCGTGCCTCAGACGGAACCATGTGTATTCCCTATGGTCCTGGACTGCGTGATCATGCGATACTTCCTCGTGGAATATGAAGGACAGGACATAGAGTGGTCAGTGAAGTTCCTGAAAAAGGCGGTCTCTGTGGGCGTATCTTCTGTCAGGCCTTGGGCTGAATTCGCTTTTGTGAGAGGTACTACGGACGGGAAGGGAACTCCTGTGTTTGAATACTGCAAGGCAGGGGAGACGGACTGGACTTCAGTGGCGGATGTCGAAGTGTCCGGAACTTCAGTTTCAGCAGAGATCCGCGGACTGGATCCGGCTTCTGAATATCTCATTCGTCTTACTAATGGTGCGGTTACATCTGCTGAAGTGTCATTTGTCACAGAAGACGCCAGACAGATCCCTAACCTGAATTTTGACAGCTGGTATCTGGACGGAAAGGCATGGATGCCTGACCTTGATGCTGCGGAGCATGTGTGGGATTCGGCGAATCCCGGCACAGCAGGCCTGGGCATTGTTCCTACCACTCCTGAAGATAAGGATGTAGTGAAGGGAAAGGCGGCAAGGCTGGAGACAGGAAAGGCTATGGGCATGCTGGCTGCCGGAAACATATATGTGGGAAGATTTGTGAAGATTGCAGGGTTAGGTGCCGAACTGGACTGGGGATATCCTTTCACATCACGTCCTATAGCCTTGAGGGGATGGTACAAGTATGCTCCCAAGGCTGTGGACATGGCAAAAGATCCTTATAAGGGCCTGATAGGGCAGGGAGACCAGTGCCAGATACAGATACTGCTGACCGACTGGGACGGTATGTTCAGGATCAACACATCAAAGAAGCAGTTCGTGGATTTTGATAATGATCCTCGCATCATTGCCCATGGCTCGCTTGTCTCTGCGGACGCAGACGACAGATATGTGGAATTCACGATCCCTCTCGTATATCGGAATGACCGTACGCCGAAGTATATTGTAGTCGTTGCGGCAGCCAGCCGCTATGGCGATTACTTTACAGGAGCCGTAGGTTCCGTACTCAAGGTAGATGAGTTCGAACTCATATATGATCCTGCGGAACTTACAGAAGAGGAATTCGCTGAAGTATTCAGCAGAATGCCGATGAATTAGAAATGATTTTTAACCATAATATGAAAAGAACACTTATTGGAGCGGCGTTTATTGCCATGACGGCCGTCGCTTGCAACACTAAGATCGAAACCCCTGAGGTTTACGGAGAACTGTCTGTTTCTCTGGCAGGAGAACCTGTCGTAGAGGTTATCAGCAAGGCTGTGGAGACTCTGGAACAGACTGACCCGGAAGCGGGAAACTACATGGTCCGTATATATGATTCAGCAGATGCCGAGATGTATGAATCTGTCTATTCTGCTTTCGAAACTCAGAGGCTTGCGCTTGGTACATACTATGTGACAGCGGAGAACTGCACTGAATCTGAGGCCGAAGAAGGAAACGGCAAGATGCGTCTCTATGGCCGGAGTGAAGATGTGACTCTGACTGCTGATGCGCTTGTCCAGGACGCTGAAGTGATGTGTACGGTAGCTAACGCCAAGGTGTCGGTCCAGTTTGACGAATCGGTGCAAGGCCGCTTCTCTGCTCTTCAGGTGAGCCTTTCCGGCGGAACTTCGAGGACGTCTGCGATCACCATTGCCCAGACTGCGGCCGGAGTCGTGACCGAGACATGGTTCAACCCGTCAGACCTGGCCTACACCATAACAGGAACATTCACAGGAAGCGGAATGAACAAGCCGGTGAATGTCAGCAGGACCATCCCTCTCCAGGCCAGGAACAACATCATCCTTCTTGTAAAGGTCAATCTTGAAAACGGCCAGCTGATGCCGTCTGTGACATTCGATACTCAGATTGACGACCCGACAGAAGTTCCTGGCGAATTCAATCCATACATCTAAATCAGAATAATAACAAAACACATAAGATTCAAAACCATTATGAAAAAGACAATCATCATCGCAGCTGCTCTTGTAGCAATGACTGCCTGCAACAAAACCATCATCGAAACCCCGATGGCTGACTACGGCTCGATCTCCCTGGGCGTTGCCGCCGACACTGAAATGGTGGTTACCAAGTCCGGAACCTTAACTGAAGATGCTGCAAAGGACTATATCATAACCCTGTCGGGAAATCAGAAGAATTGGGTGCGTAAGTATAGCGAGATTTCAGATGATGACAGGAAAATGGCGGCTGGAACATATGCCATGACAGCAAAGAACATTTCAGATGATGCTGCTGTAGAAGGTAATGGTGCCATGCAGCTGGTCAGCCCTGAAACTCAGGTTACCGTTCAGGCCGGTAAGACCACTCCTGTTGAATTGTCCTGCGCTGTCGCCAATTCAAAGGTGACTGTCAACTTCGCGGACGGTTTCGGAGACGTCTTTACCTATGAAGCAGAACCAGTAACGCTTGATCCGGCAGGAAGAAAGATTGCAATGACTCCAGGTGCGCATGAAACTGCAGAAGTTGCATGGTTCAATGACGGAACAGAGGTGAATTGGGAGCTGACCGTTACCGTAAGGAGCACATCGGCAAGCAAGACTTATACAGGAAAGTTCGATGCGACAGCACGTAATTGGAATCAGCTTACTTTTGCAGCCGGAGCCGATGGTACGATTACTCTTTCGATTACGGTAGATGACACTACTGTAGAAGAGCCTGTTAATGAAGTCATCGACCCGCTTGGTGGAACTCAGGCATAATAGCTTCCACATGCGCAGATCAGCCTACATATTAATAGCAGCACTTCTTGCATCAGCCTGCAATGAAGCATTGATGGAGTCTCAAAGATGCGGCACCATCTCGCTGTCGTTGTCTCCTGATGTAGAGGTTGTTGCGCAGACTAAGGCGGATGATGCGGTTGATTGCGATGCGTTCATTATCAATGTGTCCGGCCAGACTTTCATAGGCAATCCATATTCCGAGGAATATCTCTACGGAGAACTGACCGAAGATGTGCCGGTCCCTTATGGCACGTATGTCATTTCTGCGCAGAGCTGCACTGAAGAAGTTGCAGAAACTGCGAATGGCGGCGACGGATGCGCCCGTTTCGCCGGTGCATCAGGTGATGTGGACGTACTCTCTGCTGAGCCTGTCCATGTAAGCATTACCTGCCCTATGGTAAATGCCAAGGCGACGCTGACCTTTGACGAGAGTTTTCTTGCAGACTTCGGTTCTCCATACGCCTCGCTGACTGTCGGCGGATCCCGTACGGTTGAGCTTGAAAGCGTGGAGGAATCACTGGCCAGGACGGCGTATTTCAATGTCGAAACGTCTGCGGAACTCGTTTATACCGTCAAGGGTACCATTGATGGAAGACGTCTCACTTATACGGGAAGGATGGACATCGAACCGGCCAAATGGGCAAAGATCGTGATCAGAAGCAATCATAACGGTCAGATCGGAGGACCGGACATATGGGTTGATGACGATATGAGCGACAACTCGTTCACTGAAACAATTGATCCTACTGAAGGTGAAGAAAACTCCGAAGGAAGCATTGGCTTCCCTTCTATAATAGTAGATGCTACGCTGGATGATGCTGTCGTGGTAGACTGTATCATCGATGTATATTAATATTTTATGAAGAAAACGAATAAGATATTGTTCATGCTGGCCGCTTTTGCGGCGATGGCTTCATGCCAGGAAATGGTGATCGAAAGGCAGGCCGATGGAAGGATTTCTCTTGAACTGGATAATTCTCCGGTTTTCGAAGTCACGACAAAGGCTGATGAAGCTTCGCAGACGGTAAGTGCGGACGAATTCAATGTGTATGTGAGCTCAGATGACGCTACATTCACATATGTGTATAAGGACATGCCGTCAGTGATAACTGTTCCTGTCGGTGTCTATACCGTATCGGCAGAGAATGTGTCCAAGGCAGATGCTGTCTCAAAGCCGGATAGTTGGGGGCAGGTCAGATATGCGGGTCAGACAGCTCCTGAAGAAGTGGTTGCAGGCCTTAATCCGACAACTTTTGACCTGACATGTGCCATGGCCAATACGGCAGTTTCTGTTGTGTTCGGGGAGAATATTGACAAGCATTTCACTGATTTCAAGATCACTGCCTATACGGACGCCTCTCGCAAGCTGGAGTTTACTGTCGCCAACACATCAGGTGATGATCCTGCTGTCGGATACTTTGATTCGGGGATCGCCCTGAATTATGTCTTTACAGGAACCTATGTCATAGATGATGAGCCGATGACCATCTCGGGATCGAAGTTGCTCCAGCCTGCGACCCATCTTCATCTTACATTCAGGATGAGTCAGCAGAACGGAGCGGTAGGAAAGCCTGAGATCATCGTGGACGCAAGATGCGAAGACCTGTATGAAACCATAACCGTAGACCCTTCAGAAGACGGTTCTTTTGTAACGGAATAATTTATGATGATGCGATTTAACAATATAAAGATGCTTGCGGCTGCTGTGATGGCTTCTGCATGCGCTTTTGTGTCATGTGTCGAGATGGAACAACAGGAATCGGCTGTGGGCTATCTTGATGCCCCTTCTCTTGAAGTCGATGTGGCGATAGAGGATATGACCCAGACTAAGGCGCCTGATTTCGTGATATCGGCTCCTTCTCCGTCTGAAATACATTATGTGGTGAAGGACAAGGACGGCAATGTCAAGTATGACGAAGACGGTCTTTGGACCGAGCCGCTGGTGCTTCCGGTAGGCGCTTATACAGTAGTTGCATATGCAGGCGAGAACGGCTTTGGAGCACCTTTCTTTGAAGGAACTGTCTCGGGAACCATTGCTCCGCTTGACAAAGATATGCCGGCATTGACTCTAAGCCTTGCCAATTCTCTTCTGTGCATCGAGGTGGATCCGGAATTTGCCAAGCACTTTGATGTCGGCTCTGGCAAAGCTGTCCTCAAGTCCGGTTCAGCCTCTGCAGATGTGTCATATGGGGAGTGGATTTATGTCCCTTCAGGTGCAGACCTTGAGGTGACAATGTATGGAACCACGGCAGGAAAGACAGTGTCCCTGACCCATACCCTGTCTAACCCTTCGCCAAAGGCCGCTTACAACGTAGTCTGCAAGAAATCATCTACTTCATGGCCGTCGATAACCTGGTCTTTGACCCAGCTTGCTGACGGAGCATTCGAGGGTGGACTTTACTTCGAGCCTGCTATAGCATCGAATATGTCTGACGCCAATGTGGCATCTTTGATTTATCAGGTAAAGGGAGGCCTATATGATGATTGGACAGATGTTTCTGTATCCGATGTCAATGGCTATAAGTACATATCTGGACTTTCAAATGACGTGACATACAGCCTCAGAGCTCGTGTCGGAAACATCGTCAGTGAAGAGCTGTCATTCGCTCCTGTCTCTTTCCAGAGCTGCTTTTCGGTGGAATCCGTGACAGCTGAGCACAACAACAATGGCAATGCTGATGTTGAACTTAGTTCGACAACGATGACAGCCGGCAACATGAAGGTAAATCTTCCTGCTATTGTTGCAGGAATGGCCACAGTCAAGGCTTCTGGCTCATTCTCCAGCTCAACTAATGCAGCTGCTGGTTCGTTCTCAGATGTGACACTCACATCGACAGCCGAGAATGTCTCTTTTGCAAACGTATCAGGCTGGCCATACCTTCCGCAAGGAAACTACACAGCTACAGTGTCAGCAACATGTACTCTCAACAGCGCAACCTACACAGCGTCATCGACAGTGGCTCCAACAGTCCCTGCTCCTGTGTTTAAAGTGACTCTGAGTGCGTATACGTCATATGACAAATACGCAGCGACCAACGGTATAAGCAAGTCAATAAATGACGCCAACAACTGCGATCCTTCGACACTCTATAATGCTGGGGCGGCGTGGAGCATATCAGAGGATCTCATGAAGAACCCGAACTACTCAAAGACTATAGCTATCTACATAGATGATGATGCTACCGGTAGAATAAGCACTGTCACAACATGGGATTATAATTGTTTCTATCAGAATGTATCAGGTCTTTCGTGGGCCCCTCATACCCATCAGGTCGAACTTACTTTTGACAACAAGACGATATCCAGCGTAAAGAATACCCATCACATCACCGGGCTGCCTCATAGATCTTCCCCTCCGAAGTCAACTGATGCTGACCCAGTAAATGGGTGGACCGAAGGAAACGGAAATGTTCATAAATGGGAGAGTGGCTATCTTCAGTTAGGGGTTTCTGGCGGACAACAGGAGCACACTGTTTATAAGGATTTTCATATACCAGCTGATATTGACGTATCATTAGCAAGTAAGATAGCAGCTCATAATGCTCCTGTGAATACGACGTGCTCTGTTTTGATTGGTTCCACAACAGTTCTGTCGGTTTATTCTGACGGAGGCGCTTTCAATTATAAGACTACCGAAAAAGAGGAGACTGTTCTCACAAAAATGGACTCATCATCTGAAAGAATTACCTTGAAGAACAGTTATAGTGTCACCAGTTCGTGGGGTAGAGTCTATTATGTAAATGTTCTTTACAGATAATAATTATATGCATTCAGCATAACGAGCTGATAGGGACGTTGCGAGCCTACATCAGCAGCATGGCTCCGAAGCCGGCTGCCAATGCGACAACGCAGTTTATGAGCTTCGCCCAGGCGAAGCTCTTTCTGCTTTCTGCAAGCAGAGGGATTGATGCATGGCCGTCCTGCGAGATCGAGCTTGCGAGAAGGACAGGGAAAGGAACAGCTCCGGCTGCGAAAAGGGTCACGAAGATGAGATGCGGACCAGATTCAGGGATTATGCCGATCAATGTGGCGAGCAGGATCATAAGCGCAGTATTGTCGCTTATCCATCTGTCTATCTCAACGTACTGCAGCCCTATTCCGAGTACCAGAAGCACACCGAATGTCCATGCGAATATGGTCGGCAGATGCTTTCTGACTATATGATTCCACATGTGCTCTTCCACGAAATGGTCAGACGCAAGGAGAAGCACGAAAAGGACGATCACGCTCAACCCCGCGAAAAGGACGTTCATCCATCCCTCGTCAAGGAGGTTGATGGAATGGGCTGCGGTCTCCTCATGGTGGTGATGTCCGCATGCCTCAGTGTGTACATGACCTTCGTGCTCATGATGACCGTGATGCGCGCTGTGGTCATGGCCCAGATGGCCGGTTGCAAGGGCTGTGATGAAAGCGGCGAGACCGATGAACATCAGCATCCTCTTCCATCCGTAATGGCGTTTATGGCCATTTCTGTCTTTATTTTCAACTTCTGGTTCATTAGTGTCGTGGTGACATTCAGGCGAGTGCACCACATATCCGTCGTGGCAGTCTGTGTCTGCTCCGCACTCCGAATGGTCGTGCTTGTCGCAGCTGCGGGAATGCACCCTGTCATGGACGAAATCCACTGCGATTCCGACCAGAATCGCCAGAACAAACAGCACTGCAAACAGAATCAGGGCCTGCTCCGGAATCATCGCCAGCATGACAAACGCCTCGTCGCCTGATGATGCGATCATCATCGCCACGAGGGCGCCGAAACTGAACATCCTGTGGGTATAAAGCGATACTGTCGCGAATCCTCCCATGCATCCGGGGATCGAACCCAGCAGCGAAGCGATCACCACCTGTCCGAACTTCGTCTTCTTCAGCCCCTTGAACACCATTCCCCTGGACTCGATGTTAAGCGACTCGATCATCATCATCATCACCACCACCAGTCCGGTAATCAGCACAGCATTCCTCAATGCCTCAACAACTGCATGCCACATAATAATGCTTTCTACTCTATAAACCCTGCTATGAAGAGATTGACTATAGGTCTTAACGGAGAGTTTGTCGTAAGGGTGACGATAGTAAGCGTCTCACCCTTAGGAAGATCGGTCGTATCCAGCTCGACCTGGAAAGAGACCGTCTGCCCCGCTCCTGCCTCCGGCACTCCGCTGCAGACTATCTTCCCGTCAGCGTCCACCTTATAGACCTTGAAAGGACTCTTGCCATCATTCTTGAACTTGAACTCAGCCTTCACCTTCTGCCCCTTGCGCACCTTTCCGAAGGAGTATGTGCTTTCAGTGAACGTCGGCCTCGGACCGTTCCTTTTCTCCTCGGCAGAAACTCCGCTGAAATCCTCCTTTGTGAAAGCCCAGAATCCTATCTTCTTGTCTCCTTCGTTACTTGTATATGTCTTCCCGTTCACGACAGGAACCGCCCAATAATGATTCTTGCCCCAGAGCGAACGGTCTGCAGTCACTGTATATGAAAGTTCTGCAGTGCCGCGGGCAGGAATCGGGTTAGGGGAGACAGACAGCTTCAGATGCTCAGAAACGTCTGCAAAAGTCACCTTCAACGGAGAATTGGAGAGATTTGCCACCATCACTGCTTCGCTCTTCTGTCCGTTCTGCTCCATGTTTCCGGCTTTGCTGATGTTCTCCTTCAGACCGAAACTGCCGTATCTGACCGGATACAGCTCCTCCAGCGGCTTTATCTTATCCAGAGAAACGCCCCTCATCTTGAGGATCACAGGCTTTTTCGTGTCCGAAAGGTACATGGTAAGGCTCTTGTCGAAAGGGTAGGGGCCTTCATCGTTGGAATATGTCACCGAAACCGTACCCTTCTTTCCGGGGCGGATAGGCTCTTTGGTCCAGTCTACATCTGTACATCCGCATGTTGTGGTCACATTGTATATAACGACAGGTTTGTCTCCTGTGTTTGTGAGAGTGAACGTACATGACACAGGACCGCTGTCGAGAAGAATGTCGCCGAAGTTATGTACAAACTTGTCTATCTCAAGTCCGTCCTTTATCTTTTCCTGTGCTGATGCTCCGAAGCAGGCGATCAAAAGCGATGCTGCAAATGCAGTGAATAATCTCTTCATCATATAGTCAGATTCATATGAAACAATACAAAGATAACATAAATCGTACTATACCTGTCTTTGAATATCGAAATTATTGACTAAATTTGCATCTGCAATGTGCCTCAGGCATTGAAAATGCATTGAAACACTAACATTTAAAACATATTACAATGGCTTACAGAATTACAGACGACTGCGTATCTTGCGGAAGCTGCGCAGCAGAGTGCCCAAAGGAAGCTATCTTCGAGGGTGCAGAGCACTATGAAATCAATCCTGATCTTTGCGAAAGCTGCGGAAAGTGCGCAGACGCATGCCCTATGGGTGCGATTGTAGCAGAGTAATCCAGATTACGCACAATTAAAAAAGTCCGGAAGTTCGATCGAGCTTCCGGACTTTTTCGTCAATGGCATCAGCTCCCTATTTCTTAGGAGCCGATACCACCTGTACCTTATTGCCCTGTGCCAGGATGGCCTGGAGCACAGTCTTGACGTCTTCTGGAGTGACAGAATTTACAGCAGCCTCGTATTCCGCGTCAGAATCAATGCCGAACTCATACCAGTCGTCGATCGCTCCCATCCAGTAAGAGTTGCTGATGCGTGACTCAGGTATGTTCTTCCTGATGTTCTCGACAGCCTTGCTGAACTGCTCTTCTGTAGGGCCGTTCTGGGCAAGGTCGTTCAGACCTTTGACAGCAAGCTCGATAAGCTTTGGAGCAGCTTCAGGGTTCGTGTCGAAAGCTACCTGGATTATCGCCCTTTCGACAGGTGTCCTCTGTGCAGCCATCGCTGTGCTGACTCCGTATGTGCCTCCCTCATCCTCGCGGATAGTCTTCGTATAGATCATGTCGAGGATATAGTTGGCAACCTTGAGAGCGACCTCGGTCTTGGTGTCTACAGGCATGTATGCCGAATAAACCTGGAATACTGTAGACTTAGGTGTTGCCATTACAAGCTCTACAGTCTTGTCTACATTGCCCTTCGCGAAGTTGATGAAGTTTGCCTCGTCAAGCTTGCGGGCCTTCTTGTTCTTTGCGATTGAGCCGATGTATTTCTCTACCATCGGCTTGATTGCTTCAGGATCTACATTACCTACGATGGTAAGTCTTGCACCGCCAGCATTCTTGAAGAGCTCGCGATATACTCTTTCGATGGTTGCAAGGTTCGCCTTCTCTACGACTTCCTCGTTGAGGTCTACGACGCGTGGGTTGTTGTCATAAAGAACCTTGTTCATCTCCTGCTGGAACTGGAAGTCAGGATTTGAGAGGATGTTAGGAAGCAGGGCCTTGATCTGCTGGATACCTGGCTCATACTCGTTCTGGTCGAAGCGAGGGTCTGCGAAATACAGGTATGCGATCTGGAGGGCTGTCTCGAAGTCCTTCGGCGCGCACTGGCCCTGTACTCCGTGATGGATGTTGCTGATGTATGGAGTTACAGAAAGGCTCTTTCCTGCGAGCATCTTAGGAACCTGTGTGCCTGAGAACTTCGAAATACCTGAATTGTTCTGGAAGAGGGTCCAGATGTTGTCCTCGAAAGACACGAGATCTTCGGTTGCGATGGCGTTCTTTCCGCCTGCGAGCTCGATGTTGAAGAGAACCTGATCCTTCTTGTGCTGGGTCGGAAGAACCACTACCTTCACTCCGTTCTTGAGGGTCCATTCAGTTGCACCGTAGATGGTCTCCTTGGCTCCCTTTGCAGGTGAACCCTTGAGTGCGTCGGCATTGAGGAAAGGTTCGTTGAGGTTTTCTTCAGCATTTGCTTCGATCTCAGCCTGTGCTACTGCAGCAAGCACTCCTACGAGTTCAGCCTCAGTAGGGTTTGCGAGACCTTCCTTTTCAGGACCCTGATATGTGATGATGATGTTCTCTGAAGGAAGAAGCTGAGCCACTACCTGATTGAGGATCTGTGCGTTGACCTGTGCGCAGATGCTCTGTACGATCTGGAGCTCAGTCTCTGGGGTCATGTATGCCTCATTGTCGAAGAAATTGTACAGGAGAGGACGGACAAACTCTGCGTTCTTGCGTGTAGGAGCAGCCTCGACTGCCTTTTCGCATGCGCTGATGAGATTGTCCTTTGCACGCTGCACCTCACCCTCGTTGAAACCGTATCTCTTCATCTTCTCGAGCTCGGTCATCAGTGCTGTGAAAGCCTCCACAGATGCTCCGTCCTTGAAAAGAACAGCTGCGTTGTATGCCTCGCATGCGTTGCAGAGGTCTCTTGTGAACAGACCGGCTGCAAAGAAAGGTGCGTCAGGAGCGGCTGCGATATCGTTGAACCTCTCGTCCATGATGTTTGAGATGATGGAAATGAGAAGGTCGTTCATATATGCTACGTCAGTGTTCTGGAACTGTGTAGGGATAGGAGCATGCTTCCAGAGGATGTCGATGCGTGAATTCTGTGCTTCAGGGTCAGTGATGATGCCGACGATAGGCTCTGCATTGTCAGCGAGAGCCGGTTCGTCCTTAGGATATACCTCTGCAGCAGGGATGCTTCCGAAGAGGTCCTTGATCTTCTGCTCCACCTGGTCCACATTCACGTCTCCGACTACGATGACAGCCTGATTATGTGGCTGATACCACTTCTTGTAGAAGTTGGTGAGGCTCTCGTACTTGAATGTCTTGAGCTGCTCTTCGCCTCCGATGAGGGTTCTTCTTGCGTAGTGGGTGTCTCCGTAAAGGTAAGGGAGTGACTTCTCGAACATTCTCCAGCTGGCGTCGCTCCTCTGTCTCTTCTCTTCGAGGATCACGCCTCTCTCTGCATCGATTTCAGCAGGATTGCAGGTTACGAAGTTAGAATAGTCGTGGAGGATAAGGAGACACGAGTCGATGATGGTCTCCCTTACTACAGGAATATTGTTGAGCATGTACTGGGTCTGTTCGAAACCTGTAGATGCATTGATGTTTCTTCCGAATTCGGCACCGATGCTCTGGAGATACTCGAGCAGAGCTTTTCCAGGGAAGTTCTTCGTGCCGTTGAAGCACATATGCTCGAGGAAGTGGGCGAGACCGTCCTGGTCGTCAGCTTCCTGATATGCTCCCACGTTGGTGGCGAGGTAGAATTCAGCCCTCTGTGCAGGCTGTTCGTTGTGGCGGATGTAGTAGGTCAGTCCGTTTTCCAGTTTGCCGGTCCTTACTTCAGGATCGTTGGGGAGCGGATTCTGTCCGAAGGCAACCGCAGCGGCGAAGATGGCCGCAATGAAAATGAATAAACGTTTCATGTTCTGGTTGTTTTTATAACTTAATAATCTACAAATTTAATAATAATTATTTAAAGATTCTTCGCTTTCGCTCAGAATGACATGTTTTATCTGTCATCTTGAACTTCATCTGTCATCCTGAACGAAGTGAAGGATCTTTTTACTAAATTTGTAAAAAATACGTAAATGTTGGAAGATTTCAGACTCAAGGTCTTTATGACTGTGGCGGAATTGGGCAGCTTCACCAAAGCTGCAGAAATGCTGGGCGTTTCACAACCGGCTGTAAGCCAAAATATTGCGGAACTTGAAAAGGTCTCGGGGAGGCGTCTGTTCGACAGACTCCCGGGCGAGGTTGTTCTGACATCTTATGGACATGTGTTCCGTGAGTATGCCGCTCGTATTGTTGCAGCCTATGAGTCTCTTTCTTCGGTATTCTTCAATTCCGATCCGTGCCTTATCCGTCTGTGTGCATCCGGTGAACTGACAGATAACATCATCGCACCATTGCTGGAATCCTTCTTCACTATCCATCCTGAAATCACTTTCCAGGCTGCATCAGAAGGC
>JAFTYS010000087.1 GCA_017461285.1 Bacteroidales bacterium | reverse complement strand
TTTACTGACATACATCATCCTAGCTGCGGCAAGCCTTCTGATGACGGCCTGCCACATCTATGATGATTATATGTACGGCCCCGACGGCGAGCAGAAAGTAAAGGTCTCATTCGTCCTCGCCCTCGGCTCCTCCGACGATCCTTTCACCAAGGCGGAGACGTGGAGTCCGGACACCCCTGACGGAAATGTGGGATATGATCCGAAGACTATCGGAGACGAATACGACAATCAGATCGATCCGGGTACGCTGCAGGTGGTGTTCTACCATACTACAGGCGAATTTGTAGGTAAAGTGAATAACCTTGCTTACAGCCAGGTCGGAACGACTGATGAAGACAGGAATCTGTATAAGTTTACCGGAACTATGCTTCTGGATGAGGATCTCGTGAATTCAAATCCGCAGCTGAAGATGATGGTCTTTGCGAATTTCCCTGAAAGTCAGAGGGCTGTCATCAACGGAGGGACTGATGTTTCCGAACTTCAGGAATTGGCCTTCACAAGGTTCGGCGCCGGTAAAGATACGGATTTTATCCCGATGTGGGGCGTGAAGTCTGTCAGTCTGAATCTCTCAGGCGATCCGGGAACGACTGATCTTGGAACTGTCTATGTCCTTCGCGCGATGGCAAAAGTGGAGGTGAAGCTGAGTGAGGAGCTGACGGCACAGGGATACACCCTCACATCCATGACGATGAACCATCTCAATGCGAGCGGATATTGTCTTCCTGACGGTGCAGAGGATTTGCCCAACACTGAAGCTCTTTCGCTCGGAAGCAGCATCAACGTGAACGGCAGCTCACATCTTGCGAGCCAGATTGTGGAAAGCCAGGAGGATCAGGGTGTTCAGTCTCTTGTGATGTATGTCCCGGAGTATAAGAATGTCGATTCGGCCGATCCTGCTACCATTAGTCTTGCTCTGAAGCAGAATGAAAATGGCGTGCTGAAGACTCTGCTACCTGAATCGGTGATCGAGTTCAAGGTATACAATGGCAGTGGAAAACCTGTCGATAGTTCAGATTATGATATAGTCCGAAACCATAATTATGTTTTTGAGATAAAGAGCCTCAAGGAAGATGGCCTGAAGTTCCTTGTGACTATCGAGGATCTTGAATTGGGAGGAAGATATGGATTTGAATATTAGGAAATACATATATGCTTTCTTGGCGTTTGTATGCGTGATGCTGTCTTCGGTGTCATGCATATTCGACGATGACTATGATACAGATGACTTCGAAACAGAAGCTCTTCAGTTCCGAGTGCTTGCTCCCGATACAAAGCTCACTTACAATGATTTAAGTACGTCTTTTGAAAATGATGATGTCGTCGGTTGCGTGATTGCTTCCAATAATGGAGGCTCGTATACGTTCCAGACAAATACGAAGTGGAAATATGAGGACGGAGTGCTGATGCTGGATGCAGATGCTGCCGGTCATATACAGAAATGGAAAGATCCGGAAAATGAGGAAAAGAGTCGGCAGATGTCTGACGAAGGCTATGTCCAGCTGCTAGGAGATTACAATTATGCCTTCTTCTTCTATTATCCTTATGTGGAGACTTTGGATGAGACGTATCCGAATAAGATTGAGTGGGGAAATACTACATATCTCGCTGATAAATTGACTGACGGAAACTGGACTTCATATCCGATGTTTGTCAATACGGACTATACCGACACAACCCCTGATGACGGTAAAGATCAGACAAAGCTCAAACTTAACCACAGCGACCACCTGTGGGTAGGATATACTGCAGATAATGGTAATCCCATTAACAAGGAAAATGCTACTCATCCTGTCGATCTTACCTTTAAAAAGAAGACGGCAACGATTGAGATACATTGCGATATAGCGGATGGGTATTCGATTGAGAATGTTTCGGTGTCGAGTCCTAGTATTGTGAGGGGAGTGAAGCTCGACCTTTCGACTGGAGACCAGACAAAATATACTGATAATGCCAACGCTTTATATGATGGCACGATTACTCCAGGACTTATCAATACGACAGGTAAGGAAAGGGTCTATCGCATGATGCTCCCTGCTCAGACTATAAGCGAATGGAATCTGAATGCGACTCTGAAAGGCGGTGAGATTGCTGAACTAACCGAATTCACACTCCCTCTTGAAGAAAAGCTTTCTGTTCTGGAAGAAGGGAAACTCTACATCCTTCATATAGCAAAAGCCGGCCACGGCTACATCATCATCAACGACTGGAATAACGGCGGAGCATCGGATCTTATTGAAGACCAGACGATGCCGGAGAATCTGTCGTTGTCTTCAACGACTGACAGGGATGAAACAGAAGGTATCCTTGTCAAGGCTGGTGAGACGCTTGTCGTGACCGGACAGAATCTTGACTACGCTGCATCATTGAGGCTTGAGGGCGTATATAAACTGGATGATGCATTCTATGAAGTTGCAGATGATCATAGCCAAATTACAATCACTGTTCCTCCGACGGCAAAGGATGGTGATGTATATCTGGTGACATCCAGCGGTATCGCTGTTTCTGCAGGTACTTATGTTCTTGTCAAACCTGTTGCTATAGCTGTCAGCAGTAATTCCGTAAAACCTGGTGAGACGACCCTTACGATTACGGGTACTGACCTTGATCTTGTGACCAGAGTTGTATTCGGCGGAGATGTGGCTGCTGATGTGGAAGTTAATTCTGAAGGAACGTCGCTTACGGTGACTGTACCTGATATGGCTGTGACCGGAACAATCGCATTCATGCTTGCGAATGGCACTATGGTGCCATGCGATGGTCTTGGTGAGATTATAGTTGCTGTACCAGAGGTAACAGACATTTCAGCTTCTGAGGGCAAGTTCAAGGCTAAGGCGACAATAACAATCAGCGGAAGCAACCTTGATCTTGCTACCGGTGTGAGAATCAAGTGGGGAGAAACCGTAATGGATGTGGAATTTGCCAAGGTTAATGCGTCTGCCTTGACATTCATTATGCCTGATGAAGCGCTTGACGGATCAGTATATGTGATTGCAAGGTCGGGTGCAGAGATTCTTGCCGGTAACTATACTCTTACAGTTCCGATTGTTGCAGCAGAAAACTATTACAATCCTTCAGTCGTCGAGGCTGGTGATGATCTTGTAATTACCGGAACAGACCTTGATCTCGTCAAGACAGTTACTTTTGTCGGATCTTCAACTCCTGTTGAACCATCTGTCAAGAGCGAGGCCTCACTGACTGTTAGGGTTCCGGATGATGGCAAGACCGGCGCTCTTACTCTTACATTGCTCAACGGAACGACCGTGACCTGTCCGGTGCTGACATTTGCTCAGCCAAGCGTGACTTCAATGACAGGAACCCGTGAGAAAGTTGATGACAAGCCTTTATTCAAGGCTGGTGATATAGTGACGCTGATCGGTGAAAACCTCCATCTTATCAAGTCAATAAAGTTGGAGAATGCTGAAGTTACGACATTCATTGTTTCTGATGATAAGAAGACCCTTACGTTTGAAATGCCTGCAACGGCAAAAGATGGAACCGCTTCATATGTATCGAAGTCAGGAGACGTGGTGACTATTGGTGTATATGTTCTTGTCAAGCCGGTGGTTACTTCTGGAAGTGATATCACGGTTGAACCACGAGAGCCTCTGACTATAGAAGGAACCGATCTTGATTTGGTGACATCGATTTATATGAACAATGTCGGATCTGTATCTTTCGAATATGCGGAGGGAGAGATTTCTGTAACTGTGCCGGACAATGCTTCTACCGGTACGTTGAATCTGAATCTTGCCAACGGAACAAGCGTGGGTATTCAGTTGACTGTTAATAAGATAAACGAATGTTCGGTAAGTACCCTCAAGGGAGATAATGACAGTAACGGAGTCCATGAGGTGAGGGAGAATGGAACAATTACCGTTACTGGTAATAATCTTGAGTTTGCCAAGTCTGTCAAGATTGTTGTCGATGGTGGCGCGACCCATACTGTGGAAGTTACAGATGCAGACTTAGCAGATGGTTTGTCGTTCGAGTTGCCTTCAGGTGTTACGAGTGACGGAACGATATATCTTGTCAACCAGTACGGATACAAGGTGCAGGCAGGAAGATATGAGATGGCATTCCCTACGGGTGTGAGCCTTCCGTCTCCGATAAAGGCGGGAACGACCGTGACAATAACAGGTACAGATATGGATCTTGTTTCAAGTGTCAAGTTCCATAACAATGTAACTCCTGCGGAGGAGCCTGTAATCAGTGGAACAGAAATTAGTGTGAAGGTGCCGGATACAGCAATTGAAGGTAGCATCTCACTTGTGACGAAGTATGGCAAGACTATAGATGTTTTGTATACTTTGGTTAAGCCAGTCTGGATTTCATATAATCCTGCGGAAAAGGCATTTGTTGGTGAGCAATTGACAATCAACGGTTCTGATATGGATCTAGTGACTGGTGTGACATTCGCAGGATGCTCTACACCGGTTGTCCCAGACGAGGGTACACGCACTGAGTTATCTATAACAGTGCTAGTTCCTGCTGAGGCAAAGACAGGTCAGATCTATCTGAACCTTGCCAACGGAACAAGCGTCGCGTGTCAGGAATTGACGATTGATTATCCTTGGTGCTATATTACGGACGACCTTAATGCGATGGAAATCTACTCGGGAAGTACGATTGAGGTCAATGTCGCTAACGGATCAGCGCTTACTGGAGTTCAGGTCAATGGCGCAGACGTATCCCATACTCTGTCTGAATCTAAGCTCAGTATTGCGATTCCGGCGGATGCTGGAAATAACACGACTCTTACACTTATCTCTGGCGATAAGGGAAGTGTTGAATATACTTTCAATTGTGCGAAGGTGATATGGAGTGGAACAGCAAATATGATGAATGAAGACATTGATATAGTGGCCTCACAATCGTCAACGATTCAATCAGGAAGTTTGATTATATTGGAATGTACTCAATCTCCATCATCTAATGGCTATGTGTCTTTGAAATATAAGAGTAATCAGCAAGAAGTATTAGCAGGATATCAATTCCCATGGGTTGGTTCGGAAACTGAACGTACGGTTATATTTACCATAACCAAAGATATTAGTGAGGATATATATGTAGATACAGCGGTTTGGGGAGGAACTATAACGCTTAATCGCATAATTATTAAATAGAATACATGTATGAATAGAATAATATATTCTTGTTTTATTTTGCTCTTTTCTGTAGTGCTTTTCACTTCTTGCGCAATGGAGGAGGCTTTTGAGCCGGAAGTGCCGGAGGTGGAGACAGAACTGCCGGATTCTGTGTTCTTCATCCTTGCGGACCCTGCGCCGCTTACCCGTGTGACATATGCGGGTGACGGTCTTCATGCGGATTTTGAAAAGGAGGACCTGGTCGGATGTTTCGCATTGAATGATGATCTGACAGCCGCAGAAGGCGAAGGCTTTAAGCCGAATTCCTGTTATCGTGTGTCTGTCCATACAAATATCACGACAGGCGAAGACCGTCGCTTTCTTTCTCCGGTGACAGATAGCGATGACCTGAATAAGTCCAAATCCAAGTATCTGTTCTATTATCCTTATGATCCGGAAATAACATCGCTGGATCAGCTGGAAGAGTATGTCCATAGCGTCAATACCGATCAGAATGACCGCGACAGGTATGAAGCATCCGATCTGTTATGGGACATCTGTATTCCGGATGCGGCTAAGCAAAGTGTATATGTGGAGATGGACCACGCTATGGCTCAGATCATTGTCGAGGTGGAAAGCGGCTTGATCAAGGAAGGAACGGTCCCTACGCTTCTGAACATCCCGACCACAGTCTCAAAGCTTGATCTTGTTAAGCCGGATCTGGCGACGATGACTGCAGATATGGGTGTGGAAGGTTCATATGAACTGGCAGAAGATTCAAGAAAGAGTATTACGATGTGGGAATTCGGCTACGCCACTTCCGGTAATTTTATGTTCCGCGCAGCTGTCCCTGCAAATCATACTATTTCATCTGGTTCTAAGGTCCTCAACCTTGAAAACCCCGAAGGTAACAAGGTCACCTACAGGCTATCAAAAGGTCTGTCTTTCGAGCCGGGAAAGACTTACCGTATGACGCTGGTGAAGGAGAGGGAGGTTGTTGCGCCGGATGAAGTAGATGATGATGAAACATGGGTGTATGATGTCCTAGATCCAGAAACAATGGAACCGGTGGGACTGCTGTGCAAGGAATATCTTCATTTTCAACCGGGAAATACCTATCAGAATAAAGACGTTGAGACAGGAGTACCATATACTGGCGGTGTGGAACCAACAAAGTACATTTCTTCTCAGGCCTGGGTGCTTTATAAGAATAATATGACTACAGGAGTTCCTGATCTCAATACCGGGTATGTGCTTAGGTTTATTAATGATGTGAAGTTGCGTGGTGGTTCGGCTACGTTAGAATTTGCGTATTGGCCTTTGCCACATCTGAATTATTATGATACAGTAGGTGGATTGTTCACTCCTTCACATGGTCATGATTGGACATGGACTACTGATAAAGAAGGATATAAGTATGGTGTCCAGACCGAAACCTATACGGATCATTATATGCATGGCGGCGTTATCCAATGGGATGGAAGCCAAAATGTAATCTCATGGTTCTCATTGCCTTATACTGAGTCTGAACCGGATCCTGAGGCGGAGAACGTGGTTACAAATGAGGAAGTAAAACAAGGCCATGTGGCTATTGATGATAACGGAGTTCCATTTCTTTGCTATCATCCAATTACAGAAAATCCGCCTCACAAGATTGCATTGCTGTCTCCTCATTACCTTATTGACAGAAGAATCAGCAAAAGTCGTACTGTTGAGGAACGAATGTATCCTCTCGTCAAGATCGGCTATAATCAATTCTGGATGTCCAGGTCGTTGAGGGCTGCTACACAGATTGATGGAACTCCACTCTCAAATTATAATAGTGCGGATTCCTTAAACCCAGGTCTGAATCTTCCAAACAATCTTTCGGAGGGAGGTGCAGGATATATATATGTGGCTTCTAAACTTAGTAATACCGAAGTAGTTGATGGCGTGACATATACGTATTATGATCCTTATAATCAATACGATGCGGATGAAAGAGAAGACTACCTGATTTCTCCTATGTATAACGCAAAAGCGCTAGATGGTTCCGGCATGTTGCCAACATCGACCTTTACGTCTTCTAAGTATTATATGCCAACTAAAGCTGCTGTAATGAGTCTCATGACATATCTTGGATGGTCTGCCGGTAAAAAGATCATCACACGTCAGAGTCGTACGAGGTTTACTAATAATCAACAATTTATTGAGACAGAGTATGAGGCTCTTAGAGCTGGAAAATTTACCGATACAGGATTTAACAGTTATTCGGCAAATATCTGTGGACTTGATTTGCAGGCAGAGGGCTATTATACCGAAACTGGTCGAGTAAATCTAGGTAGTGCCGGAGCATTTCACATTGAAGATGAGAATAAGACAGATAATCAACATGTATATATGTTCTGTCTGCCTTTTTATTTGGTGTTTCAAGCATCGACTGAGAACCTTCCTCCTGAAGATCAATTTTACTACACAGAACCATGGAGTCTACCAAGAAAAGTGGACTGCTTTGCTCCTCTTCGCTTCTTCATGAAGTTCGATGGTCAGGCGGATACAGGCGGAGTAAGCGTAAGTTCTATGGGGCTTGCTACCAGGTCGGCTTCTTCCGCTCCGGTCGAGAACTGTGACGTGTATGTCGGGCTGGAGGCTGATGAACTTTAAAACACTGATGACTAAATAACCATATAAACTATTCGACCATATAACCATATAACTGACTAACCACATATCAAGACGAACTACGACCACTTGACCTTAAACTTAATTACAGAAAACTAATAACCATTTCTTTTATGAACAGGACGAAGCAACTCTTTATTGGCTTGCTCCTTCTTGCTGGCATATGTATGTCATGCTCGATGGATGAGAATATGGAACCGGTAAGACCGGGGCTGCCAAGCGGGGAAGCCTTTCCGGATTCCGTTTACTTTATTTTGGAGGATCCTACTCCACAAACTCGTGTTACTTACGCAGATGCGATCCACTCTGATTTTGAGAAGGAGGACACTGTCGGCTGCTTTGCATTGGATGCAGATCTGAACGTCATTTCAGGAAGCACGAAGAACGCACGTTATCGTGTGTCTGTCCATACGAATGTGGAGACAGGTGAGGACCGTCGTTTCCTTGCTCCGATCAGTGATGAGGACGATCTTCCGCGTAATGACAGCTACAAGTATCTGTTCTATTATCCATATGATAAGAATGTCAAGGAATTGAGCGACTTGCAGAAGTACAGCCATATGATTCTTGCGAATCAGAATCAGCGAGAGAAATATGAGGCTTCTGACTTGTTGTGGGATATATGCGCGCCTGACCCTACTCTTCATTGTGTCTTTGTGAAGATGGACCACGCGATGTCTAATGTCATTGTCGAAGTTGAACCGAGTCTGATCAAGGAAGGTGAGGTGCCGACTTTGCTGGGTCGTCCTAAGGGCGTCCGTCAATTGAATCTTGTCAGGGGATCTCTGGAGGAAATGGAGAATAACTTGGATGACGTGTCGTATCTGCTTGTCGATGATACCCAGGATATCATAATGTGGGAGTTCGGAAGGGCCAATTCCGGCAACTACATGTTCAGAGCTATCGTTCCGTCAAACCATGTTATAACTCCAGGTACGACTATCTTGAGTATCGTCAATCCTGAAGGCGTGACGAAGAAGTATAAGACCAGTATGAACATGAGCAGGATATCCTTCAAACCAGGTAGGAACTATTATCTCAATGTGGTCGAGAAGCATGATTATGTCGCTCCAGAAATCGGTGATGACGAGACATGGGTATACGACGTTCTCGATCCCGAGACCGGCCAGCCTGTCGGCCTGCTCTGCAGGGAGTATCTTCATTTTCAGCCGGGAAAGGGAACTTTTGATGCAGATGTGAATACCGGAACTCCACATCCTTCGGAGAGTGATGTCCAGACCAAATATATCAATTCTCAGGCATGGGTGTTCTATAAGCTCAGGCCTACGGGAGAACCGAACCTGGATACGGGGTATGTCCTGAGGTTTATTTATGATGTGATGTATGGAGAACAGGGTACATCCGGTGGCTTTTGGCCGGAACCCCATGAAGGGTATTCAAGGGGTGGCGTTTTTGCTCCTATGCATGGTCATACTTGGACCGTAAACAAAACTGCCAACGATTATTGGGGCGCTCATGAAGGCTATTATGGCGTAAGTTCACAAGACTCGACGGATTACTTTATGCATGGCGGGATAATAACATGGAATGGTACTGCCAATAGAATTACGTCATTCGAACTTCGAGCCGAAAACGAAAAGGTTACTAATAAGCAGTCATATGACGGACATATAGCAATACCAAATCAGGGTGGTGACCCATATTTATGTTATCAGCTAATATCATCTGATTCTCCGCATAAAGTCGGAATATTGTCTCCTCATTATCTGGTGGATCGAAGGGTTGGAAAGCAGCGTGGAGTTGAAGAACGTCTATATCCTTTAGTAAAGATCGGATATAATCAGTTCTGGATGTCCAGAGACCTTAGAGCGGCGACACAGATAGATGGTACTCCTCTCGTCAACTATAATTTGGTGGGTGCCCCAGGGGTCGCGCTGCCATCCGAGTCTAAAGATATTGAGCCGGGATATTTATTTTTATCGGTCAAGGATCTGAAGAATATGAGTGGCGAAAATGGATTGGTTACTCCTGATCCGGAATACCCTGATTATGACCCATATAACCAGTATCCTACAATGGAGGAGAGAGAACGTCGTATGATAACACCGATGTATAACTTCAAAGCATTGGAGGGTAGTGGTATGCTACCAAAATCATCATATTCATTTGCTGAATATTGTATTCCTCAAGGAGAAGAAATTGTGTCTATGCTTGACTATTTGGGATATAGCTTTACTTCCAAGATTATTACTCGTGGCCTTCGTATACGAAAATTTACCAATACGAAGAACTTTCCGGAGTCAATATATAGTGCTTTGCTTAATGGAAAATATACTAATAGCAATATGAATGTGTTCTCTGCTAATATATGTGGCCTTGACCTGCGACCCGAGGGATTCTATCAGGCTTCTTCTTTCAATCAGCCTGGTGAGCGTTCTGCAATCATGGTGCTTGGAAGAAAAGATTATCCGGATAGACCGGCAGTGTTCAGCTTTACGTATGATCAGGTATGGATGCCGAATGCTACGACCGATGGTATGATAAATAATACTAACCAGTTTGTGTTTTACGATTCTAGTAATCAAGACCGTTATAAAATATTCACCCCGATCCGTTTCTTCCTTAAGTTTTCTGGCCAGACGGATAACAGCGGATCTGTCAGCCTGAGCTCTGTTGCGAATGTTTTGAAGGGGCTGGCTGGAGAGACCAAGGCTCCGTCTGAAGAGGCATTCGAGTGCCGCGATGTTTATATCGGGGTAGAGGCTGTTGAGTGATCGGCTGGTGTTGCGGCTGGATAGGCTGCTTGCTGTTGGTTTCGGCTGGCTGGGTGTTATTGGCTGGTTGCGACTGGATTGGCTCGCTTGTCTGGCTTGCCTGGTTGATTGCGACTGGATTGAGTCGCTGTTGTTGGCTGGTTTTGGATTCAGCGCGATTTTCTGATTGGGGTTGTTGTCCGGTATGCCGGATAGGGATTCGGTTCGTTGGTTCGTTCTCCTGACTGAGGTTGCCGTTCGGGCTTTCGGTCCGGGCTTCCGGTTGGGGATTTCGGACGCGAAGCGCAACTGGATGGCCGTTATTGCGCTTCGTGACTGATTCCGAAAGCATTTCCTGTTTTCTCTGCCACGAAGCGCAGCAATAGTAGAAAACTTGCGCGTCGTGTCCTTCAGATGAGATGCAGAGATGGTGATTGTGGTTTTGCGGCGGGAGTGTGCAGGCCGGCCGGAGCGCCGGCCCACACGACCGCCGACCTGAACGTTGAACGGCAGAATTGGCCGGTCTACGAGCTGTAGCGCGTTCGGTCGATGAATAAGATATGGACCTGTTACTTCAGGTACTCCAGTATCTGCTCTGTTGTCATGTTGAGAGCTTTCGAAATCAATTCGGGAGATATGCCGTTCTGTAGCATTGCCTGGATAACTTCTGCTCTTCCTTCCGCATGTCCTTTGGCAAGTCCTTTGGCAGTAGCTTCTTTGCAAGCTTCTTCAAGGGTCTCTCTCATTGAGTTCAGCATGTCGTTTCTACTCATAATACTTACCTCCAAAGATATTCGTTGTTCTTTTGTCATCTTTGCCAGTTCTGCCATATGGAACAGGGGTTCTATCTCTGTCCCTGTTATGGTGTCCGGGCAGGTGTTCTGGCGTGACATGTTCTTTATGCTATATAGCCACATGTCTTCCAGACTATGGCATTCATCAATGCTCTTGGTGAATCTTGCAAGATCGATGAAGACCAGGTTTGTGCCGTCGCCAAGCTCATTGTCGGTTTCGATGTCGCGGTAACGATATGTCGCTACATATTCGTTCAGCCTCTTCTCGCATCCATCTGCAACCCAGCTCATGAAGTTCAGAAAACTGACCACATATGATGGGCGGAAGTCATAATTCCAATTGGTCTTAAGCACTTCTTTCTGTCTTCGATATTCTTCTGCAGCCTGGCTCTGCACTGCTAGAGAAGAATAGTAGACAGCTCTTTTGTTGAAGTACTTCTGCTGCCAGTTCTGCATCTCTATTACGAAATCACTTCCGTCGATGTCTTTGCAATGGACATCGAATCTTGATGCCCTGTCGTCCTCTGTCATGCCGGGATATTCGCTTGTGCGATATTCCAGATGGACAATCTTTGTTCCTATCAGACGATTCAGCAGATTCTTTAGAATCTCCTCGCTTCCGGGACTTCCCAGAACGATCTTGAAACCCTTGTCCAGGGTCATGTCTGCATAACGGTATAGGACACCGTCAATCACTTGGTACTGAACTCCATTGAGTTCGACCATCTGGCCCGAAGGCTCTTTAGAATTGTTTTTAAACATAAAAATGTTTTTTTTAAAATGGTTAATGATAGGCCCATCTCTGAAAGCCATCACCGACCAATCTTAACAATTCTACAATTCCTACCAAGCATCTAATCGTTGGCAATATAGTAAATTTTATTGATGTGCAGACCCTTCGATGAAAGAATTTTCATCATGATTCTGCTCGGCGCAGGCCCTGCCTAGTCCTGCCCGGTCCTACCCAGGTTCTGTCTGCGCCTGCCTGGTCCTGCCACGATGCTCACCGAAATGGCCGTTATTGCGCGTCGTGTCCGGAACTTATGAACGTGTCCTGAAGCACGGCCAAAAGAACGATGTTGTGTTTCGTAGAATTCTCTTCTATGCTCCGGACATGGCAAGACATCGTTTGATCTGGCTTTCCGGTAGTTTGTACATTCTGTATAGGTGCCGGGCAATCGCCGACTTCTCCGAATCGGTCAGTGTATATACGGATTCCCTTCCTGCTTCCGGCAGTATGACTTTGTCGATGATATGGCATACCTCCATGTCGGTCATCCTCCTGTAATCATTCCGCCCATGCTCATTGGTAAGCATCTGTTCCATCGTCTGATATGTGATGCCGTTCTCGATGGCATCGATTGTTATGGGCATGGCCGGTCTCTTGTCTTTCTCCTGCTCCCGTCTCCATTCTTCTCCAGACAGACGGTTCATGTGGTACAGGAAATTCCGCGGGGTGCCATATATGTGTTCAACATCCGATGTGTCTATCACGCATTCTCTAAGTATCAGTCCGCTTTTGTCCATCTTCCATCCTGCCGGACATTTCCTTCGCGACGGTAGGTGTGCGCTCATGTTATGTTCAGCCATCAGGTCCGATTTTTCATAGTGCCCCAGATCTTTCTGAAATATGGCGCGTGCAGAGCAATGCGGATATCCGAATGGAGTTGCAGTTATTCCGTGATGCAGGGCGTTTCGCAGAGTATAGCTCAATGCTGCCATGGTGTGATAGATTCCTTCGACTTCAATTATGAATGGTGATTTTTCTCCTAGGCGTCCCTTGCGTTTATATTTGGCATTGAAGTAACGTGCATGTTTGTATCGTTGTGACTGAATCAGCTGTTTCACGTTGCTGCTTCTGACGCATTCATGCATGTGGTTGGACATGATCGATTCGACAAGAAGGGCAGATTCTGTTTCTGCAACAGCTATGGCCAGAGAGTTGAAGCATCGGATGTAGTCTTCCTCGTCCCTGCAGTACAGTTCATCCCCTGCGGATATGCAGATGTGATATGTCTTTTTCATTTTTTAACAAGTTTCTTCTGCAAAGTTCCATGTAAATATCCGCATACCGAAAATGTATGCGGATATTTTCTGAAAACAGCTGTAGAGGTTTGTCTGTTGCTGTTTTTGCGTTTGGAATTTGTTCGATTTTTATAAAAAATCGAACAAATTCCAAACGCCTGTGCAGGCGTCCCGACCATACTGCCCAACGAGATGTCTGCCGCCGATACCGCAATGGACAATCGAACAAACGGTTTTGTGACTGTGTCTTGTGGGGAGATCTCGGAAGGTTCTCGGGATGTTTTTGGAAGGGTTTGGGTGTTGGGTATTTTGGGGAGGGGCCGGATGTTTTCGGAATGACTCGGAAGGGTCTGATGTTTTTGGAAGGGGCGGGTGTTGGGTGTTCTCGGTAGGACAAGCCCCAGGGAGGACCTCAGAAGGTCTCGGAAGGACACCCCGGAAAAACCTCGGAAGGACAAGTCTCCGGAAGAACTACCTGTGGCAGATACCACGACGCGCAATGGGAGAGCCTTTGTTGCGTGTCGTGTCCGGGAATCTGGGAAAATGCCGCGAAATGTGCCACGACATGCAGTTTTAGAGGTTTTTTTGCGTGTCGTGTCCGGAAAATAGGGGAAATGCCGCGGAAGGTGCCGCGACGCGCAGTTTCAGGGATGGGTTTTGCGTGTCGTGGCAGAACTAGTAGGATTGGCGTAGGGGAATATGGAAGGGAGTGTGGGAAGTGGTAAAGGTTGAGGTGTTTTGTCTGGGGCACCGCTGCCGGAGTATACGGTTTCCGGCAGCTACAGTTCGAACGGGACGGAGAGCTCTCCCGAAGGCTCTCCGCCCCGCTCGACTGTTGCCTTCTTCCTCGTGCCTGTTTCATGAACTTGGTCAGGCTTGGGACTGGCTGGCAGTTTGTTAGCAGCAGGGACTGCGAATGAGTCTCCGGAAGAACTACCTATGGCAGATACCACGACGCGCAACGGGAGAGCTTTTGTTGCGTGTCGTGTCCGGAAAACAGGGGAAATGCCTCGGAAGGTGCCGCGACGCGCAGTTTTAGAGGTGGTTTTGCGTGTCGTGGCAGAACTAGTAGGATTGGCGTAGGGGAATATGGAAGGGAGTGTGGGAAGTGGTAAAGGTTGGTAAAGGTTGAGGTGTTTTGTCTGGGGCACCGCTGCCGGAGTATACGGTTTCCGGCAGCTACAGTTCGAACGGGACGGAGAGCTCTCCCGAAGGCTCTCCGCCCGCTCGACTGTTGCCTTCTTTCTCGTGCCTGTTTCAGGAACTTGGTCAGGCTGGGGACTCGCAGTTTGTTTGTTAGCAGTATGGACTGCGAATGAGTCTCCGGAAGAACTACCTATGGCAGATACCACGACGCGCAATGGGAGAGCCTTTGTTGCGTGTTGTGTCCGGGAATCTGGGAAAATGCCGCGGAATGTGCCACGACATGCAGTTTTAGAGGTATTTTTGCGTGTCGTGTCCGGGAATCTGGGGAAATGTTGCGGAATGTTCTGCGGTGCGCTAGGAGGCGATGGGAGGCGAGGCGATGCTACCAGAGTTTCTTTTTGCTGACGGTGGCTACGAATTCCTTCAGGTAGAAGGGTTCGAAGTAGGCTACGTCCTGGAAGTTGCCGGTGCGGAAGGCTGCAACTGCGGGTTCCAGCATCGATGATGCTTTCGGCCAGCATTGGCAGAAGGTTGCGTTCGGGTGCCTGATTACATCGGCGCATTTGCCGGCGCCGTCACCTATGAACAGGCATGGACCCTGCTCCAGGTATTCTGAGAAGCTGGTTTCGTCGATGATTGCCGGCGCGGTTTCCGTTATCTGACGGTAGCGGGGAGATCCTTTCGCATCCGCTTCAAACACTGCCGTGTAGACTTCCATGCGGCGGGCGTCGATCATCGGGATGATGTAGCGGTAGTTGCCTGAAGGGGGGCAGGGGAAAGATCCTTCGCTTCGCTCAGGATGACAAGCTGGGGCATCGGGATGACATGCAGCGGCATCGGGATAGCAAGCAGCTGCGGCCTGGGCGACGAGGGTGTCTAGGGTGCCCACTGCGAGGAGAGGCTTGCAGCTTCCGAAGCAGAGGCCTTTGGCTGTGGAGACGCCGACGCGGAGGCCGGTGTATGAGCCCGGGCCCATGCTGACGCATACGGCGTCGCAGTCGGCCATGGTCAGGCCGCGCTCGCCGAGCATTTCCTGGATGAACACTGCTGTGAGTGATGCATGTGCCTTGGGGGCTGAACTTTCGCGGTAGCCGACCACCGCTCCGTCTTCAGCGAGGGCTACGGAGCAGAGGGCTGTCGATGTCTCTATCAGAATGATCCTTTCCATCTTGCCTTCTCCTTTTTATTTGCCGAGGTTCAGCATGTCCTTGATGTATGGGAACACATCGAAGGCGACTTTCTTCAATGGCGGGTAGAGGACGGATTCGTTCAGGACTTCTTCCTTGACGAGGTGGAAGGTGTCGTTGAGGGAGCTGAAGGCCATGATGACCAGTCCTACTATGAGCGCTGTCTTCAGGAGGGCGAAGACCACTCCGAGAAGCTTGTTGAGCCAGCCCAGAAGCACGAAGTTGAATATTCCTTCAAGGGCTTTGCCGAGAAGGCCGAGCAGGAAGAACACCACTATCAGGATAAGGGCGAACGCCACGATCTTCATCACCTGCTCCGATGCGGTGATGTACTGCGCTACCCAAGCTGCCACTACGTCGGCGAATCTGGCCGATGCCCAGATGCCGACGATTATGGAAATTATGGAGATCGCCTGGGCGATGAAGCCTTTCCTGATGCCCTGGACGAGGGCGGGGATGAAGCAAATCAAAAGAATGATATCCAGGATGTTCATATTTGCCTTAAAATGTCTATATTTGCAGATTCAAATTTCCCAACGGGATTTTCTGATTGCAAAAATAGATAATAATTTTTATTTATGAAATTTAGAGAATATAAAGGTCTTGATCTGGTTGCGACAGGCAACGAGGTGCTCGACAGATGGAAGAAGAACCATGCGTTCGAGAAGTCGCTTGAGTTGAGGGAAGGTGCTCCGGAGTTCATTTTCTTCGAGGGTCCGCCTTCTGCGAATGGTATGCCGGGCATCCACCATGTGATGGCCCGTTCGATCAAGGACGCCATCTGCCGCTACAAGACCCAGAGCGGATATAAGGTGAACAGAAGGGCAGGATGGGACACACACGGCCTTCCTGTGGAGCTAGGCGTCGAGAAGATGCTGGGCATCACCAAGGAGGACATCGGTACGAAGATCAGCGTCGAGGAGTACAACGACGCATGCCGCAAGGAGGTCATGAAGTACACTGCAGAGTGGGTGAACATGACCGAGCGTGTGGGCTATTGGGTAGACATGAACGACCCTTACATCACCTACGACAACCGCTACATCGAGACCCTCTGGTACCTTCTCAAGAAGATCTATGACAAGGGCCTTCTATACAAGGGAAAGTCCATCCAGCCATACTCTCCTGCAGCAGGAACAGGACTCAGCACCCATGAACTCAACCAGCCTGGCTGCTACCGTGACGTGAAGGACACGACCGCCGTGGCCCAGTTCAAGGTGGTGCGTGACAATAAATCGGAGTTCCTCTTCAGCGAGGGCGTGCCTGCATACATCCTTGCATGGACGACGACTCCATGGACCTTGCCTTCGAACACCGCCCTCTGCGTCGGCCCGAACATCGACTATGTGCGCGTGGTTTCATCGAATCCGTACACAGGCGAGCAGGCCCTCTATATCGTGGCCCAGGCTCTCGTGAATGCACATTTCAATCCTAAGAAGCAGGAGTTCAAGGTGCTTGAGGGCACTCTCAAGGGAACGGATCTCGTCGGCATCAGCTACGAGCAGCTCATCCCTTGGTTCAACCCTGGCGAAGGCGCTTTCCGTGTAATCCCAGGCGACTATGTGACTACAGAGGACGGTACAGGTATCGTGCACATCGCTCCTACCTTCGGTGCCGATGACGCCAAGGTGGCAAGGCTTGCCGGCGTTCCCGGCCTTCAGGTCGTGGACCGTAACGGCGACCTTCAGGCGCAGGTCGATCTCCGCGGACGTTTCTTCCGCGTCGAGGACTTCGACCCTGAATACGTTGCTGCAAACATGTCGGATGAGTACAGGGAGTGGGCAGGCCGCTATGTGAAGAATGCATACGATCCTGAACTTCCGGCAGATGCTCCGACCCTCGATGTGGACCTTTGCGTGATGCTCAAGCAGCAGAACAAGGCGTTCAAGATCGAGAAGCACACCCATAACTATCCTCACTGCTGGCGCACAGACAAGCCGGTGCTCTACTATCCTCTCAACTCATGGTTCATCAGGACGACAGCAGTCCGCGAGAGGATGATGGAGCTCAACGAGCAGATCATGTGGAAGCCGGAGTCGACAGGTACAGGCCGTTTCGGAAAGTGGCTCGAGAACATCCAGGACTGGAACCTCAGCCGCAGCCGCTACTGGGGAACCCCTCTCCCGATCTGGCAGACCGAGGACGGAAAGGAAGCGAAGTGCATCGGTTCGATCGCCGAGCTTTATGCGGAGATCGACAAGGCTGTGGCAGCCGGATTCATGACAGAGAATCCGTTCGCAGCCAAGGGCTTCGATCCTAAGGACATGTCAAAGGAAAACTACGACAAGATCGACATACACCGTCCGTACGTGGACAATATCTTCCTCGTTTCGGACAGCGGAAAGAAGATGGTGCGCGAGCTCGACCTGATCGACGTATGGTTCGATTCAGGTGCCATGCCGTATGCGCAGGAAGGCCTCCGCAACCTTGATTCCGACAAGTTCGGAATCACTGCTGACTTCATCGCCGAAGGCGTGGACCAGACCCGCGGATGGTTCTATACCCTCCATGCGATAAACACGATGGTCAGCGACAAGTGCGCGTTCAGGCGCGTGATCTCGAACGGACTTGTCCTCGACAAGGACGGCAACAAGATGAGCAAGCGTCTGGGCAATGCGGTCGATCCTTTCTGGGCTCTCGACACATACGGCGCCGACGCCCTCAGATGGTACATGCTGACAAATGCGCAGCCTTGGGACAACCTCCGTTTCGACGTGGGCGGTGTCGACGAGGTGCGCCGCAAGTTCTTCGGAACTCTCTACAACACATATTCATTCTTCGCCCTTTATGCGAACATCGACGGATTCGATCCTGCGGCAGAGGCTGTGCCGATGTCGGAGCGTCCGGAGATCGACAGATGGGTGATCTCGCTTCTGAACACCCTCGTGAAGGATGTTACGGCGGCATATGAGGACTATGACATCACGACTGCAGGCCGTCTGATCCAGGATTTCGTCTGCGACCATGTCAGCAACTGGTACGTCCGTCTCGGAAGAAAGCGTTTCTGGGGAGGACAGATGGACACAGACAAGCTTTCGGCATACCAGACCCTCTACCAGGTGCTCGTGGCTGTATCCAAGCTCGCAGCCCCTATCGCTCCGTTCTTCATGGACCGTCTCTACACCGACCTGGTGGAAGGCGCGGATTCGGTACATTATGTGGCTATGCCTGCATATGACGAGACTGTCGTAGACAAGGATCTCGAAGAGCGTATGGCTCTTGCACAGAGGGCTACATCCATGGTGCTCGCACTCCGCCGCAAGGCAGAGGTCAATGTACGCAAGCCTCTCTCTAAGATCATAATTCCTGTGATCGACGCGCGTGTGAAGGATCAGCTGGAGCTTGTGAAGGACCTGATCCTCAATGAGGTCAATGTCAAGGAGGCAGAATTCATTTCAGATACCACAGGTCTGATCACAAAGAAGATCAAGCCTAACTTCAAGACTCTCGGAAAGATATACGGAAAGCAGATGAAGGAGATCGCCGCTGCGTTCGGAACCCTCTCGCAGGAGGTTATAAATGAAATCCAGGCTGCAGAGGCTTCTGGCACGGGATATGTTTTGAACCTCGCTTCAGGCGACGTTACCCTCAATGCCGGAGACTATGAGATCTCTTCAGAGGACATGCCGGGATGGCTCGTGGCGACAGAAGGCGCGATGACGATCGCCCTCGACATCACCATCACCGAGGCCCTCAGGCAGGAAGGTGTCGCACGTGAGCTGATCAACCGAATCCAGAACCTGCGCAAGAGCAGCGGATTCGATGTTACCGACAAGGTCAATGTGAAGATTTTTGCAGACGGTGCAGACGGCGAAGAGATCGCCGCTTCGCTGGCGAACTTCGCCGCCTATGTCGGAGCGCAGACCCTCGCCCTTTCGGTCGAGGCCGCTCCGCTCGCAGAGGCCGGAGACGCTCCTGAAGTAGAGTGGAATGACGGAATGATCCGCATTTCAGTGGCTAAATGCTAAGGAACACTTTAACTATAAAAACAATATATTATGGCAGAAGAAATGAAGAACGCACCTGAATTCAAGGTACGTTACAGTGATGAGGAACTCCAGGAGTTCAAGGCCATCATTATAGAAATGCTTGAAAACGCAAAAAAGGAATATAGGACTCTTCGTGACATCGTGACCCACGATTCAAGCAACGATATCGAAGACACCTCTCCTACATTCAAGGTGATGGAAGAAGGCGCGACAGCTCTTTCAAAGGAAGAGGCAGGTGCTCTCGCGCAGCGCCAGTACAAGTTCATCCAGAATCTTGAGGCAGCGCTCATCAGAATCGAGAACAAGACATACGGAGTATGCCGCGTGACCGGCAAGCTTATCCCTAAGGAAAGACTTCGTCTCGTTCCTCATGCAACCCTTACCGTCGAGGCTAAGGAGATGATGAACAAGAACAAATAGGCATGAAGGTTTCAAAAGGGACAAGACTTTTAATCCTCGGAGCAGTTCTAGTCGTTCTTGACCAGATCATCAAGATTCTGGTCAAGACGAACATGGACCTTGGCGAGACCATAGACGTGATAGGGGACTGGTTCAAGCTCCATTTCGTCCTCAACAAGGGCATGGCCTTCGGCATGGCTTTCGGCGGAGTGTGGGGCAAGGTCCTGCTCTCCCTGTTCCGCATAGTCCTCTTCGGCGGACTCTTCTGGTGGATCGGAAAGCTTGCAAAGTCTGAGGAAACCCCGACGGGAGTGCTTGTGGGCCTTACCATGATCACAGCCGGTGCTCTGGGCAACATCATCGACTGCTTCTTCTACGGTCTCATATGGCCGGAGACGGTGATGCCAGGTGCTCCGTTCGCCTTCATGTTCGGACAGGTCGTGGACATGTTCTATTTCCCTCTGTTCGACTATCAGCTTCCTTGGATGGACTATCCGCGCACGTTCTTCGGCGCAGTCTTCAACTTCGCCGACAGCTGCGTGACCTGCGGAGCGATCTACCTTCTGATATTCCAGTACAAGTTTTTTGCTAAGGAAGAAGAAAAAAGTGAAAAATAATTTGCAGGTTTCGATTTTATTCGTACCTTTGCATTCCCTTTCAAAGGGAACAATATTGGAGAGATGGCAGAGTGGTCGAATGCGGCGGTCTTGAAAACCGTTGATCTTAACGGGTCCGGGGGTTCGAATCCCTCTCTCTCCGCAAAAATCGTCTAACGAGTTGAATAACAACAAGTTAGGCGATTTTCCCGTAAAAAACGGGGCAGTAACGGGGCAATCTCACGATTCTTTGTATAGCACCTTGATGGAGCTGTGCAAAGAAAAAAAAATGTCTT
>JAFTYS010000016.1 GCA_017461285.1 Bacteroidales bacterium | reverse complement strand
GCATCAGTTCAAAGACATCCCTTCGTCATTTGACAATGATGTAATTAAATATTTGTACAAATTGTCTGAAATGTTTAATTTTACCGATGAAGAGATGGAAGCATATAAAAAATCATTGAGAATGAACTGGGATCTGAAGAACATTGAAGACTTTGCCCGTGAAAAGGGTTACAAGGCAGGGCACGAGGAAGGTCGGGCTGATGGTCGTGCAGAAGGACTCGAAGAAGGACGAGCTGAAGGTCGAGCTGAAGGCCGCGCTGAAGGTGAGTTAGCAGCAAGAAGGGCGACTGCTGAAAAACTCATCGCGATGGGAATGTCGCTTGAGATGATATCGGAAGCGACCGGATTGACTTTAGAAGAGTTGTCTGGAATGTAACAGACAGATTAAGGCGGAACTTCGTATTTTTTTACTACCTTTGTCGGCGTTATAACAATTTAAATACGTATTTATCATGAACCTTAGAGTTTTCAAGAAAGACATCGAATTTTTCGTTGCAGAATTCATTGATGACTGCGCACTCTTCGTAGCGCTGAATCCACACAAGGATGGTGACGAAATCGTAGCGATAATCGATGAGGCTGTAGACCTTTACAATGACCTCAAGACCAGGGCAAACCACCCGGAGGGACCAAAGAAGGCATACTACAACGGTCTCACAAAGGAGATGTTCGAGAAGCTTGACGAGCTCTGCGAGAAGCTTAGCGCAGTAGTTTCAAAGCAGGAGTAATCTCCAAGACGTCTGAAAGACAAGAAAGTCCGGAACCCCGATAGGAGTTCCGGACTGTTTCATTTTCATGAGTCAATCTTCCTCATCCATTCTCTACCTTTCTTAGTAGACACCAGAATTATACCTGCAATACCCACCAGACATAATCCCAATAAGATTATCGTAGTTCTCATTCTTTAGTATTTATAAATTTCATAACCAGAATACTGAACAAAAACAGAATAGCAGCACCGGCCACTCCTGCCACATACATCACCCATCCCACATCCGACAATTCCTCAAATGCTGATGTAATGATTACTGCCGTCAGAACATATTTCGATATGTCCATCATAAAGTCTGAAACCTTCTCCCAGACTGAAATCCTTTTCACTGTAACCTTCTCCATTGCAAAATTAATTAAATAATCGGTACAGGCAAAATTAACAGGGAGATATGAAAAAGTCGTTGTTTTAGGGTAAAACAACGGCAGATTTTTCTTTTTTTTATTATTTCATCAGTTTGTCGAGGCAAGAGTGACCATGATCTTGTCAAGGAGGGGACGGACTTTCCAGCTTGGGGAGGTGCAGTTGTTGGTCAGGATCGAGAAGACGATGGTTTCGGAATTTACGTCGGCTGGAAGGATGTAGCCGCTGTAGCAGCGGACGCCGTTCATCGAACCGCTCTTGACCTTGATTCTCTCACGGAGTGCGGCGGGCTGGCCTTTCATGTTATAGTTCAGGGTTCCGTTGCCGCCAGGCGAAGGCAGGCTTGCAAGGAAGGAAGCATAAGCGGGAGAATCCATCATGGCATCAAGGAAACGGCAGAGGAAGTCTGCCGAGACATAGTTCTGACGTGAGAGGCCGCTGCCGTCCTGGACCTGAAGGCCGCGGGATGTGTCTACTGCAAGTTCTTTCAGCACATCATTCAGCGCAACATAGCAGGAGTCATAGCTGGCGCTCCCTCTGAATTCCTTTCCGAGGATGCGGAGCAGGGTCTCTGCGAAGACGTTGTTGCTGGCATGGTTGGTCTCGAAGGCTATACGGTCCAGGGTCGGAGAGAAGGTGGAGCCGAGGAGCGTGAGCGACGAGGCATGGTCCGGGCGGGCAGCCGGCGCCAAGGCGCCGGCCACGGCCCGCCCGGCCTCTGATGCAACGCCATACATAGACGTCAGTGCAACGCCAGACCTGGCATCCGAAGGGCCTCCCGTACAAGTCAGACCCCTCTTTTTCAAATAGTTATAAAAATAGTATGCACATGTATATTCCGGAAACTTATTGGCACAATCCACTCTTTTGGCAGCCCTGTCGACTCCGAATGTACCTCTGACTTCAGCAACCGGAGCCAGATCGCTGACATACATGTACAGCATGTCCCCGGTCCCCTCCTTTCCTGTCGAACAGTTGTATCTGAACTCCATCCACGGAGCCTCCGGATAATATGGCTTTATGTTCACAGGATCCCCGACTTCTGCTCCAGCCGAAACCGAGAAGGACTGCATGTTCTCATAGAACATCAGTCCGGTCGTTCCGGCACCATAATATGTCCCGGCGTCTTCCAGAAGCCATGTCGGCTCCTCCGCCATGCCTTCGAAGAACCTGCCGTCGCCGACAATCCTGCCATCGATCCTGCGGATCCCGGCAGCACGTATTACCGCCTCCCACTGCGCAAAGGTACGCTCTATAGCGACCGCTATCGAATCCTTCGACCCAAGGGTCGGGTCGCCACCGCCTATGATATACAGGTCCCCTTGCAGCGTCCCGTCTTCTATCGTTCCGTCATATCCGAGACTGGTCTCGAACTGCCAGTCCGGACCCAGGGCATGCAGTGCAGCGCCTGTACTGATAAGCTTCATGTTGGATGCCGGAAGCATCATCACTTCCGAATTAATGTCCACAAGGGTCTCTCCGCCTGCAGTCCGGGCGCATATCCCGACTACAGACTGGCTGAAAGCCACATCCGAAGCCAACGCCTCCACTTTCGCCTGGAGTGTCTCTTCCATCTGCTGCGCATTTGCCGCAAAGGCCGCCAGCAGCATCACAATCATTACAGTACGTTTCATTTCCATTCTTTGATATAGATTCCCCGTCTCCTTCCGGTCGCTCGGAATGACAATCCCGACACCTGTGACAGTTTCTTGTCTTATTTTGACACAGCTGTCACTCAAACAGGGCATTCAGGGCAATTCCCGGCACACCTGTGACAGTTTTAGGGCAATTTTTGACACAGGTGTCAGCCATGGAGCCATTGCATTCGGCAAGGAGTTTACAAAAATAGTCATTTTTGAGAAAGGGTTAAGGAATTATCCATATCTTTGCATAACATCTTACAAAGACTATTATGGCAAAGACAGTACTTGTTTCCGGCGGAGCCGGCTATATCGGCAGTCATGTGACTGTAGAGCTTTTTGCGGCGGGCTATGAAGTCGTAGTGGCTGACAACATGTCGAACTGCGACCTGACCTGCTTCAATGGAGTGAAGAAGATTACAGGAAGGGATGACATCCCTTTCTATGAGATCGACTGCTGCGACTATGCGGCTGTGAACAGGCTCTTCGACGAGCAGAAGATAGATGCTGTGATCCACTTCGCGGCATTCAAGGCCGTAGGAGAATCCGTAGCAGAGCCGCTCATGTACTACCGCAACAACCTCGTCTCATTCCTCAACATCCTCGAGGCTGCGAAGAACCATGGCGGATGCAACGTGCTCTTCTCGTCTTCCGCAACAGTATATGGCGAGGCCGAGAACCTGCCTGTAACAGAGCAGACTCCACGTCTCCCTGCAACATCCCCTTACGGAAACACCAAGACCATGTGCGAGGACATCCTCCGCGACACCGTCCGCGCTACAGAGTCCATCAAGGGCATCGCCCTGCGCTACTTCAACCCTATCGGAGCCCATCCGTCAGCCCTCATCGGCGAACTTCCGCGCGGCGTTCCTAACAACCTCGTTCCTTTCATCACCCAGACAGCAATCGGAAAGCGTGAATGCCTCAGCATCTTCGGCAACGACTACCCTACCGAAGACGGCACATGTCTCCGAGACTACATAGACATCGTAGACCTCGCAAAGGCCCATGTGGCTGCGGTTTCAAGAATGCTTGACGGCAGGATGAAGGAAGGCTACGAGATATTCAATGTAGGAACCGGACGTCCGGTATCCGTACAGGAGCTTGTAGATGCATTCGAGAAAGTCAACGATCTGAAGCTCAACTACAAGATAGCTCCGCGCCGCCCAGGCGACGTAGTCGCCATCTGGGCGGACACAACCCTCGCAAACGAGGAGCTCGGCTGGAAGGCTGAGCGCACGATCGAAGAGACCCTGGCCTCAGCCTGGGCCTGGGAAAAATCCCTCGCCGGAAAATAAATCCAAGAGGTTGAGCGGACTGGACTGCTCTGGAGACACTTTAAACGATGATTCGGTCGCTCAACGGGCAGAAAAACCCGACGTTGAGCGACCGAAATGCCTTCAAACACCATTTTTCCGCTCAACCTCTTGGCCCTAGTCTCGAAATGATCTAGACAAAACCTTTGAGCACGTCTGCATTCAGGTAAAGCATCCGGGCTATCTGTTTAGGCGACGCTGCATAATCCCGCCTCAGGATCCGGGCGAGAACCAGACGGGACTTTATGTCCAGTTTCCTGATTTCATCTGTCTGGAAAGTCTTGATGCACAGGTCTGTTGCAATCGGTCTGAGATCCTTATCCGGAATGAAAGCCTTCTGTCCCTGGGCAAGAGCGAGATCTATCTTTCCCTCAAGCTTCTTGGTAATGAAGTATAGGTATCTCACAGGACTCTTGAAAAGAGATTCCACTTTCCGGCACTCTGTGAAGCATTCCGGATTCAGCATTCCCTGCTCATTGACAGTCCAATCTTCAGGAATAGTGATCCTGGTCTTAAGCAGGCCCCTCAACTGATTGGAAGAAAACTCTCCAATACGTCTCCAATCTCCGCCCGTCCGGTCTTTGAACAAAATATTTGAAGATGACCATGGATATTCAGAAGGCAGTCCCTTGAAACCGGCCACGATGGCATTCCTGTCTATATATGCAATCGTCTCCATGATATCCTCTTCAGTTTTCAAAGGAATTATAGATACCGGCAAATCCCTGAGATGCCCTGACAGATTATATTTATGGGAAATCCACTTTCCGGTCAGCAGCTTATATTTATCTATGAACAGTTTGCATGACGCTCTACTGCCATAAAGCAGGAAATGGACATGGTTGTCCATTAAAGTAAAAGTCCAGACATAGATACCGGAAACGACTTTGCATATTCCGATCCGGTTTATTCCGGCTATGAAATCATCTGTATCCTGAAACATCCACGGCAAGACTGTGCCGTCAGTACATACATGATAGAATCCTTGTCGCTCTCTACCTTCCATACTCCTCATTGTTCTGTTGGTCTGTCACATTCTTCAATTCCCCTCAACTTCCGCTCAGACCATTCATGCGGACCCTGAAGTCGTCACAAAGATTGCAAATCAAAATGTGAAATCCAAATATTCTCTTAAGACTCAGGAGGTTGAGCGGGGAGGAGGGCGCTGGAGACGGGTCTGGAAGGGGGCGGGCCGCTCAACCTCGGGATTTTCATCCCGTTGAGCGGCAGCACCCGCCCCGCAGCCCACCACAACCGCAACTCCCCCGCTCAACCTCCCGGCAGTTCAGAGAATTTCCGGAAGATCGAACACCTGGAAATGTCCCGTTCAACATCCCGGCAGTTCAGACATGGTTAGGGAACTGCTGGCATTCGAGAATGGCTGGAGGCGGCATCAGCGTGACAAGATGAAGGTTGCAAGATCAGTTAAATCGGCAAAGTTGACTAGCAGAGAGTGGCTTCAATTGACGGAAGGAGATGCATCAGTGTGAGAGGCAGAATGCGCCTTCAGGATTTGAAGAGGGTGCGGCAGAGGGCGGGAACGTCGGCGACTTTTATTACCTGGATGCCGGGGCCTTTCTGGGAAGGGGACTTTGAGGAGTCGCTGCCTGCGGTTTTCTGGCCAGGGAGCTTTGAGAGCTCGCTGTCGAGGCCTTCCAGACTGCTGAAGCTTGAGACATATATCTTTTTGAATCCCAGACGGGCTGCCTCTATGATACGGCGGTCCGTCTGTGCAACCGGACGGACCTCGCCGCTGAGGCCTATCTCGCCCGCGAAACAGGTGTCTGACGGAATCGCAAAATCGAAGTTTGAAGAGAGGACGGCGCTGATGACCGCCAGGTCACAAGCCGGATCGCTGACCTTAAGACCTCCGGCCATGTTCAGGAAGACATCCTTTACGCTTAGCTTGAAGCCGGCACGTTTCTCCAGTACCGCCAGAAGCATGTTCAGACGGCGGACGTCGAATCCTGTCGCGCTGCGCTGAGGAGTTCCGTATGCAGCCGAACTGACAAGGGCCTGGACCTCGATAAGGAAAGGCCTGGTGCCGTCCAGCATGGCGCTGACGGCGACTCCGCTGAGGCCTTCCTCATGCATCGGGATCAGCATTTCGGATGGATTGCTGACTTCCCTGAGCCCTTTTCCCGTCATCTCGAATACAGCCAGTTCGGACGTCGATCCGAAACGGTTCTTGATGCTGCGCAGAAGCCTGTATGTGCCTCGGTTGTCTCCTTCAAACTGAAGCACGACGTCCACGATATGTTCCAGAATCTTAGGTCCAGCTATGCTTCCCTCCTTTGTGATGTGTCCGATGAGGATCACCGGCACGCCCGTCTCCTTCGCGAAGCGCAGGAGCATGGCTGCAGTCTCCTTGATCTGTGTCACGGAGCCAGGAGAAGACTCGACATTCTGGGAGAACATGGTCTGGACCGAATCCACAACCATCAGGTCCGGCATCATGGCCCTGGCTTCAGCGATGATGTTTTCCATCAGCGTCTCGCTGTAGATGAAGCAGTTGGAGTCATCTCCGCCTATGCGGGCAGCACGAAGCTTGACCTGTTTCGCGCTCTCCTCACCTGTCACATAAAGGGTCTTCAGATTAGGACAATGAAGAGGAATCTGGAGCGAAAGGGTCGACTTGCCTATGCCCGGCTCACCGCCGATCAGCACAAGCGACCCCTCGACAAGACCTCCTCCGAGGATACGGTCCACTTCCCCGTTGTTAAGGGAAATGCGGCTCTCCACCGACGAGTCTATATGGGAAAGGGGCATCGGTTTCTGGCCCGAACCGGGCACAGCCGATGCCGCAGCCGGACCGGCCTTCTTTCCGGTCGCCACGGTCTCCTCCACCATAGTGTTCCATTCCCCGCATGCAGGGCATCTGCCCATCCATTTCGGACTCTCGTTTCCGCATGACTTGCAGAACCATATCGTCTTTGTCTTCACTGTTGCCATAATGTCAGCAAATATATAAAAAAGTCCCGAATCCTCAACGGAACCGGGACCATATGAGATCTTTCAGGATGATTACTCAGCCTTCTTGTCGCAGCCTTCAGCCTTCTCGCAGTTCGCGCATTTTTCGGCATCGCATGGCACTGCTGCCTCGCCGCACTCGTCAGCCTTGTCACATCCGGCGCACTTGCTTTCAGCGCACTTAGTATCCTTTTCGCAGCACTCAGTCTTTTTCTTGTCGCAGCATGAGTCTGTACATTCAGCCTTCTTGTTGTTAGAACATGAGCATGAACCTGCTGCAAGCATAACGGCAACAACTGCCATTGAAATCAAAATCTTCTTCATAATCTAAAAACTTTACAATTGTACTTCATTGGCAAATTTAAATATTTCCAATTTTAATTGCAATATCTGAACCGTCATTTTTGAGATGTCCTCCGACGGTGTCAGTCACGTTCCAGCTCGAAGACTTCCATCGAATGGATGTTTCCCTGCTCTATCTTGAAGCGAAGAGCCGTACGGACGATATGGAACCCCTGAATGCCCGCAGCTCCGGGATTGATCACCAGCATATTGCGGCGGGGATCCCGCACGACTTTCAGAATATGGGAATGGCCGCACACGAAGATGTCCGGCTTATACTTGTCTATCAGCACTTTGGCACGAACGTCATACCTTCCGGGATATCCTCCGACATGGGTCATCAGGACCTTCATGCCCTCACATTCGAAGAAGCGGTGGAGAGGATGTTCGAAGCGCAGGTCATGGTTGTCGCAGTTTCCTGCGACTCCCAGAAGCGGTTTGAACCGCGCTATCTCGGCGGCCATTTCCATGCCGCCGCCGAAATCCCCCGCATGCCATATCTGGTCGACCGGCTCCAGGAATTCCCTGATGCGGGCGTCGAAAACTCCGTGGGTATCAGATATGAGTCCTATATACATATGCTAGAGCTTGATGAAGATATTCTTCTTATAAAGAACGATTGCGATGACCAGATGGACAGACATATACAGCAGAGCAAAGATCAGGGACATGACCTCATTCACGCCGAAGACAGCGGTATAGTCCCATGACGTATACCTCCATATTATCTTCATCAGCAGTCCTGAAAGCACAAACATCGCAAGGGCGTTCATACCCATGGCCTTGAACGGGAAGAAAGGCTTTTCCCAGCCTCTGGCATCGATGAGGTAAGTCATCAGGGCGAGGACAAAGATCGCCCATCCTCCGGCATAGAACACATATGAAACTGACCAGAGCGGCTTGTTTATCGGGATCCATATGCTGAGGGCAAGGCCCAGAAGAAGGGATGCCGCAGATATAGCGAACATGCGCGCAGAAATGCCGGTCGGCGAATCCTCGACCTTTCCTTCCTCTGCGAAACGGGCGTTCGATTGACGGATCATCCTTCCGATCAGATAACCTATAAGAACGGTGCATGTGCCCGTCAACGCGCCGAAGATTCCTTCAGGATCGAAAGGGATTCCATAACCGGTATAGACATGGTTCTCTCCCAGAAGAGCGACGTCAAACTTCCGCGCAAAATTTCCTTCGAGGGTAAACGCTCCTTCAGGACCTGCAAAAATCAGCAGCAGACCTACATGGAGGGCACAAAGCAAACCCATGGCGATGCCGATCTTCTTATTGCTCTGGAGCCAAAGCACAAGAACGGACCCCAGGACGTAGCACATGGCGATCCTGGCCAGGATTCCGACAAGCCTGAGTTCTCCGGCCCATGCCAGCCAGTTCTGCCAGAAACTGAGGTCGGGGTTCATTTCAGAAGCAGAAGGATAAAACGGAAATGCAGTCAGAAGAAGTCCGGTCAGATAAAGAAGCACTCCCCTCTTCAGTATCTTCTTGAGGGCATCCCAAGAGAGCGATGCATAACGCGCCAGTGAGAACGCCATAGAAGTTCCCACACAGAAAAGGAAGAACGGGAAAACAAGGTCACATGGGGTGCATCCGTCCCACGCCGCATGGCGCAGGGGCGGAAAGGCACGGCTCCATGAGCCGGGGTTATTCACTATTATCATCATGGTGACTGTCAGTCCCCTCAGGACATCCAGCGCCAGAAAACGTTTCTTCATAGCTTTTCAGTTTTAATTCATCCCACAAAAGTAACATTTCTTCTCCTCATTCCGAACATTTCTTCCTGTCATTCTGAACATTTCTTCCTGTCATTCTGAACGAAGTGAAGAATCTTTTATGTAAGTTTGCACCCGATAAAAGAATCACCATGGAACTTTTCTATTCTAAAGACATAGAAGGCGGCATCTGCCGTCTGGACCAGGACGAATCAGCCCACTGCGTCAAGGTGCTGAGGCACCGAGCCGGCGACGAGATCTCTGTCGTCGACGGATGCGGCACCCTTTACAGGTGCCGGATATCCGTCGACAGCCCGAAAGGCGTCGAGGCCATGGTGATTTCTTCAGAGGAAAACTGGGGAGGCCATCCGTACCGCCTCCATATGGCAGTATGCCCTACCAAGAACAACGACCGCTACGAATGGTTTGCAGAAAAGGCCTGCGAGATCGGTCTGGACGAGATTTCTCCTGTGATAGGAGAGCATTCCGAGAGAAGGGTCTTCAAGACGGCACGTCTGGAGAAGATACTTGTCAGCGCTGCAAAGCAGTCTCTGAAAGGCGCCGTTCCGGCAGTGAATGAACCTGTGTCTGTGAAGGAGTTCATTCTGGAGCAGAGCGGAAGATCCTTCGCTGGCGCTCAGGATGACATAAGGGGCGCTTCTGACAGATTATTGCTGATAGCCTACTGCTTCGAGGACGAGAACGTCCCACGCAGAAGCATCAAGGAAGTCCTGTCAGAACACGAATGCAATGAAATAGTGGTTCTGATTGGCCCTGAAGGCGATTTCTCACGCGCCGAGGCAGAACTGGCCCTGTCCCACGGCTTCATCCCGGTCCATCTGGGAGACTCCCGCCTGCGGACAGAGACGGCTGCTCTCACAGCCGTCTCCGCAGTCTATTTCGACCGCATGTAACCACAGAATACAACCATCTGAGCATCAATCAAACTGTTGTATATCTCGTTATTTCCGGATGATTTCGATGGAATAGTCCAGACCGACCTTGATTATTGATGATGAGCGGCCTGTCGCTCCGCGTTCCAGGCCCGGCTCCACGATGTGGTCCACCGCTTCACGGATTTCCTGAGATATCTCGCTGAATTTCTTCGGAGTCGGCTCGCCGGAGATGTTGGCCGAGGTCGAAACGACCGGACGGCCAAGCCTCGCCACCAGCTGCTGGCAGAAATCCATCATCGGAATCCTGATGCCCACCGTGCCGTCTTCAGCGACGGTGTTGTAGGCGAGGCAGCCCTTTGAGGCCTTGTCTTCAGGGCCTCCTGCGACCGCTCCCGGATAGATGATGGTCATAGGCTTGTCATTGACCTCGACCAGCTGGACGGCCATTTCAGGCACTTCTTTCACATAACGGCAGATCATGTCCATGTCGCTGGCAAGGAGCACAAGCGACTTGCTGTCAGCGCGTTTCTTGATTTCATATACCTTTGCCACGGCGGCAGGATCTGTCGCATCGCAGCCGATACCCCAGACGGTATCGGTCGGATAGAGGATGATGCCGCCCTTTCGCAGCACCTCCAGTGCTTTCTGTATTTCTGCAATCATAATTCTATTTCTGTAATGACCGGATAGTGGTCGGAATATGGCACGCGCGGAATCTCATGCGAGACAGCCTGGAAAGAGTCAGGGAAAAGCACATAGTCTATCCTCAGAAGCGGCCACATGGTGGCATAGGTCGCTCCGAAACCGTCGCCTGCCTCTATGAATGCATCCTTTCTTCCCTTCTTCATTCGATAGTATGTGTACGACATAGGGTTGTCGTTGAAATCGCCGCAGACGAAGGATTCCAAAGGGCAGTTCTCGATGTCCGAGAAGACCTGGTCGACCTGCTTCGGGCGCCTGGTTATCGATTTCTTCATCTTGTTGCCGGTCTCCGTAAAGACATCGCTGTCCTTGTTCATCATGGCGCGGAGAAGGCCGGACATGGATATGTTGTAGCTTTCGAAGTGGCAGTTGTAGACACGGAAGTCACGGCCATGGTAGGTATAGTCCGTATAAAGGGCCAGATTGGCGCTCTCCTCGAACTTTATGACTCCTTTGCTCCTGACAGGCATACGGCTGAGGGTCAGATTTCCGAAACCTCCCTTTCCTGTCGGAAACAGGTAATAGCTGGCCTGATAGTCGCCCAACCTCCTCTTTATGAGGGTCCTTATGCGATCCACGTCGGAAGTGCGGAACTCTTGGAGACATATTATGTCAGGATCCTGGTCCAGGATGAAGGCAAACACGGAATCCATACATTCCTCCCGGGATGAGAACTCTCCTTCGTCGTGGGCAAAGCGGCCTACGTTGTAGGAAATGATCTTCAGGGTCTTTCCGGTATGGGACATCCTCGCTATGCGGTCCTCGTCCGAGTCGAACTGGATATATCTTCCTACAAAGAATACCGACGGCAGCAAGGCCAGGAGCGGAATCATGAAGGATTTCGAACGGCGCTTGATGGCCCACAGAAGCAGGAAGACGTTCAGGATGGAAAGCGGGATGAAGAATATGCCGGCCAGGGATATGAACCAGACTTTCGCCGGATTGACGACAATGGACGCATAGGACAGGGTCAGAAGCCCTGCCACTATCAGCATCAGCACGCGTGATGTCAGTCCGAAGAATCTGTTTCTGGCCATAAAGGTCGTATCTTAATAGTCTCTGCCGTACAGGGTGCGCTTCTTCTTCCAGTACATGATCAGCAGGTAGCCGAAGATGAGGCCGCCGAGATGGGCGAAATGGGCGATTCCGCCGCCTACGCCCGTTATTCCGGTAAGGAGCTCGATGCCTCCGAAGATGAGCACGAACCACTTCGCCTTCATCGATACAGGAGGGAAGATCAATGTGAGGATAGCATCAGGATAGAGCATCGCGAAGCCCATGAGGACGCCGTAGATCGCGCCGGAAGCGCCGACGGTCGGAGTAATCTTGAGGGCATGGATATTAGCCTGGGCGGCCATCGAACCTTCCGCCACCTGGTTCATCCAATGATGCATCTGGATCCATTCGACACCCGTATGGATCAGGGCTGCGCCGAGACCTGTCACGAAATAGAAGATCAGGAACTTCTTTGCGCCCCACCTTTCCTCAAGCACACGGCCGAAGAAATAGAGGGTGTACATGTTGAAGAACAAATGCCAGAATCCTCCGTGCATGAACATATGGGTCACCGGCTGCCACCAGCGGAAGAACGGTGATGTAGGATAGAAGAGGGCGAACTTCTGGTACATGAGGTCTCCGTTCAGGGAGGTCATGATCATGACAAGAACATTGATGATGATGATGTTCTTGGTCGCTGTCGGGATGCTGCTGAGGAAGCCGCCGCCTCTGTTGTTATAGCTGTAATAACTCATTAACTTTAAATTTATAGATCAAAACCTTTTTTCAATCTCTTCTACAGGGATTATGGTGATTATCCTTTTTCCGGTGCTGGTGAATTCAGCATTCGTGCAGGACATCAGTCTGTCAATCAACCTCTGTGCCTCAACGGGATTTGTGACAGGATCGCCCTTCAAGGCACCGAGCATGGCAAAGCGGGATGCCAGATTGGCAGTCATCATCTCAGGAAGAGAGCCATGGTCGTCGGCAAGTATCAGCAGGAGGTCGGCCACCATGGCCTGGACCTTTCCGGCTTCGGCGCTGTATCCTTCGGGCACGCCGTTCACCACTATCGTGTCGGTTCCGAAAGGTGCGATGTCGAATCCGAGGCTTTCCAACATGGCTGCATGCTCGCTGAAAAGGCACATGTTCTCGACGCCTACCTGGACCGTCACAGGGAAAAGCGCGGTCTGGGTCACATGGGCATTCATGGACATCGCTTCCAGGAAGCGTTCATAGAGGATGCGCTCATTGGCACGGTGGATGTTCACCACCATCATGCCGCTGCCCGCCGATGCCACGATATACTTTCCGCCGAGCACCAGGACGGACTTCGAAGGAGTCAGCTTGTCTTCGAAAAGCTTGCCGTAGTCGTCGCGCTTTTCTATGAAGCGGCTGGCGCCTTGGGCGTACCCGCTCCTTGCGGAGAGCGGGTCGCCCTGGGGCCGGAGGCCGGCGTCGAAAGACGCCGCGGCCTCCGGCCATTCCGCCCCGTACGCCCGGCCGGAACCGGCCGCCGGGGCAAATGAATTCGAGAACGGAGAATCGACAGAGGCGAAGCCGTCATTGTCGAACGGATTGTATGTAGGGTCAAGGCCCGGCTGCGGTTCGCTCACCTGATGGGCCTCGTAGAAGTTCTTTCCGAAAGCCGGTATCTCAGGCACTCCCTCACGGTCAAAATCGATGCTGTCGCCGAACGAATTCTTTCCTAGAGACTCCTTTATGCATGCGAAAAGTATCTGGAAGAGAACGCTGTCGTCCTCGAACTTTATCTCGGTCTTGGTCGGATGGATATTGACATCTACCGACTGCGGATCGACCTCTAGGTAAATGAAATATGGAGGGGTCACCCCGTCAGGGATCAGGTTCTCATATGCCTTCATCACCGCCTTATGGAGGTACGGACTCTTGAAGAAACGGCCGTTGACGAAGAAATACTGGTTTCCGAGGCCTTTTCTGGCCGCATCCGGACGGCCCACGAAACCCGAGATCGAAGCTATCGAGGTTTCTGCCTTTATGTCCACCACATCATTCGCCACATTGGTTCCCAGAACGTCCTGTATCCTGAACTTCAACGACTTGGCTGGCCTCAGGACAAAGACATCCTTGCCGTTGTGGGTCAGCGTGAATCCTATGTCAGGACGTGTCAGGGCCACACGAGTGAATTCTGAAACTATGTGCTTGAACTCGACATTGTCAGATTTGAGGAACTTGCGGCGCGCGGGCACATTATAGAAAAGGTTGCGGACGCTGAAGTTGGCTCCTCTTGGGACGGCAGCCTCGCTTGTCGCAAGATGCTGCGAGTCCGCGAAGTCCACCTGGCATCCGACCTCATCCTCCTCCCTGCGGGTCTTCAGCGTCACCTCCGCCACCGCCGCGATCGAGGCCAGGGCCTCTCCGCGGAAACCGAAGGTCAGGATGTTGCCCAGATCCTCGGCCGTACGCAGCTTCGATGTCGCATGGCGCTCAAAGCAGAGCACCGCCTGGTCCGGAGACATTCCGCAGCCGTTGTCGATGACCTGGATCAGGGTCCTTCCCGCATCCTGGATCACGACCGTGACCTGGTCCGCACCGGCGTCCACGGCATTCTCCATGAGTTCCTTCACCACGGATGCAGGTCTCTGCACGACCTCTCCCGCGGCGATCATGTTCGCTATGTTGCTTGGTAATATCCTTATGTCCATACTATTTTCCCAGGGAATCTATAAGAAGAGGGAAATACTTGAAAATCAGGAAGACAACTGCAAAGAGAAGAATCATCGTAACCATTCCGATGATCTTCTGGTTGCGGCTGACCTCTTCGGTCCTCTGGTAGTTGCCGTCACGGAAACTGCCCTTCACATGCTGTCCGGGCACATACTTGGTGTCCTTAGGCTTTGTGAAATCGCCGTATTTCTTTCGTCTTTCTTCTGTTTCAGGATCGTAGAAACGAGGCTTGTAGCTGAACTTGCGCACTTCCTGCGTCCCGAAGAAATTAAAACTGAATCCCATATCGCTTTCTGTTTTTGTCTAAAGAGCAAATTTAGGGTTTTTTATTTACATTTGTGGAAATTATTTGCATATGGACTTGAGAATAGGAAACGGATATGATGTCCACGCGCTTGCTCCCGGCCTTCCTTTATGGCTCGGAGGCGTGCTTGTGGAAAGCCCTGTCGGCTGCATAGCCCATTCTGACGGCGACGTGGCCATACACGCTCTGTGCGACGCCATCCTCGGCGCCCTCGCCCTCGGAGACATAGGAAAACACTTCCCTGACACATCGGACGAGTTCAAGGGAATCGACAGCAAGATACTTCTGCGCCGCGTGATGGAGCTGATCTCCAGAGACGGCTGGCATGTAGTCAACTGCGACATAACGATCGCCATGCAGCGCCCTAAGCTGGCGCCTTACATCGTGCAGATGCGCGAATGTCTGGCCGGCATCATGGGCATAGCCCCTGCCCGCGTATCCGTCAAGGCGACGACTACCGAAAAGCTCGGATTCGTAGGCCGCGGAGAAGGCTGCGAGGTCTATGCCGTAGCGCTCCTGGGAAAAACCGACGAAACCTCAGACTGATAGTCCGCAATGAACATCAAGCAATCAGCCGCCCTGACTTTTCTGGGGCTTCTGGTCCTTGCATCATGCACAAGGGCTCCGAAAGGATTCACAAAAGACGAGCTCGCCCTGATCCACGGGGCAGACAGCATCATGCATGTGCTGACCATCGAAGACCCGGCCGAATGTCTGGTCCTGCGGACGCCGTCTTCGGACCTGCCGGCCGAAGCTCTTCAGTCTGCCGACTATGAAGAGCTGGCCCGGCTGATGACAGCGACAGTCACCCACCCGTCGCAGGACGGCGTAGGCATCGCAGGCCCGCAGGTCGGCCTCAACCGCAGGGTCGTAGCCGTCCAGAGGTTCGACAAGGAACCTGTATGGAACGGCAGGACGACCGACCATCCGTTCGAAGTCTACCCGAACATCCGCATAGTATGGGCGGCGGACTCATTGGCAGCCGGCCCCGAAGGCTGCCTCTCAGTCCCTGACCGCCGCGGCGACGTGCTGAGGTCCACCGAGATAATAATCGAATACGCCGACCTCTCATCCGCCTGCACCTCCGGGGACATCCCGATGGTCCGCGACACAGTAACCGGCTTCACAGCCGTCATCTTCCAGCACGAAATCGACCATCTCGACGGCATCCTCTACATCGACCGCCTATGATTTTCACACGGCGGGTATTTTTTCACCCGTCATGAGTGCCTTTTTGCACAAAAATGAAGGATTTGGTGCAAAATATTTTGCATTTTCACAAAACATTCATACATTTGCAGTCCCAAATCAAAAAGGGAAGCCAAATTGAGATATGGTGTAATGGTAGCACTACAGATTCTGGCTCTGTCAGTGAGGGTTCGAGTCCTTCTATCTCAACAAAATCTGACACAAGTCATGGCGGGATAGCTCAGCTGGTTAGAGCGCATGATTCAT
>JAFTYS010000086.1 GCA_017461285.1 Bacteroidales bacterium | reverse complement strand
TGCTGGGGCCATAACGATGCGGCTCTTGTTCCGGACATCGGAATCGCTGCATCTTTCGACCCTGTCGCTCTCGACTGCGCATGCGCTGATCTCGTGATCGCGGCTCCGAGCCTCAAGGGCAATGCAATCTCTGACAAGGACTATCACCATGAAGGTGAATGCGGCTGCGGCCATCATCATCATAAGGGCGAGGACAAGTTCCGTATCGTACATCCGGATACCAACTGGCAGGCCGGCGTCGAGTACGGAGAAAAGATCGGCCTCGGATGCCGTTCATATGAATTGATTAATGTAAGATAATAATGAGCGAAAAGACACAGAAGAAAGGATTTTTCGGCAACTGGATAGTGCGTAACCTCTTGACAGCGTTTATCATCGCTGCCGTACTTATTGTAGGCGCGATGGTGTTTCTGAATATTGTCACCAAGCACAATCAGGAGATTGTCGTGCCAGACTTCACCAACATGACGGTGGCGGAGGCTGACGCAGCTGCTTCGCAGGCCGGCATGAGGGTGGAGGTTACCGATTCGGTATTTGTCAAGAGAATGAAGAAGGGCGCAGTCCGCAGCCAGAATCCGGAGCCGGGCGCCAAGGTGAAGGAAGGCAGGCGCATATCCCTGACCATCAATGCGATGAATGCAAAGAAGGTGACTGTGCCGAATCTCGTCGGCCTTTCTTTGCGTCAGGCCATTGCGGAGCTTCAGTCCAGAGGACTGACCGTGGGCAAGCTTATCTATGTCCAGGATATGGCTACAAATAATGTCCTCAGACAGCTTAGAGGCAATCGTGAGATAGCTCCGGGCAGGACTGTGGATGCGGATACCGTCATTGATCTCGTTTTAGGACTCAATCATGACAGTGATGCCAGTACATATGTTCCGGATGTTGTAGGAAAGATGTATCTGACAGCCGTCGACGCTGTTCACAAGCAGTCGCTTAATATCAAGACACTTCGCTTCGACGACAGTGTAAAGGACTATGAGGACAGCCTGAATGCCGTGGTTTACAGGCAGTCTCCTGAGGCATCCAAGATTCCAGTTACAGTCGGAAGTGATCTTTCGCTGTACCTTACTGTAAATCCTGACAGAATACCTTCAAGATAATGAGCCAGGACAGATTCTTTGATTTCAATGAAGATCCGATAGAGGATTTTGATCCGTCACAGGCTGGTGACGAGGTGGCGTTCGAGGATGAGCAGCAGGAAATGTTCGAGCATTACCGTTTCGACATTTCTGCCGGTCAGGTTCCGATGCGTGTGGACAAGTATCTGGCCACCCATATGGAGTATACCTCGCGTCATCGCATACAGCTTGCAATCAAGGCCGAATATATTCGTGTAAATGACAGGATCGTCAAGGCTAACTATGTCATCCGTCCGGGCGATGTGGTCAAGTTCGTGATGCCTTATCAGCGCAGGGGGCTTGAAATACTTCCTGAAGACATTCCGCTGAACATCGTTCATGAAGATGAGGACGTGCTCGTGCTCAACAAGGAGGCTGGAATGGTCGTTCATCCGGGTCATGGACACTTCTCAGGTACATTGGTCAATGCTCTTGCACACCATCTCGGTATCTCGCAAGGACCTGATGCAGAGGATGAAAGGATGGGCGTGCTTGTCCACAGGATAGACAAGGATACGTCAGGTCTGCTTGTCGTGGCCAAGAATGATGAGGCCCAGCTCGATCTTGCCAAGCAGTTCTTCGTACATTCGATAGAACGCCGCTATGTCGCTATCGTTTGGGGAAATCTCAAGGATGATGAAGGCACGATCACAGGCAATATCGGCCGCGACCCTAACGACCGTATGCGTTTCAAGGTCTTCCCGGAAGGTGATCATGGAAAGCATGCAGTGACCCATTATCGTGTCCTTGAGCGCTTCGGTTATGTCACCGTTGTGGAATGCCGTCTTGAGACAGGGCGTACCCATCAGATCCGTGTGCATTTCAACTGGATCGGTCATCCGCTCTTCAATGACAGCCGCTATGATGGCTCGGAGATCCGCAAGGGAACCATCTACGCCAAATACCGGCAGTTCATCGAGAACTGCTTCAAGCTTCTCCCTCGTCAGGCCCTCCATGCCAAGACCCTCGGTTTCGTCCATCCGCGTACGAAACAGATGGTCCGCTTTGACTCCCAGCTCCCTGCCGATATGCAGGCCCTGATCGACAAATGGCGCAAATATTCCGAAAACATGA
>JAFTYS010000015.1 GCA_017461285.1 Bacteroidales bacterium | reverse complement strand
TTGATGAAGAGCATGTTGCTCTCATTGTTTGCTACTCCGCAGATGTATTCTCCATAGGTCATCGCACGCGAGTCGTTCTCGACGAACGCGGGCTTGCCCATTTCGTCGGAGAGGACCGAAGCTATCGGCTTGTCCTCTCCGATGAAATATGTGAAGCAGTATCCGGTCTCGTTGTTCACTCGACCGGTAAGGTTGAATCCGTATGCGAGCACCTTTTCAGGGTCTATCCCGTTCTCCTTCAGCTGTGCTTTAAGGTCGCGGCATAGCTGTCTGAAGGATTCCTCTGAGTTCTGCACCGTCAGGGCTACCTTTTCGCGCGATTCTATCACATTTCCCTTGAAGTCGGTTACGGTGTAGTTGATGTATTTTCTCCTGATGTCGATACCTACCAGATAACCTGCGTCAGGGTTCAGCCCGTATACGCTCGGACGGCGTCCTCCGTTGGTGTCGATCTTTCCTACTTCCTTCAGGAAACCGTCCTCAATCAGTTCCCCGACAATTTTGGTGATGGTAGGGATACTGGTATTGAGTTCTTTACTGAGGTCGGCTAGGCTGTAGTCTCCTTCGTTTATGCAGAGACTTAGGACCATCTTCTTAAGGATGGAATTCTTGCCGTCTATCCTGTTGATGATTGAGTCTGACATAGTCATTAGGCCTTTTGATAGTCTATTTCTTTCTGCTGGTCCAGTATGCCTCGATCTCTTCGAGGGTCTTTCCTGTCGTTTCAGGAATTACCTTCCACATGATGAGCATGTAAGGAACGCACATCACTGCGAAGAGGAAGAATGTTCCTGCCTGGCTCCATCCGAGGAGTACAGGGGTCAGCTGGCCGATGAGGTATGTTCCGATCCAGAGGGCGAAGCCGGCGATTGACATGGCGCGTCCGCGCACGCTGTTAGGGTACATCTCCGAAAGGAGGACGAATACTATCGCAGAGATCGATATCGCGCAGCAGAACACATATCCGAGGAAGAATGTGAGCATGAATGCATTGCCCAGGCCGAGAGCGGTTCCCCATGCGAAGTAGATTCCGATTGCGAGAAGGCAGATGATCATGCCGCTTACTCCCCAGTAGATGAGCTGCTTGCGTCCTACGCGGTCGATGATGAAGACAGCGAGGATAGTTGTCACCATGTTGACTACTCCTACGAGCACGGTAGAGAACATCGGGTTGTCGAAACCTGCCTCGGAGAAGATCTTAGGACCGTAGTAGAGGACTGCATTGACTCCCATGAACTGTCCGAGGATCGCGATGGCGCTACCTGCGAGGACAGCCAGAAGGATACCCGGCTTGAGAAGGTCAGACCATTTGCCCTTGTCCTCTCCCTGAAGAGACTCGCGGGTAATCTTGATCTCTTCCTGAACTTCGTCCGAAGTAGCGTAGATCTTGTTGAGGACGCGGGATGCCTTGTCAAGCTTTCCGTTCACGATCAGCCACTTGGGACTCTCAGGAATGAAGAATATGATGGAGAAGAATAGGAGGGCAGGGAGAGTCTCGCTTCCGAGCATTCCGCGCCACATCTCGCAGTTCCACATGTTTGTCCAAAGATTGCCTGCAACAGAAAGGCTTCCGTTCGAATCGATCACCCAGTTCATCAGGTATGCGAGGAGGAATCCGATGGTTACTGCAAGCTGATAAAGCGATACGAGTGTTCCGCGGATCTTTGCCGGCGATACCTCTGATATATATATAGGTGAAACGATAGATACGATACCGATGCCGACTCCGCCGATGATGCGGAATGCAACGAGGCTGTCAAAGCTTCCGCAGACTGCGCATCCGATTGCCGAGATGCTGAAGAGTGCGGCTGAAATGAGCATTGTCAGCTTGCGGCCGAGGTAGTCGCTGAGCGATCCTGCCACGAGCACTCCGGCGATCGAGCCGATGAGCGCGCATCCTACATACCAGCCTTCCATCATGTCTGTAAGCTGGAACTGGTTCTTTACGATTGAAGTCGTTCCTGAAATGACAGCCGTGTCATATCCGAACAATATTCCTCCGATGGCAGCAACTACCGCCATGAAGATCACATATCCGATTGTATTTTTCATAAGACGTCATTGCCGGCTTGACCGGCAATCTCCATTATTTGATATTGAAATATTCCTTATACCTATTATATAGATTGCCGGCTGCGCCGTATACAGACTGAGGGCTGAGGAAGTGCGGGAATTCGAAGGTGATGGCCTTGTCGTATCCGCATCTCTTGGCAGCCTCCAGCTTGAGGCGGAGCTTGTCGAACTTGATCGGGAGGAACTTGATAGGCATGTCGCGGTCGAAGGTCTCGGCGTTGGTCCAGCACTGCATGCCGTATTTGTCCGCCATCTTCTTGTTCACGCTGAAGAATGCGTCGAGCTCGTCGTAGTCGATGTGTCCGTCCTGGAATGCGACTGCGTCGACTACATCATGGATGCCGGAGAATATCTGGCTCCATTCCCTTTCATGTGCTTCGATAGATACTGCGTCTTCCTTCGTCAGGGCTGCTCCGGCCGCGCTTACGGCCTTCTTGCCGTCGATCCATGGCGAGATGAATACCGGCATTCCGCCTGATACTTCCTTGCACTGCGCTCCCATTGCGTGGAATGCGTCCACTGCACCGATTGTGTCACGGCTGATTTCCGTGCTGAGGTACCATCCTCCGAAGCTGTCGTACTTCTCTCCGTACATCTTCCACACCTCGTCGATGACGAACTTGTTGTCTTCGATCTCGTGGCTCATGTCCTTGGTGTCCCAGTATACGCCTGAGTCATATAGACCGAGGTAGAACTTCATTCCATGCTTCTGTGCCAGACGGCAGAACATGTCGATGAGGTCGACAGAAGGCATGTAGCAGCCCTTCTTCAGGAGGTATGGGGATGGATAGGTTATGAACTTGCGGTAACCGCAGCGGATGTCGATGACTGTGTCGATTCCGATGGCCTTCATGTATGCGAAGTCCTGGTCCCATTCCTTTTCGCCCCAGTTCTGGTGCGGGATGTCGTGTGAAATCTCGTCGAGGAAGGTTCCTGTGATGCGGAGTCCGTTGTCCTTAGGGACGATAAGTCCGCCTTCAGATATGCCGGCTGCTGTTCCGGCATCAGCGGAGCATGATGATAAGAGCGACGGGGCTACGAGGGCTGATGCTCCTCCGATTGCCATGGTCTTGAGAAAATCTCTGCGGTCTGCCATAAGTATAGAGTTATTAATTATTTTTAAGAAAAACGTACAAATATACTTAAATTTCTAAAATATACCGATTATTCGATAAATATATAAGTATTAACTCAGGTCATGGACCGTGACATATGCCATACCGGCTTTCTTTCGGTGTTTAAAAATAAATAAGGAATTATTAAATATTTTTATTAATTATGTAAAAAGTTGTTGATTTTTATAAAATTCTTAATATTTTTGCATGATTATTATAACCTATATTGTATAGAAATGCGACTTATACTGACCACAATCATTGCCGCTCTTGCAGTAATCTCCTGTAACTCAGCGGATAAGAATGTTGCAGAGAACCACAATTACATGTGGTTCGACTGCGAGGCAAACTATGCGACCCTTTCGCATCCTGACTCGATCCAGTTCTATCTTGCAAAATGCAAGGACCTCGGATTCGGAAATGTAGTAGTCGATGTGAAGTCGATCATGGGTGAGGTTCTCTACGACAGCGAGATCGCTCCGTACATGGGCGATTGGGAAGGCGTGGAGAGGCCACGTGACTACGACATGCTCGGATACTTCATCGAGTACGGACACGAAATGGGCATGAAGGTCTTCGGCTCACTCAACGTGTTTGCCGGCGGACACAACTATTTCGACCGCGGAGTCGTCTATATGGACAAGGCGGCATGGCAGTCGATATGCTACCACAACGGTAAGCTTACTCCTATCTCGGAGATCAAGTCTAACTACAACTGCATGATGAACCCTTCAAATCCTGAGGTACAGGAGTACCAGATCGAGATCCTGAAGGAGTTCGCGCGCAAATATCCTGAAGTCGACGGACTTATCTTCGACCGTGTGCGTTATGACGGAATCACCGCAGACTTCAGCGAGCTCTCGAAGAAGCAGTTCGAGGAGTATGCAGGCGTGACAGTAGAGAACTTCCCTGAAGACATCCTCAGCTGGTACGACGAGAACGGAAAGCTCAGAGACAGCTGGGTGCCTGGAAAATATGGAAAGAAGTGGGTTGAGTGGCGTGCGACCGTTATCCACGACTTCGTGGTAAAGGCACATGAGGCTCTCAAGGAGATCAATCCTGACCTCATCATCGGCGACTACACAGGTGCATGGTATCCTACCTACTGGCAGCTCGGAGTGAACTGGGCAAGCAAGGACTATGATCCATATCAGGTGCCTGAATACCAGTCATGGGCTACTGAAGACTACCATAAGACAGGTTATGCCGAGATGCTCGACGTCTATATGACAGGTCTTTATTATACCCTCATCACCAAGGATGACGTGGACAAGGCGACAGGCGTTGTCGGCCAGCGCAGCGAAGCCGGCATGGACAACAGCCTCACATACTGCTACAGTGTTGAAGGCGGTGCAGAGATCGCCAAGGAGATCACAAAGGGAGTTGTCCCTGTGATCGGATCCATCTATGTGGAGCAGTACCTCGGAGACTTCACTCCGTTCGGTCCTGCTGTGACACAGGCGCTCAAGAGCACTGACGGCGTGATGATCTTCGACATCGTCCACCTCAACAAGCACAAGCTCTGGGATGAGCTTGAGCAGGCCATGAAGAATGCTGAAAATTAATACTATTATATTATAAACTAACCCGATTTTCAATGAAAACGATTTTCAAGAATCTGATCACTTCCTTTGCATCAAAGGTTGCCGTATCGGTTGCTGCGTTTTTCCTTATAGGAGGAACAGCACTGTTTGCACAGCCTACAGTCAAAGGAAGGGTGACCGATGCTGACGGCCAGCCGCTCATCGGTGTCACTGTTCTTGTCAGCGGTACTTCAAATGGTACTGTGACGGATTTTGACGGAAATTACAACATTTCTGTAAAGAAAGGTGATGTGCTTGAATTCGTATGCCTCGGTATGGCTTCACAGTCTTTCGAGTGCGACGGTTCGCTCACATCGCTTAATGTTGTCCTTAAGGAAGATACTACATTCCTGGAGGAGACCATCGTGGTAGGTTACGGTACACAGAAGAAGTCTTCGATGACAAGTGCCGTTTCTGCAATGAAGGGTGAAGAGCTTCTCAAGGCTCCTTCAACAAATGTATCTCAGCTGATTGCAGGTCGTCTTACCGGTGTGTCTTCAGTTCAGGAGTCTGGTGAGCCAGGTCTGGACCAGGCCTCTCTTAAGATACGTGGATCTTTGTTCAATGTTGCCTATGTGGTTGACGGATTCCCTGTTGACAATATAAATGACATCGATCCTTCCGACATCGAGAGCATATCTGTCCTCAAGGACGCTGCGGCAGCTGCAGTCTATGGTCTCGAGGGTGCCGGCGGTGTGATGATCCTCACAACAAAGAAGGGTGACAAGGGTAAGACAAAGATTTCATATAATGCATCTCTTGGTGCATCAATGAATGCCAATTTCCCTGACTTCATGAACGGACCTCAGTTTGCATACTGGTACAACATGGCTCAGATGATGGACCAGCTTGCAAACGGAACAATCGCTGACAGAAGCGCATATAAGCCATACTTCACACAGGAGAACATTGCAGCAATGCAGAATGGCGATCCTACTGACGGATGGGATAATGTGGACTATGTAGACAGAGTTTTCGGAACAGGTTTTACACAGAAGCATAACGTCACAGTACAGGGTGGTGATGAAAAGACCCGTTACTTCGTATCTGCAGGTTTCCTCGGACAGAATGGTAATATCGAGAATTACAATTACAAGCGCTATAATGTACGTGCCAATGTCGAGACTAACATCACTGACAATCTTGTCTTCAATGCAGGTCTCTCGGGCGTTGTGACACGTCGCAGCACTCCTCGTTTCGCATCTGGTGGTACAGACGGTAACTCTTACCTTGGTGAGGTCGGCTGGTTCTCGATTGCCCGTCAGGTAATCGGTATGCATCCATACCTTCCAGAAAAGTACGAAGGATATTATACAGGTGTACAGGCTAACAACCAGTCATATCCATACAGCCCTCTTGCTGCGCTGTATGATTCAGGATACAAGCAGTCCCGCGGTTTTGATGCTACTGCAAACTTCTCTCTTGCATGGAACATTCCATGGGTGAAGGGTCTTCAGGTTAAGGCCAGCGGTTCATACAACTACAGCACAGGTTACAACAAGAACCTTGACACACCATATAAGGTTATCTGGAGCTCTAGAAGTGCAGATACAGGCGCATGGCAGTGGAACATGGGTACAGACCCTTCAACTGCAGAAGACGGTGTGAAGATCGGCGAGGGCCAGACAAATTACCACTCTCTCGTAGGTCAGGGAAGCATCTCTTATGCAAACACATTCGGAAAGAATGCTCTTGAACTCCTTGCCCTCCTCGAAGTACGTGATTATAAGAGCAACGGTCTTTCTTCATACGGAAAGAATCTTCCGTTCGCAAGCCTTCCTGAACTTGGATATGCAATACCTACCACCGACCCTATCGGCGGCTGGAGCGATGCTTCACGTTCTGCAGGTTATGTGTTCCGTGCTCGTTACAACTATGACGAGAAGTATCTTGCAGAGTTCACCGGTAGATATGACGGTTCTTACCTCTTTGCAGGAATGCGTACCACACGTTGGGGATTCTTCCCTTCAGGATCGGTAGCATGGAGAATCTCAAATGAGGACTTCATGGCTAGTGCGACAGCAGTCAAGGACCTCAAGCTTCGTGCTTCTGTCGGTCTTCTCGGTAATAATGGTGTAAGCCCTTACATGTACCTCAACAACTATGGCCAGTGGGGCGGTAAGGTCATTTATCCATCACCTAACGGAAATACTGTCAATGTAGGATATGCAGACTCAGGTCTGGCCAACCCTGACCTGACATGGGAAAAGACACTTTCATATAACGTCGGTATGGACCTCAATATGTGGGATGACATGCTGGCTGTTGAAGTCGATGCATTCTATAACTGGACATACGATATCCTTACTGTAAACGGCGGCGGCTATCCTTCGTCAATGGGTGGATATTATCCTACTTGGCTCAACCATGATGAAATCGACAACAAGGGTATTGATATCATGGTTTCTCACCGCAACAGCTTCATGGCAGGCGGAAAGCCTTTCTACTATGGCGTAAGCGGTACTGTAACATACTCAAAGACACGTTGGCTGAAACATCAGGATGACCCTAATACAGTGGAGTGGAGAAAGTATGTCGGTACGACTTACGGATCACTTGCAGGTTGGGTGGCTGAAGGCCTCTATCGTTCAGAAGAGGAAATCGACAATTCTGCATGGTACGGTACCCGTCCTAACGTAGGTGATATCAAGTATAAGGATATCAATGGTGACGGCAAGATCAACTGGGATGACCGTGGATTCTTCGGACGCTCTAACCGTCCTGAGCTTACATTCGGTCTCAACCTGAACTTCGAGTGGAACGGTATCGATTTCAATGCGCAGTTCACAGGTGGTGCCCTCTTCGATGTATCTCTTACAGGTACATACTATAACGGATATGATGACAATACAATCTGGACGCAGACTTTCAAGGAAGGCGGTAACTCTCCTCTCTTCCTCGTCGAGAATGCATGGAGCATCGACAATCCTGACGGTACATTCCCACGTCTGACCCTCGGAGGTACAGGACACGGCGGTGACAACGGCCTTGCATCTACATTCTGGTGGAGAGACGGTAAGTATGTACGTCTCAAGTCTACTCAGCTTGGATATACATTCCCTAAGAAATGGATGAGCAAGATCAATGTCGAGGCTCTTCGTATCTTTGTCGAGGGACAGAACCTCTTTACAATTGACGGACTTCCTGCAGGTATCGACCCTGAGTCTCCAGGAGTGAACAACGGTTACTATCCGCAGCAGCGTCTCGTTATGGGTGGTCTTACATTAACATTCTAAAGATAATACTATATGAAAAAGATATTAGCAGGATTGTTTGTTGCCGGATCTGTCTTCTGCTTCTCTGCTTGTACAGAGTTTCTGGACATGACTCCGACTGACAGGGTCTCAGATAAGACAATCTGGGAGACTACAGAGGCTGCCGAGTATAATGTCAACTATCTCTACAGCTATCTGATCGATATCGTGAACGGACAGAGTTCTCTCGGACTTACAGAGTCTCTTACCGATATGCTCAAGTATGGCTCGTATAACTATAACGCCATGTGCTATATTCCAAGTGAGATGTCATATGGCGGAACAGTGATCACAGCAGGTTACGTGGATGTCTATATGGGATTCTGGGGCACCATGTACACAGCAATACGTAAGACAAACCAGGCACTCTATAGCCTCAAGGCTTACGGCCAGATGAGCGACGAAGATAAGGTACGCCTCGAGGCGGAGCTTCGTTTCCTCCGTGCAAACATGTATTTCGATCTCATCAAGCGTTACAAGGATGTGATACTCTATGATGAGGACATGGCTGCATATACCAAGGACAAGGCATACAGCACCGAGAAGGAAGGATGGGATCTTGTGCAGGCTGATCTTAAGTTCGCAGCCGAGAACCTTCCTGAAAAAGCGGCAGCCAAAGGCCGTCTTGACAAGGGAATGGCTTATGCGTTTACAACACGTGCGATGCTTTATGCAAAGCGTTACGATGCCGTTATTGCTGCAGCCAACGAAGTCGAGAAGCTTGGCTATGTGCTTGAGGCAAGCTATGAGGATGCTGTAAAGCAGCCTATCAACGAAGGAAACGATGAGGCCATCCTCCAGTATACATTCAGCTATGCTGACGGTGTAACTCACAGCCTTGATTTCTACTATACTCCAGCAGGTGACTACAACCTTATAGATCAGACTGGTGGTGGATATGGTACTCCTACTCAGGAAATGGTAGAGTCATATGAGCTCGCAACAGGTGGATTCCCTGACTGGTCAGAGTGGCATAACACAGAGGGTACTACCGCTAATCCTCCGTATGCTGACCTTGAGCCTCGTTTCCATGCAACCGTGCTTTACAACGGTGCAGAGTGGAAGGGCCGTACCATCGAACCATATATCAATGGTATTGACGGATGGGCTTCATGGAAGACCGAGCGCGAGCCTAAGGGAAAGACTACTACAGGATACTACCTGAAGAAGCTTGCTGACGAGACCAATACAAGCCTTGTAGGAAGCGACATGCCTGTTACAATACTTCGTTATGCGGAGGTTCTTCTTAACAAGGCAGAGGCTTGCTACCATACAAATGACGCAGCAGGTGCAAATGCAGCAGTGAAGGCGATCCGCGCACGTGTCGGCCTCCCATATACTGATAAGGCAGGCGACAATCTTTGGGCAGCAATACGTCAGGAGCGCAAGGTTGAATTCGCGTTCGAAGGACTCTGGTACTGGGATCTCCGTCGTTGGGAAGTTGCTGCAGAGCAGTATCCTGAGGGACTTACCGGATATCAGCAGCATGGTCTCAAGATCGAGAGATATGCTGACGGATTCAAGTATACATATGTTTCAGTCGACGATCAGGACAGAAACTTCTCACCGAAACTTTACCGTTTCCCAATGCCGACCAGCGAGCTTAACAACAATGCCGCTGTCGAACAGTATCCTGAGTGGAAATAATTAAACAAAGACAGAAGAATATGAAAAAGATATTTATAATGATTGCTGGTGCCCTGATGCTGTTCGCTTCTTGCCAGAAGCCTCAGTTTGTGGAGCCTACCGTTGACCGCCAGGGTATCACCAGTCTGTCTGCTATCTTTACATTCGGTCCATTTATGGATTCGGAGATTGTGAGATATCAGATCGAGGATCCGAATGCGGAAAGATTCGTCATTCCGATTCCTTACTACTATCCGGAGGCATCATTTGATGAGACTACTCCATATATGACAAAGGTAAGGGTTCAGGCCGAACTTCAGCCTAACTGCATCATCGAACCTAGCCTTGGAGATCAGCTTCTTGACCTTACACAGGAAAACTGGTTCACTTATACAAACGCTCAGGGTGAAAGCAGACCTATCTGTATTACAGGTGAGAGAGTTAAGTCGAACAAGTGCGAACTCATTACATTCGCTCTTAAGGATCCGGCTATTTCCGGTATCATTGACAAGGCTGCCAAGACTGTTACCATCATTTCTGTAGATGACCTTTCTGCATGTACTGCGACTGCCCAGATATCTGCGCATGCGACTATTTCTCCAGATCCTGCAGAAGTACGCAGCTATAATGAGCCTGTGACATTCACTGTGACTGCTCATAATGGAGTTGACAAGACTGAGTATATCGTTGCAAAGGGTCTCCCTGAAAAGATCGAGAAGGGATTCAATGCCAATACAGTTGAGCAGCTCTTCAACTTCGATCCTGTTTCTATGCTTGGAATGCCTGCATATACAGAGAGCATTGCTCCATCATTGGCATACGTTGACGGTAAGCTTGTTGTTGCAGCAAACGGCATGACTCCAATCTATCTCAATGCCAAGACCGGTGTCAAGGAAGGAACCGTTACTCTCGGATCTGCTGAGGCTTATTCAGTTACTAATGATGAGGGCAAGTACATCCTTTACTGCAACCACGCTAATGGCGGTGAAGAATTCAAGATATGGAGATCTACAGGTGTTGATGTGGCTCCTGAGCTCTATCACTCATTCACCAACTCTACAGCCCTTCCAATGGGTGCCAAGATGAAGGTGAACGGAAGCCTTGATGGTGATGCTCTTATCGTGATTACTAACGAGGGTGTTGCAGGCGTTACCGAAAGCGGATCGATTACAGTTGTAGAGGTCAAGGGTGGAGCTATTGTGAACACTTCAGTTGTTGACCTTTCAGGTGTTGGTACATGGGGCGAGGCTCCTGTAAACATCGGAACTGTTGTTGCAGCTTCTACTGATATGGCTGACGGATGGTTCACTTCACAGTACGAGCCAAGTGAGTTCAGATGGATCAAGGGTGACGGTACTCTTGGAGCAGCAATTCCATCAGATATGACCGGATGGGGTCTCAACCCTAACTGTCTTGATGCGAAGTCATTCAACAATGTAGAGTATGTAACTCTCTTCGTTGTCAGCCACTTCCCAGCATGGGGTATGGGTCCTGAACTCTATCTCTACGATGTTACAGATAAGGCTCAGGTAACCGGAGGCGATGTTACCCTGGTTCCTGGAACAGTTCTGTCTAACAGAGCCATCACATGGTACCAGACAGGTTCATATGCAATTGCGTCAGGTGACGTCGTGATTGCTCCTTCTGCAGATGGATTTACATTCCAGCTCTATTACTATGATCATAACAGCCAGGTTATCGGTGGATATGCGGCTGATTGCATCAAGAGATAATCGTTAAGAGATTATGAAGATTTTCAAATATTTTGCAGCGTCGATGTTCCTGGCAGCACTAATGTCCTGCCAGGAGGACGATGCTCTTTGGGATCCTAGCTGGAACGATTCTTCCGGCGAGAATGAAGAGACTGTCGTTAAGGGACCGAAGCCAAGATATGTCTGGATTGACTGTGCGGCCAACTTCAATGATTATGCAAATGACCGCAACAAGATTGCAGCGGATCTGGCGCGTATCAAGGAAGTAGGTTTCACTGACGTTATTGTCGATGTCCGTCCGACAAACGGTGACGTGCTTTTCAAGTCTGCTGTAGCCGATCCTCTCGTGAGGGTCGATGCCTGGCTGAAAGGAAGTTACGTATGGCTTGAAAGGACTGCAGATTTTGATTATCTTCAGGCTTTCATTGAGGAAGGACATAAAGCAGGACTGAAAGTAAATGCGTCCGTCAATACTTTTGTAGGTGGCTGCCTCTGCCCTTATGGTCTCGGAACTGACGGTATGCTGTTCCGTGATGCCGACAAGAAGGACTGGGCAACGGTCATAAACTCCAAGTCAGGTCTTATAAATACGATGGATCTGACCAATGCTTCTACAGACTGGGGTGCAAGATTCATGAATCCGGCAAACAGCGAAGTGCAGAAGTTTCTGCTTCAGATGCTCGCCGACCTGGCTGAATATGATCTGGATGGTATTGTGCTCGACAGATGCAGATATGACGATTATGGACTTATGAGTGATTTCTCTGATGAGTCTCGCGAGAAGTTCGAATCCTTCATCGGCTATACTGTCGCAAACTATCCTTCAGACATATTCGCTCCGGGAACTGAAGAACTTGGAACACCGACGAATCTTAAGAAGCAGTGGCTTGCTTTCCGTGCGAAGACAATCCATGACTTTGTTGAGAAGGCTGCAGCCAAGGTTCATTCCGTAAATCCGGACATCCGCTTCGGCGCATATGTGGGAGGATGGTATTCGTCTTATTATACTTCCGGTGTGAATTGGGCAAGCCCGAAATATGATCCTTCTGCTGATGGATATGAGTGGGCATCCAAGGATTACAAGGATTACGGCTACGCAGACCATTGCGACTTCATGTTCATCGGTGCATATGCTTCAGCCACTTCGATATGGGGTAAGAATGAGTGGACGATGCAGGGATTCTGCAGCAAGGCTGCCGGAAAGTTCAAAGGTGATGTGCCGTTTGCCGGAGGACCGGATGTAGGTAATTCGTCCGGCTTTGAGAATGGCGGACAGGCTGCAATCATTCCCGAAATAGTTGATGCCTGCATAAATGCCAGCGACGGCTTCTTTGTATTTGACCTCTGTCATATAAAGATGTATGATTACTGGGATGCATTCAAGAGAGCTTTCGACAAATATCTCGAAGCTTTTGAAGAATAGACTTCCTCTGATAGTTTTATGAATTTAAGATAATTTGATTATTTATATCTGATATGAAAAGAATAGCTTTAATCGTATGCCTTGCAGGTATGGTAGCGGCTTGTCAGGATCTGAATCAGGACAATGGCAAGATTACCATCGAAGAGGCTGCCTTGACTCAGCAGTTTGTCACAGAAGGTGGAGTTGCTGAAATCAAGTTTACTGCAACAGGTGCCTGGAATGTTCAGCAGTACAATACAAATCATTATTCTTGGGCATCTATCAATCCGACCAGCGGTGAAGCAGGTGAGAATACCATCCATGTGACAGTGCTCAAGAATGAGACAAACGATCACCGTGATTTTACATTTGCTCTTAATGCAGGAGCTGACTCTAAGGAAATCAAGGTCGTCCAGAAGCAGAAAGATGCTCTTACAGTAACTGCGAACAAATTTGAGTTTGATGCATTCGGCGGACAGTTTGAGGTTGAGGTCGTGGCTAATATCGACTACGAATATGAGATAGCAGAGACTGCAACAGAATGGATCACTCCTGTGGCAACAAAGGGCCTGGAGACAACCAAGGTGCTATTTAATGTTGCAATGAACAAGAATATCAATGATGATCGTTCTGCTACCGTCAAGATCAAGAGCGGTGACTTTGAAGAAGTCATTACTGTAGATCAGACTAAGTTCGTTCCAGAATGGAGTTTCTCTGCAACAGAAGCATGGGTTGGCAAGGAAGGCGGAAAATGTGACTTTACATTTGAGGCTAACCAGGATTTCGAGGTAATTGCACCTGCAGTTGATTGGGTCAAGATGACAGAGGCTGATGGCACATATCATTTTGAACTGGAAGCTTCTACAGAATACGATACTCGTGTAGCATATGTAAATCTTAAAGGTGATGTTCCTGGCGCTGATTCTTTTGTCGTTATTTATCAGACAGGTCATGCGGAACTTCTTTGGGAAAAGAGTATCCTGAATACTGCAGCAGCCCATACTAACAATATGGTCAACCTTTCTATCCTTAACGATGAATATCTTGTTCTGGGTAATTCTTCTGTAATCACTCTTATGAGTCCTGAAGACGGTAGCGTAATAACTACCATTGATGGCGTGCAGTATCATTCACTTTGTACAGATGATGCCGGTCATGTGATTCTTGGAACTTTCGGAGACTATGGCGCATCAGAAATCTATTATGCCGAAATCAACGGTACAGATTTCAATGTCAAGCCTCTCGTATCATATGATGGCGGCATATGGAGCCGTCTCTCTAATTATAGGGCAGCAGGTGACGTTACGAAGAATGGTATCGTTACAGCATTCGCTTCGGTGTCACAGTATTGGGCTGCTTGGGAGATAACAGACGGAACTGTAGCTCCATATAAGTGTGGCGCGATTGCTCCTGATGCTGGTATCGGAACCGTATGGTATCCTGGATATGGAGTTGTAATGCCAATGGGACCAAAGCTTTCTGACGGTCTTGCTTATTGCGCTTATGATGGAGTATATGCTCTTCAGATTTGCACTGACCCTGCCAACAATACATGGAAGCAGGTATTCAAGACATTCTCTACATGGGCAGAGGGTGGTAGCGGTGTCGATGTCGCTGAATTCAACGGAAAGAAGTATGCTGCAATCCAGAGCACAACATTTGCAGACGGTGCAGATGTGGGATGTTATCTTGTTGATATCACCGATCTTGACAATGCTAAGCTTGTTCATCAGCTCAACATATGGGAAATTTCAGCAATTGAAGCATATACAGCTTATGACGGTGGTGGTGACTGCCGCCTCCTTGTCAAGGATGATGCGATGTATCTTTATGCTGTTGACGGAAACTATAACATAGTTACTTGCGTTAAGTTCCCTAAACTTTAATAAGTGTTCTGATACTGTATTAGAGATAATATGTCCAGGCGGACGTCCTTGACGGGCGTCCGCCTTTTTATAAAGAAGAATATGAACGTTAAGATTATCAAAGCCTTCTGCTGTGTTGCTCTTGTGTCATACCTTGTTTCATGTACTGAAGGAAGTGCAAGTAATGTAATTGAGGATTGGCCGTGGGAGGATCCGTCAGAACAGCCGGAGAATCCAGGACAGCCGGAAGAAGATCCTAATCAGGAATACATTGACTTAGGCTGGAGTAATGTAGGTGATGCATATGGAGAATTGCCGGATTATATCAATGTCTATAAGTCTCCGTCTGAACTTCATGGCAAGGCAGCTGTTGCATTTATTGCTGTAGCCGATATGAAGTCTGCAGACTGGGATGTCTGGAGCGTAAAGTCTGACCTTACATACAAGACCAATGATTCATATCAGACTCCTGATCAGGTATATGAATCATCAAAAGGTGCCATCGTAATCAACGGAGGTTATTTTTTCTGGTCTGATGGAAATTACACTTCAAGTCTTGCTGTAAGCGAAGGAAAGGTATTGGCTTACAACATCAACTATGCTTCAGAGGACTGGGTTTCGGTGTATTATCCTACCAGAGCTGCTTTTCTGCAGAAGAATGACGGTAAGTTTGATGCATGCTGGACTTATGCTGCATCAAGCGGCCAGCATTATATGTATCAGGTTCCTGCTGACAACTCATATGACAAGGCACCTCTAGAGGTCCCTTCTTCGACTTTCCCTGCGGAAGCGGTGAACTTTGAGGCAGAGACAGCAATCGGCGGTGGTCCGGTATTGATCAATGCCGGTAAGATCAGGGATACTTGGAAGGAGGAAATGTTTGATGTCGGGGGTGTTGAACCGACGTCGTCACATCCGAGGACAGCTATCGGTGTGACATCGGACAGGAAGCTGATCATGTTTGTCTGTGAAGGCAGGAATATGACTGAAGGAGTCGCAGGGATGACTACTGCTGAAGTTGCATCCATACTCAAGGAGTTAGGCTGTGTGGAGGCAATCAATCTTGATGGAGGCGGATCTTCGTGTATGTTGGTAAACGGAAAGGAAACCATCAAGGTCAGCGGAGGAGAACAGCGTGCAGTCGCAAGTGCGGTGATTCTCAAATGATGAAAATGAGCTTCTCTACAATTTTTTATCGTAGGGATGACTTATGTCTTCATTATTTGTTAAAAGATTAAAAAACACGACGTTGTTTGAAAAAAAATTTATAAATTCGCAAGGATTATCTAAAATATGAGATATTATGGATTTCAAGAAACTTGCAGAGCAATATAAGAGCGAACTTTTGGACAATGTGCTTCCTTTCTGGCTTGAAAAGTCGCAGGATCACGAGTATGGCGGATATTTCAGCTGTCTGGACCGTGACGGAAGTGTCTTTGACACTGATAAGTTCATCTGGCTTCAGGGAAGGGAAGTGTGGATGTTCGCAATGCTGTATAACAAGGTGGAGAAGAAGCAGGAATGGCTTGACTGCGCTATCCAGGGAGCAGAGTTCCTGAAGAAGTATGCCCATGACGGCAACTATGATTTCTACTTCTCTGTGACCCGTGAGGGAAAGCCTATCATCCAGCCATATAACATTTTCTCGAATACATTCGCTTGCATGGCTTTCGCCCAGCTTGCTGAAGCGACTGGCAGCGAGGAGTATAAGGAGATCGCCCTGAAGACTTTCCAGAGGATTCTTGATCGTCGTAATGACCCGAAGGGACGTTGGGAGAAGTCATATCCCGGAACCCGTCCTATGAAGGGCTTCGCGCTCCCTATGATCATCTGCAACATGGCTCTTGAGGTGGAGAACATCCTCCCTGACAAGTCATTGCTTGATCAGACCATTGACGAGTGCCTCAGCGAGATTCTGAATGTATTCTATTACCCTGAACTGGGTGTGATGCTTGAGAATGTGGCTCCGGACGGAACTCCTATCGACTGCTTCGAGGGCAGAGAAATCAACCCGGGTCATGACCTTGAGGCTCTCTGGTTCATGATGAACCTCGGCATCCGCAGAAACGACAAGGCTCTTATCGACAAGTGTGTCGAGATCGCCCTCAGTGTCGTTGAATTCGGATGGGACAAGGAGTACGGCGGAATCTTCTATTTCCAGGATCTTAAGGGTGCTCCTATGCAGAAGCTCGAATGGGACCAGAAGCTCTGGTGGGTACATCTCGAGTCAGCGATATGCTTCATCAAGGCATATCAGCTTACAGGAAACGAGCAGTGCCTCGAGTGGTTCAAGAAGATCCACGACTACATGTGGACACATTTCAAGGATCAGGAATATCCTGAGTGGTACGGATACCTTAACCGTCGCGGAGAGGTCCTTCTGACCCTCAAGGGCGGAAAGTGGAAGGGATGCTTCCATGTTCCAAGAGGCCTTTACCAGATCTGGCAGATACTCGAAACACTTTAATATACAGGGAGGCTGGCGAAAGCCTCCCTTTTTGTTAATAATCTTTCATGGCTCCTTATAGACGGATGCAGTCAGCTGGAGTCACGTAAATGGAACTCACTGATATGAATAAGATACTTTCAATGATTCTTGTTGCTTTACTGACAATATCATGCAGCAGATGCGGATTCACGAACAGTCGGTTCGAGACTCCGGAAGCCTTGAAGGGAATGCCGATCAATGCTACATTCCTGGATGAGATAAGCTGGGACATCCCGCATCAGAACTGGGGTGTTGAGGAATGGGACAAGGATTTCCGTGCCATGAAGGACATGGGAATCAACACCGTCGTACTGATCCGTGCCGGCCTCGGCCGCTGGATAGCAGCTCCGTTCGAGTCGATTCTGGCGACAGAAGATGTATACTATCCTCCGGTGGATCTTGTGGAGATGTTCCTCTGTCTTGCGGACAAGCATGACATGGCCTTCTACTTCGGAATGTATGATTCCGGAAAGTATTGGATAGAAGGCGAGTACATGAAGGAAATTGACCTGAATGTCAAGCTCATTGATGAGGTATGGGCCAAGTACGGGCACCATAAGTCATTTCAGGGCTGGTACCTGTCTCAGGAGGTAAGCCGCAGGACGAAGAACATGACGAAGATATATGCTGAGGTCGGGAAACACGCGAAAGAAGTTTCCGGCAATCTTCCGACCATGGTTTCTCCATATATCCATGGCGTAAAGACCGATCAGGTCATGTGGGGCGACAAGGCCACGACTGTCTCGGAACATGAATATGAGTGGAATGAGATTCTGGGCAATCTTGAGGGTGTCGTGGACATCCTTGCCTTTCAGGACGGTCAGGTGGACTATCATGAACTCTATGACTATCTCGTCGTTAACAAGAAGCTTGCAGACAAGTACGGCATGAAATGCTGGACCAATTTCGAATCATTCGACCGCGACATGCCGATACGCTTCCTTCCGATAAAGTGGGAGAAGCTCCTCCTCAAGATGGATATGGCACGCAGAGCAGGAATGGACGGGGCTATCACTTTCGAATTCTCGCATTTCATGTCGCCGAACTCTGAATATTCCCAGGCGGGACATCTGTACGACCGCTATTGCGAGCACTTTGGCATCAGAAACCGCTGGAAACAGCGATAGATATCGTTCAGTCGAATTTCTTCATCCATTCCTGTCCTTTCTTAGTGGACATAAAAATCAGCATGGCAATACACACTATGCATATTCCAAGAAAAATCATTGTTGTTCTCATCTCCCTTTATTTGCTAAATGTATCATTACTATACTTACTATCAGAAGAAGGATTGATCCTCCTATACCCACTACATACATAATCCATCTTGCTTCAGACAACTCATCAAAAGCTGATGTGATTATTACTGCTGTCAGAACATATTTCGATATGTCCATCATGAAATCCGAGACTTTCTCCCAGATCGAAATCCTTTTCACATTTTCCTTCTCCATTGCAAAAATAATTAAATATTTGATGCAGTCAAAATTAAGGCATAACACAAAATCTGCAGTTGTTTTATAGTAAAACAACTGCAGATTTTTCTTTTTTTTATTATTCAGGCTGTCGTTCTAGCTTCGCCAGAAGAGTTTCTTCTTGGTGAAGAAGCAGGTTACCGCTACCATCAGAAGAGTGAAGACCAGGCCTCTTACTACTCCCCAGAAAGGAGATCCGACGCTGATGGCGTCCAGCCATGCGGTGATTCCGCACATTGTCAGGATCGGTCCTGTCAGGAAGTTTGTGACCGTGTAGGCAAGCATCGGGTTCTGGCCGCTGCCGCTCAGTCCGCGGCCCTTGATCTGCCACTTGAGCTCCAGGGCAAGGACGAATGCGCCCGTAAGGGCGGTCATTCCTGTCGTCGTGATCATGTATGACAGGTTGCAGTGGTCCTTGGTGATTCCGCCGTCGATAGGGTCGAAGATGATTCCGACAAGCATGAATGCGAATCCGAAGTATCCGAGCCATGTCATTATGTTGCGTCTCTTCCAGGTCAGCGCCACGAAAGCTGCCCCGAGAACGGCCGAGATCACGAAATCTGCTAGAATGTGTCTTGTGAAGAGTCCCCAAAGCTGTACCAGCATTGCGACAAGGGCGATCACTCCAGCGGTAATGTGATAGGTGTCGATCCGGACAGCTTCTCCCGACCTTGAATGGTCGAGAAGCTTGTCTCCGACGATGGATCCTGCCACGGCGATTACCAGGTACTGGAGGAATCCCCAGCTGAAGAACCACCCTATGCTTCCCATTGAAGGAACCCAGGCGAGGACTTCAGGAGTGTATGAACTCAAGGCCTTGATCGCGATTATAAAGAGCAGGATGAGCCAGCGGAGACGGAGATTGTCCTTTGTGAACATCCAGATCAGTCCGCCGAAGATGGCTATGTTGGCGAGGATCATTATGATGATGTCGCTGCTCCATCTGCTGAGCTTCAGTCCCATATAATCGGTTCCGATGACGGCCATTACGATAAGAAGGAACATGCCGGCGTTATTCACAAGGCGGCATTTCCGGTCATCCTTGAGTCTTACCAGCGACATGAACATCACGCCCCATAATGCCAGTGAGAATATCCCTTTGACGAATTCCGGACGAGGGCTTGCACCTATCTGGTAGGCGTTTCCGAGCACGATGGCGAAGATCGTGAGAGTCAGCCATCTGCGGAACAGGCTGCCTGTCACTTCCCATCGGCTGACGCCGCTTTCCAGTCTCTTGCGCATAGCAAGAGGGAAAGCCGCTCCCATCGTGAAGAGGAAGAACGGGAAGACGAGGTCGACCCATGTGATGCCCGGTACGTCAGGGTTGAATACGTAGGTCGGCGGGGGAGTCTGCCCGTGGAACATCCATGCAGGCAGGTCGGAATAATATCCGATGTTCGCGCACAGGATCATGGCGAATATCGTGATGCCACGCAGGATGTCTATGGTTATGATTCTTTTGCTTGGTGTCGTTGCCATTATCTTTCGATTGTCTTTGAATAAACTCTTCCGAAACGGTCTGTCACGCGAACTTCGAGCTTCTTCGCTCCTTCTGACTTCTTTGCCCTGAACATGTTCTCTGTCCTGGCTGCATAGACCCATGACCTCTTGAGTGCCGACTGGTCCTTGTAAAGCTCTCTTGCAAGCGGATCCTTGTCCATGAAGCGCTCCATGTCACATACCTTGACGCCGTCTTCAAAATACTCGACCTTCCATTCAGGGTCGTAGTCCCATACGTTTGCCACGACTTCTCCCGGGAATGTAGGATCGTCGGCGTATACCTTCATCTGATAGTCGAGCGGATGTCCGCAGCCCTTGTAGATCCATGTGGTCTCTTCTCCGTCCATGTCGAAGTGCTTGAATCCTGCTGGCGAGCCGTCAATGCAGACCTCTCCGCACCACCATGCTCCGCAGAGGCCTGCGATGTTGATTTCGGTGATGTTCGGTGCGATCTGCTCGTAGTCTGCTGTATGCATGTGTCCTGAAAGGATCAGTGTCTCGTAAGGAAGGAGCATCTGATAGAGCGCAGGCTTGTTGCAGAGGTTGTCCAGCATGACGTCAGAACGGAAGGCGTCGCGGTCAGACTTGTCCAGAGTTGTAGGGATATGCATGGCTACAACAACCTTGGAGCCTTCCGGAACGTATGAAAGGTCATTCTCAAGCCATCTGATCTGCCTCTCGTCGAGGTAGCCGATATAGTACCAGTCGCGTCCGATGAAGAAGTTGTCGTTGAGCACGATGTAGTGTACCTTTCCTACATTGAAGGAATACCAGCACGGGCCGTACATGTCCTCATAGTTCTTCATTGATGTTTCATGCGAACGTCCGTAGTTGGTCATGTCATGGTTTCCGATTACATATCTGTAATCAATGCCGGTCTTCGACATGATCTTGTTGTATTCAGGATAGATGGTGTGGTCCCAGCCTACGATGTCTCCGAGACAGAGTCCGAAGGTATAGTCGCCGTCCATGTCCTTGACGTATGCCGCAATGTCGTCGGCATGCCTGTCAAGCTCCGGAAGTTCGTCCCTTTCGCTGATCTGCGGGTCTGCGATGGCGATGATGTTATGGTTGGTGTCGTCCTTCGCGTTCTTCTCGACTATGAAGTCATACTTCTTCGTGTCAGCGCTTATCTCCTTATAGAACAGTGTACTGCCTTCCAATGTGGCAGATATGTATCCCGACGGGGTGGAGATGAATACGAACCTGCTGTCCTGGTCTGCGTCCATCCTGAACTTTCCCTTTGCATCGGTAACGGTTGTGTTGAGACCGTCAGAAACGACCACTCCGGCAATTCCCTTGCCTTCTGTGTCCTTTACGGATCCCTTGATCACGTCAGCCTTCGCTCCGAAGACTGATACTGCTGCTGCAATGAATAATATTATTCCCTTTTTCATGATAGATTACTTATAAGGTTTTTCTTCCATTTCCCATCCTGTCAGCGTCGAGATGTAAGGTATCACGCTGCTTGCTACCTTGATGTGGCCCTTGTAGTTAGGGTGCCAGCTTGCTCCGAGTTCGTCGGTTTCGTTGTGGATTCCCTTTGTTAGGCCTACATATGTCAGATTGCTCAGTCCGCTCATCATGCATGCGTTGCGGATGTAGTCGAAGCTGAACGGAGTCACATTCGATGCAAGGCAAAGAACCGGGATGTCATCTCCGTAGTTCGCCTTGATCTTCTTGAGGAGTTCGATGTATCTTCCTGCAAATATGGTTTCATGCGGCTGGCGTGCTGTCGAGAAGTCGTTGGTGCACAGGTAGATGACCACGATGTCGGGACGGAACGGAGCTTCAGCGGCGTTCCATGCGATATCCGCCGACTCGTCGAATGTCTGGCTGTATCTGTCCGGCATGTTGTATCCCGGACGGAAGTCGTCGTAGTTGCGGCAGATTCCCTGGCCGGAGTGGCTCACGAGGTTGAAGTCTGCGCCGAAATACCTTGATGCGATCGCTGCATATGTAAGGTTGCAGTTCTCGGTCTCTGCGAGGAACGGGTCGTCCCTGTCTTCGCTTTCAGTGCCGTATCCGCATGTGTAGGAGTCGCCGATGAACTCGATGTGCCTTTCCTTGCGGCCGTCTGCCTGGAGAATCTCGCCTTCGGTCAGGAATGAATGTACTGTAAAGCGTCCCTGCTCGCCTTCGGTCCTCTTCTGGAGGATGATTTCATGTTCTCCTTTGCCGAGGCCTTCTGCAAGTACGATGAGGGTGTCCTTTGCTCCGACCATGAATACCTTGTCGGCCTTTGGCCCCATCTCCTTGTCCGTCCACTGGTTGAACCATGTGTTCTTTGTGTCGGAACATTTCATGGCGAGGTAAGGGCCGTTGAACTTTACTCTGAAGTAGACTCCGCTCCAGTCGTAAGTTACTTCAGGACCGTTTACCTGGGTCCTTCCTGTGTACTCGATGCGGCTGTCCGATGCCGGAGTCTCGATCAGTTCCTTTGCCTTTTTTGCCGAAAGATCGGCGCTGAATGACAGTGCGAGGACTGTCACTAATGCGGTTAGTGTCTTGTGCATATCTGTTTTGATTTTGTCTTATATTCTTATAACCCTCAAAGATAACCATAATTATTAAAATAATTTAAAAAATAAGGGATGATTTTATAAAAACATGTAATTTTGTGGAAATATGATAAATCATTGTACTATGAAGTCTGTTCTTAAGAATCTGTTCCTGCTCGCCGCTGTAGCAGGACAGCTGATGTCTGTCGGGTCATGTTCGAAGACCGGATATGCAGATGTGCTTGTGATCGGAGGAGGCGCCAGCGGAATCTCCGCCGGTATCCAGACTGCCAGGATGGGAGTGCCCGTCATGGTAGTGGAAGAGACCCCATGGGTCGGAGGCATGCTTACCGCTGCGGGAGTGAGCTGCGTAGACGGAAACTACAGGCTCCAGAGCGGCATTTTCGGGGAGTTCGCTGATTCTCTTTCGGCTAGATACGGCGGCTGGGATGCCTTGAAGACCGGCTGGGTCAGCAATATCAATTTCGAACCTCATGTCGGACAGGAAGTTCTGACTGCGATGGCTGAAGGATGCGGCGACCTTCTGGACCTCAGGCGTGAGACTGTCATGGTAAGCGTATGCCCGGAAGGGGAGGACGACTGGAAGGTAGTCCTCCGCGGACCGGACGGGCGTAAGTATACGGTCATTGCCGACGTCCTTATTGACGCGACCGAGCTTGGCGATGTTGCCAAGGCATGCGGAGTGGAGTACAGGATAGGTATGGAAGCTTCGGAAGATACTGGCGAGTCGATTGCCCCTGAGCAGGCGAACGACATAATCCAGGATCTTACATATGTGGCCATGCTGAAGGATTACGGTCCGGATGCCGATATGACGATCGAAAGGCCGGAAGGATATGATCCTGCGGTGTTCTACAATTGCGCGACCGGTCCGAACAATACTATTCCTGAGACCGGACAGACCATATGGAGTCCGGAAATGATGATCACATATGGCCGTACTCCGAACGGAAAGTACATGATCAACTGGCCGATCTATGGCAATGACTATTACGTGAATACGATAGAAATGAGCCGTGAGGAACGTCAGGAGGCATATGAGGAGGCAAAGGACTTCACCCGCTGCTTCCTGTATTACATCCAGACCGAGCTCGGAATGAAGAATCTGGGACTTGCGGATGATGAGTTCCCGACTGAAGACAGGTTTCCTTTCTTCCCATATCACAGGGAGTCAAGACGTATCGTTGGCAAGGCTTTCCTCACCCTTGACGCGGCCGCTTCTCCATATGGTTACAGACATCCTTATTACAGGACCGGAATCGCCGTCGGAGACTATGCGGTCGACCATCATCATTTCCGTCATCCGCATTGGCAGGAGCTGCCGGACCTGGAGTTCTATCCTATCCCGTCGTTCAATGTCCCTATGGGAGTCCTGATACCGGAACAGGATGATGTCAGGGATCTTATCGTGGCCGAGAAGTCTGTGTCAGTCTCGAATCTGATCAATGGAGCGACCCGTCTCCAGCCTGTCGTGATGCAGCTCGGCCAGGCGGCCGGAGCTATTGCCGCCATTGCCCGTAAGGAAGGCAGGAATGTGGATCAGGTTCGGGTCCGAAAGGTCCAGGAGGCTCTTCTCGATGCCGGCTGCTATATCATGCCATATCTTGACCTTCCTAAGGACCACAGGCATTTCAAGGCTCTTCAGAAGATTGGTGCGACCGGACTGCTCCGCGGCGAAGGCCGCAATGTCGGCTGGGCGAACCAGACCTGGTTCCGAGCCGACGACCCTCTCAGGGCAGAAGAGATATTCCCGGAAGGGTATTATAACGGCCATCTTCCGTTCCCTTCCGGACCTGTGTCGGTGGGCGGGTTCACGGACGCTCTGCGCATGCTGGGCCTTCGTGTTCCGAAGGAGGAGCAGACATGGTGGGACGGTCTCGGACTTTCCGATTATGATGAAGACCGTGATGTCACAAGACTGGAAGCGGCAGTGGTCATCGATGACCTTATCGACCCTTTCATGATGTTCGGAGTGGACTATTATGGAAATGTAATGCTGTACTGACGGGACTTCGTTTTTGATTTATTGTTCAAGTTTCGTATATTTGTACGTTTTGTTGGAAACTAAACTACATTGATATCATATGAAACTGAACAGATTCGTTATTGGCGCTTGTGCAGCGATGCTTGCTGCTTCGTGCTGCAGTTCACCGAAGGTGGAGCCTGCTATCCCTTATGATGCTTCAGTCGAAGCCAAGGTTGAGAAGGTCCTCAAGGGAATGACCCTTGAAGAAAAGATCGGTCAGATGACCCAGATCACGGTAGATGCTGTCTCCAGAGGTGGAGAGCTTACACCTGCCGGCGATTCGATCATCCGTACATACAAGGTGGGTTCGATCCTCAATGTCCCTGACGGACATGCGCAGACTCCGGAGACCTACAACAAGCTTATATCGGAAATCAACCGCATCTCGATGGAGGAGATGGGCATCCCTACACTTTTCGGACTTGATCATATCCACGGAACATCATATGTCCTCGGCGGAATCCTTTTCCCTCAGGAGATCAACCTCGCGGCATCATTCAACCGTCAGCACGCATACAACATGGGTATGGTGACTGCATATGAGAGCCGTGCGGCAGACGTTCCTTGGACATTCTCTCCGACAATGGACCTCGGAAGAAATCCGGCATGGTCAAGAATGTGGGAAAGCTTCGGCGAGGATGTATATGTGAATGCCGAAATGGCGGTGGCTGAGGTCCGCGGAATGCAGGGTGACGATCCTAACAATCTCGGCCCTTACCATATCGCTGCATGTGCGAAGCATTTCATGGGTTATGGCGTACCTGTTTCAGGACAGGACCGTACACCGTCTTCAATTGCTGCATCCGAGCTACGCGAGAAGCATTTCGAGCCTTTCAAGGAGGCTATGCAGGCAGGTGCCCTTTCGATCATGGTGAACTCGGGAAGCAACAACGGAATGCCTTTCCACTGCAATGCCGAGCTTCTTACCAAGTGGGTGAAGGAAGAGCTGAACTGGGACGGAATGATCGTTACAGACTGGGCTGACATCGTAAACCTCTATACTCGCGAGCGCGTCGCTTCTTCTCTCAAGGAGGCTGTGAAGTTGGCTATCAATGCCGGCATCGACATGTCGATGGTACCATATGACTGCCAGTTCGCCATCGATCTCAAGGCTCTCGTCGAGGAAGGCGAGGTTCCTATGTCACGCATCGATGACGCTGCACGCCGTGTCATCCGCATGAAGGTACGTCTCGGTCTTTTCGACCAGCCTGATACAAAGGAAGCCGATTATCCTGATTTCGGAAGCGAGAAGCATGCGCTCATGGCATATGAAGCCGCTGTCGAGTCACAGGTGCTCCTCAAGAACAACGGCATCCTTCCATTGAAGAAGGATCTCCGTATCCTTCTTACAGGTCCTAACGCAAATTCGATGAGGACTCTTAACGGAGGATGGTCGTATACATGGCAGGGCAACGCTGCGTCATGGCCTCAGTTTACGGATAAGTACAATACCATTTATGAGGCTCTCGCCCAGAAGTTCCCTAACCTTACATATGTCCCTGGTGTCGAGTATGACCTGATGGGTACAAACTGGACCTTTGACGAGCAGACAAGTGTGAAGGAGGCAGTAAATGCAGCACGCAAGTCTGATGTGATCATTGCATGTATCGGTGAGAACACTTATTGCGAGACTCCGGGCAATGATGTGGACATGAACCTCTCCGCAAACCAGAAGGCTCTTGTGAAGGCATTGTCTGCAACAGGCCGTCCTATCATCCTCATCCTCAATGAAGGCCGTCCTCGTATCATCAACGACATCGAGCCTCTCGCTACTGCAGTCGTTGACATCCTTCTTCCTGGTAACTATGGCGGTGATGCTCTTGCAGCGCTTCTCAGCGGTGAGGAGAACTTCAGCGGAAAGCTTCCTTTCACATATCCTAAGTACATCAGCAAGCATACGACATACGATTACAAGCCGGCTGAGCAGCAGGGCACAATGTCAGGAGCATATAACTACAGCGCCGATGTGGACAGCCAGTGGCCTTTCGGACATGGTCTCAGCTATACTGCATTCAAGTATTCTAACATGACTGTTTCCGCTACAGAGTTCGGAGCTGATGATGTCCTCAAGGTTACAGTGGATGTGACTAACGTGGGTGCAAGAGAGGGTAAGGAGAGCGTTCTTCTCTTCTCGTCTGACCTCTATGCAAGCCAGACTCCTGACGTACGCCGTCTCCGTGCATTCGACAAGGTCAGCGTGGA
>JAFTYS010000085.1 GCA_017461285.1 Bacteroidales bacterium | reverse complement strand
CACTGAAGATGTCAGCTACCGTAAGAGTGTCGCCGAGCTTAAGCTCCTGAGCGAAGTCAGCCTTGAACTAAACCAACTTGCGCTTAGGTGTGGTTCCTGCCTTTTCGAAGTGGCCCTTGAGAGCCTTGCTGGCATGCTTTTCTGAAATTTCGTCATAGGCAAGCTGTACAGCGGCATAACCATCTTTCTCTACTGTACGAATCTGCGTAACTACACATGGACCAGCCTCAATAACGGTGCATGGAAGATTCTTTCCATCAGCACCGAAAACGGAAGTCATTCCGATTTTCTTTCCAATTAATCCAGGCATTGGTTTGTTTAATTAATTGATTATAAATAACTTATATCCCGCTACACATTTTTGCGGGCTGCAAATATACGAATAATATTTTCATTTTCAACAATTTATGGCAAAAAATTGTTAATAACTTTCAAGAGTGCATGAATAATTCAGAATGAGAATAAAAATACCTATCTTTGCGCGGATATATATAATGGTATCATGGTTTTAGCGCTTTTCGGATTCCTGGAGATGTCGTTTGCCGACATTCTGGACATATTCCTGCTCGGACTCATAATCTTCTTCGCCTTCAAATGGCTGAGGGGATCATCGGCCATGAGCATATTCGTGGCGATCGTGTCCCTGTACCTGATCAGGGTGCTGGTGTCTGCATTCAACATGAGGCTGATGACCGCGATAATGGAGACGGTCCTTGACGTCGGAGTGATAGCACTCATAATCATATTCCAGCCGGAGATCAGAAAGTTCCTGATCAGCCTGGGCAACAGATACATGAACAGCGCCAAGGGAAGGGAGATAGTGAACAGGATTCTGGGCAAGCGTGTCGCCAGCATGGCGGACAGCGAAGCCGTCAACGACATCACCGAGGCATGCCGCAGGATGTCGGAAGACAAGACCGGAGCACTCATCGTACTTGCGCATAGGACCCCCCTTGACGACATAATCGGCACAGGTGACAAGATCGACGCTGCTGTGCACAGACGCCTGATCATGAACCTGTTCTTCAAGAATTCACCGCTTCACGACGGAGCCATGGTGATTTCGGGAAACAGGATAGTCGCCGCAAGATGCACGCTTCCGATAACCGAGCGCACCGACATACCTGCCAACTACGGAATGAGGCACAAGGCTGCGATAGGAATAACTGAAGTCAGCGACGCCGACGTCATAGTGGTTTCCGAAGAGACCGGAAGGATATCATTCATCAAGGGTGGCGATGTCACCCCTATTCAGAACATCAACGAATTAAAGCTTCTTCTGAACAATTCTATGGAGGAAGACTAGACACTGGGAGAGAGATAATTGGAAAACAGGAAGAGAAACATAGACACCAGACTGGAGCAGAAAATCGGATTTGACAGGGTGAGACAGATCATATCCGACAGGTGCTCCACTGCATACGCAGCGGAAAGGACAGCGACTGAAACCTTCTCCACCAATCCTTCACACATACGCAAAAGGCTGCTTCTGACAGACGAGATGCGCCTGATAATGATGTTTGAGGACAGCTTCCCTTCAGGAGGATTCATAGACTGCATAGATTTCCTGAAGCCGCTTGAAAGAAGTTCTTCTGCGATTGACCTCATATCACTGAGGAAGCTGAAGACAATGCTGGAAACCTTGCGCAAGGTAACGGCATTCTTCGAAGGCATCAAGGACGGAGTCTATCCCAACCTGAAGAGGATGAGCGCCCGCATCATGGGATTCCCCGAGGTGCAGAGGAGGATCGACACGATAATCGACAGGTACGGAGACGTCAAGGACACTGCATCCGACGAGCTGTATGCCATCAGAAAGGCCCTCAAGGAAAAGGAGGGAGCCATCTCAAGAAGGGTGAGCGCAATATTGAAGAAGGCTCAGGAAGAAGGCATAGTTGACAGCGACGCCGGAGTTTCTGTGCGAGACGGAAAGATGCTGATACCGGTAAGCGCCGCCAACAAGAAGAAGATAGCCGGATTCATATACGACGAGTCCGCGACCGGAAAGACGGCCTTCATCGAGCCGGCGGAAGTCGTGGAGCTGGACAACCAGATAAAGGAGCTCAAGTTCTCCGAGCAGAGGGAGATTGTGCGCATCCTGTTCGAATTCACGGAATTCCTGCGTCCGTACATACCGGACCTTCTCGACGGGGCGAAATATCTCGGCGAAATAGACTTCATCATGGCAAAGGCCCAGATCGCCCTCGACTTCATAGCAGGAATGCCGATCATTTCGGAGGAAGGCGAGATGAACCTCCGCAAGGCACGCCATCCGCTTCTCGAGCGCGCGCTCAAGAAGGAAAAGAAGGAGATCGTGCCTCTGACAGCGACCCTGACCCCGCAGAAGCACATACTTCTGATCTCGGGACCGAATGCGGGAGGAAAGTCGGTCTGCCTGAAGACCGTCGGACTCCTCCAGTACATGTTCCAGTGGGGTATGCTGATACCGACATCGGAGACATCCGAACTCATGGTCTTCGACCGCATCATGGTGGACATCGGAGACGACCAATCGATCGACAACGACCTAAGTACCTACAGCTCCTTCCTTGAGAACATGAAGGACATGCTGGAAAAGGCCGACGACAAGACGCTCGTGCTCATAGACGAGTTCGGATCCGGAACCGAACCTGCGGCCGGTGGGGCCATCGCAGAGGCCATACTCAGCGAACTGGACAAGAGAGGTGCCTACGGAGTCATAACCACCCATTACACAAACCTGAAGCTCTATGCATCGGGAGAGACAGGAGTGGTTAACGGCGCGATGATGTTCGATGTAAAGAACATCGCGCCGCTGTTCAAGCTTGAGATGGGGCTGCCGGGAAATTCGTTCGCTTTCGAACTTGCACGCAAGATGGGACTGCCTGAAGCGATCATAAAGGACGCCGAGAACAGGGCTGGAGAAGAATTCGTGGGAATAGAGAGGAACCTCAGGAAGATCGCCCGCAACCGAAGGGCACTGGACGAGAAGCTGGAAAGGATCAGACATACGGACAAGGCTCTTGAAAGCATCACGGACAAATACCAGAAGGAACTCCTGGACATAAGGAAGATAAGGCAGGAGATACTTGAAGAGGCCAGAAAAGAGGCGGAGGAGATCGTAAGGAAGGCCAACAGGCAGGTTGAGAACACGATCAGGACCATCAAGGAGTCGCAGGCGGCCAAGGAAGAGACCCAGGAAGCCCGCAAGGAGCTTCAGGGATTCATGTCCATCCTTGCGGCAAGAAAGGAACAGGAGCAGAAGGCCAAGGACGACTACATAGAAAGGAAGATACAGCAGATAGACGCCAGAAAGGAAAGACAGAAGCAGAGAAAGGCACAGAAGGCGGACGAGAACGCCCAGAGAGAAGCAAGGGAGATCCAGGCCGAAAAGGAAAGGATGGAAGCGTTCCGGAACGCTCCGCTCAAGGTCGGAGAAAAGGTCCGCGTAAAGGAGAACGGGATGGTCGGTGAAGTTGCGAAGGTGTCGGCAAAGGCTGTCGTAGTGATCATCGGCAACATAAGCAGCAAGATGCCTCTGGACAAGGTCGAGAGGATTACATCGAACGAGTTCAAGAGTGCCGTAAAGGAGCCTGTACGCACGGTTTCTGCGGTGAGGGTGGATTCTTCCCTCAGCGAGAGGAAACTGAATTTCAGCATGGAGCTGGATGTGCGCGGAGAGAGGCTGAACGATGCGATAGAGAAGGTTACGCGTTATGTGGATGATGCGATCATGCTGAGCGTTTCGAGCGTGAGGATCATTCATGGAAAGGGAACGGGGGTTCTCAGGGATGAGATCCAGAAGTTCCTGAGGACGATGCCCGGGGTGGCTTCCGTAAGGGATGAGCACATCCAGTTCGGAGGAACGGGTGTTACTATAGTTAATTTTGAATGACATATATGAACAGGAAGATTGCAGTTGGAGCATTGGCGGTGGCGGTTCTGCTGGCTGTCGGATGCGGAGGAAAGAAGGATAAGAAGGACGTGTTGGGTCCGGAGGAGACGGTCGAGGCTTTCGTGAGGGCGGTGGCTGGAGGTGAATTCTGCGAGGCCATGTCGTTATGCGACACTCTGACCATGAAAAAGTACATCGACGACTATGCGCAGGCATGGGATATGCTCGTCAGGAAGGACAGCGGTGCTGTTGCGATTGCGGCAGCGGCTTTGGCCGAAGCGGACTTCAGGACGGAGGACGTCGTCAAGGACGGAGACAGAAGAAAGGTGACATATACCATTGAAACCGGAGACGGACAGAACAAGAGAAAGACAGCCACAGTGAAGAAGGAAGAGGGAGTATGGAAGGTGGAGGAAATTACAGACAGTCTCTAGGAAGACAGGGAGAGGAGATGGCGTGCAGGTTTCTGCAGAGCAGAGGCCACACCATACTGGAAAGGAACTGGAGAAGCGGCCATCTTGAGATCGACATAATCTCCTTCAATGAAGAGGGAATCCATTTCGTCGAGGTCAAGACCCGCAGGAAGAGCATTCAGGCTCCGCCGCAGGAGAACGTAGGAAGCATCAAGCAGGCGAGGATAGCCAGGGCGGCCATGCGGTTCCTGAAGACCGGAAAGGGGCTGCCGTTCGGAAGCCATGAATGTATGTTCGACATCGTGGCTGTGACCTTCGACGGAAAGGAGGCGACGCTGGAATGGTTTCCGCAGGCATTTATCCCTGTGTATTTATGAAAGGCACTAAAGCGATTGTATAATATATGGACAAGAATAATTGTTATTGCGTGATTCTGGCCGGTGGACCCGGAACAAGGTTCTGGCCGATGAGCAAGGTAGACAAGCCGAAGCAGTTTCTGGATGTTGCTGATTCGGGAAAGACATTCATCAGGCAGACGTATGAAAGGTTTGCCAAGGTGGTGCCGCAGGAAAACATCCTCATCGTGACGGCATACAGATACCGTGAGCTTGTCATGGAGCAGATTCCTGAGCTGGATCAGAAGAACCTTCTCCTCGAGCCATACTCCAGAAACACCGCTCCGGCCATCGCATACGCGACATACACCCTGATGCTGAGGAATCCTGAAGCTCATGTGGTCGTGACCCCTTCGGACCACTTCATCCAGAACGAGGAACTTTTCTGCAAGACCATCGAATACGCTTTCGACTTCGTGGCGGAGAACGATGTGCTCATGACATTGGGGCTTGTACCTACAAGACCTGACTCCAACTACGGATACATACAGGCATGTGACGGACGCAATGCACACAAGAGTACTGTCCCTATGGCAGTGAAGACGTTTACGGAGAAGCCTGACAAGGAACTTGCGAAGGTGTTCATAAAGACAGGGGAATTCTTCTGGAACTCCGGTATCCTGGTATGGAATGTCAGGACCATCAGGAAAGAGATGGAGAAGCATCTTCCAGCAGTCACAGGTCTTTTCAACGGCTGGGAGAACGCCTTGGGAACAGGAATCGAGGACGAATTCATGCTCAGGATATATACCGAATGTCCTAACATCTCGATCGATTACGGAGTGATGGAGAAGACAGACAGGGCATGGATGTATCCGGCAAAGTTCGACTGGCAGGACATCGGAAGCTGGGAGTCGCTCTACAACTTCATCCCGGACAAGGATAGGCACGGAAACGTCATCGGTCCGGAGAAGCACATCGTGGAGAACTGCCGCGACATGCTTGTGATAACGCCTGACAGGAAGAAGAAGATGGTCGTGATCAAAGGCCTCGAAGGCTTCATGATCATAGACACGGACGACGCCCTTGTCATCTGTCCGAAGGACGACAAGAAGTTCAAGGAACTCATATCGGGCATCGCCATGCCGGAATTTGAAAAATACCGTTAAACAACATCCCCGGTCCGCCGGGGATTCAAACCTATAATAATATGGAAAAACAGATACAGGCCGACATGATGGCGGCAATGAAGGCGAAGGATACAGTTCGTCTCGCATCAGTAAGAGCAATAAAGGCAGCGATAATGCTGGCAAAGACTGCGGAAGGATCTACAGGAGAAGTGGATGACGCAGCAATCGTGAAGATAATCCAGAAGCTCGTGAAGCAGAGAAAGGAAAGTGCGCAGCAGTATAACGAAGCGGGCCGCCCCGAGCTCGCTGAAAACGAGCTCGCGGAGGCGGCCTGCATGGAAGTCTACCTTCCGAAGCAGCTCAGCGAGGCTGAGGTCGAGGCGAAGCTGACTGAAATCATCGCCGAGGTCGGAGCATCACAGCCTTCAGACATGGGCAAGGTGATGGGAGTCGCTACAAAGCGTCTTGCGGGGCTTGCCGACGGCCGCATGATCTCCACCATCGTCAAGAAGCTTCTTGCAAAATAAGCCACACACAATCAAACCTATAACAACATGAAAACTAGAACCATTCTGACGACGCTGGCTCTGCTGGCTGTCGTAGCGTGCAACGACAGCGCGCCAAAGCAGTCTCTGGAAGACCTGAACATGCCGATCATCCAGACAAAGTACACAGCAGACCCTGCACCTATCGTCATCGGCGACACCCTTTACCTTTACACAAGCCACGACGACGACCACGGTGAAAACTTCATCATGAGGGACTGGCTCCTCTACACCACTACAGACATGGTGAACTGGCAGGACCGTGGAGCCGTTGCATCGCTCAAGGATTTCAAATGGTACAGGAACAATAACGGTGCATGGGCGCAGCAGGTTGTGGAAAGGAACGGAAAATTCTACATGTACTGCCCTATCCATGGAAACGGCATCAGCGTCCTGGTTGCAGACTCTCCTTACGGACCGTTCGTGGATCCTCTCGGAGGAACACTGGTATGGCAGAAGGAGCATTGGTATGACATCGACCCTACCGTATGGATCGATGACGACGGCCAGGCATACATGTACTGGGGCAACCCTAACCTCTATTATGTTAAGCTGAACGAGGACATGATCTCATACTCCGGAGACATCGTCGAGCTTCCTCATATCGAGGACTACCAGGAAGGACCTTGGTTCTACAAGCGCAATGACAAGTATTACCTTGCATTCGCTTCAACATGCTGCCCTGAAGGCATCGGCTACGCCATGAGCGACAACCCTACAGGACCATGGGAGTACAAGGGACACATCATGGACCACACGCACCGCACACGCGGAAACCATCCGGGCATCATCGACTACAAGGGCAAGACCTACTGCTTCGGACAGAACTACGACATCTTCCGTCTTGAAGAGAGCCGTCATGCGGAGCGCCGTTCAGTGTCTGTAGCTGAAATGCATTACAATGAGGACGGAACCATCCGGGAGCTGCCTTATTTCGTGGACTGCAAGGTAGAGCAGATCGAACTGTTCAACCCATACAAGAAGGTCGAGGCCGAGACAATGGCATGGGGATTCGGATTGAAGACCATCCCTAAGAACGTCTGGGCAAAGGACCGCTGGAACCAGCTGGTGACCAACATCGACGACGGAGAATACATCAAGCTCAGAGGCGTTGACTTCGGCAGCGGAGCAAAGTCATTCACAGTATCCGCTTCAGCCCTCCTCTACGGAGGTACTATCGAGATCAGACTTGACGACTATGACGGAAAGCTGGTCGGAAAGGTAGACATCGGATGTACCAGGAACGAGCTGCAGGAATTCACCACAAAGATCCGCGGCGCAAAGGGTGTCCACGACCTCTGCCTCGTATTCAGAGCAAGCCGCTACCAGGACCGCAACCTCTTCCAGCTCGACTGGTGGAGAATGGATAAATAACCCTTAAACACTTAAAAATCATGAAAAAGTACTTTGCAGAAATGGTGGGAACTATGGTTCTCGTCCTTATGGGCTGCGGTAGCGCAGTCATGGCAGGCGGAGCGGCCGCAGCTTGTGGCGCAGGTGTAGGCACTATCGGTGTTGCACTCGCATTCGGACTTTCGGTAGTAGCTATGGCCTACTGCATCGGAGGCATCTCCGGATGCCATATCAACCCGGCCATCACACTCGGAGTATGGATGTCAGGACGCATGAGCGGCAAGGATGCAGGCATGTACATGCTTTTCCAGGTAATCGGAGCAGTCATCGGTTCTGCCATCCTTTTTGCACTTACTTCGACAGGAGCAAATGATGCAGGATGCACTGCAACCGGAGCAAACACATTCGATGCAGGAGAAATGTGGCAGGCACTCATCGCAGAGGTTGTGTTCACATTCGTATTCGTCCTCGTGGTTCTCGGAGCCACTGACGAGAAGAAGGGCGCAGGCAACTTTGCAGGTCTTGCTATCGGCCTTACCCTCGTTCTCGTTCACATCGTATGCATTCCTATCACAGGAACATCCGTGAACCCTGCACGTTCCATCGGACCGGCACTCTTCGCAGGCGGACAGGCTCTCCAGCAGCTCTGGCTCTTCATCGTGGCTCCTTTCCTCGGTGCAGCCCTCAGCGCAGTGGTATGGAAATGCCTTGGCAGCGACTGCAACTGCTGCAAGAAGGCAGAATAACCGGTTTAAAAGCACATTACCTCACACAACAGGTTGCAAAAATACCCGTTGTGTGAGGTAAACTTATTGTTCCAGGTCCTTGACGATGTTGTCCAGAAGACGAAAACTCTTGACTTCCACGCATATTATCGTCACAATTAACACAATCCAAAGCAGAATGGCCAGGGCCCATCTGAAAGGATCGTCCGTCAATTGCACATCCGAAAACCATGAATAAAGTCCTATGGCAACAATGATGACAGCCGCTACAGCTGTAATTATTGTCATCTTATATGCCCGTATTCTATAATTCCTGACATGGGCTGCAATCTGAAGAACATCTCCCTCAAAACGGAAGGACTTCCTGTATTTCATTCTTTCCCTATATTGCCATAGGGCGCTTGCTGCAATCATGACATAGGCTGTAACAGCAATCCATACAGGCATACCATAATTCTTGCAGCACATCCACATCAAAGGCAGCATAATAACAGATATTATCACCGGACCATACAAGGTCAACCAATCGTACAGATTTATCCTTCTCTTTTGGGTTTCCCTCAAGAGTCTGTCCGTCACTATCTCCTGACGGTCAAAACGTTCCTTCATTATTGCGAACTGCTGACGCATCTCCTCCATCTCGCAGCTCGAATCCAATCTATTGTCTTCCATGACTCTGCTTGTTTAATTCTTGTTTGACATCTGCTTGAGTTTCTCCCTGATACGGACAAGCTTGACCGAGACATTCTTGACGCTTATGCCAAGTATCGCCCCTATTTCTTCGTAACTGAGGTTCTCCAGCCACATAAGGATGATGCTTCTGTCCACGAGCCCCAGTCTGTTGATCCTGTCATACAGCTGACGTATCTGCATGGCATCCTCATCTATATCCTCGTACGGATCGATATCCACATTGAGCGGGATCGTCTCCATCCTGCGTCTCTTTTTTGAGGTATTGATGCATGTGTTCAGACTGATACGCCATAGCCAGGTGCTTATGCTGCATTCCCCGCGGAATGAGGAGAACCCTTTCCACATGTTGATCAGAATCTCCTGGAACAGGTCAGCAACCTCGTCAGCGTCTTTCGAGAACATATAGCAGACAGTATATATCTGTCTCTTATGTTCCTTTACAATTTGCGCAAATTCTTTTTCCTTGTCTTCCATTTCGTCACATTCAGGATTAAAACACCCCTTTAGACAACCTTTTACTTATAAAACTACAGATAAAATAAATTTTATCAGCCAAAAATAAATATTAGTGTCGCTCAAAAGAAAGAAAAGCGTCTCAATACCTGTATCTGAACTGACATATACAGAAAAACGCAGGCCCAACTCTCCACATGATGCACACGACGGGTGTTTTTGTCGACCGTCATGTGAGATTACAGCGGCACGGAGAGGGTGTTCTTAACTTCGCCGATGACGAAGATGCTGTGGAGGGAGCCGATGCAGTCAAGATCGCCTAAGGTGCCTAGAACGAATTCCTGATAGTCCCGCATGCTGCGGGCATAAATCTTCAATTGATAGTCGTAGTCGCCGGATGTGTTGAAGCATTCGACGACTTCGTCTATATCTGCTATGACCGATGTGAACTGACGGCTGAATTCCTTGTTATGATGCTTCAGACGCACGTTGCAAAGGACCATGATGCCATTGCCGGTCTTTATCGGATCGACCACCGCCACATACTTCTTGATATAACCTTCCCTTTCCAGCCTCTTCTGGCGCTCGAATACAGGGGAAGGAGAAAGGTTCACCTTTGCCGCAAGCTCCTTGGTGGTCAGCTTCGCATCTTTCTGCAGTTCGCGCAGAATCAGGATATCAATCTTGTCCAAACTCTCGTTCATAGAATATTATTCTGTTTTCAAGGTTATTTTCGGCAAATATAGAATATTTTTCCAAATTTTTCAGATAGGTTGTACATACGGAGATATTCCGTATCTTTGCACACCGTTTCCGAAAGGGCATAAACAATTGACATTTATGATAAAACACGAGTATATACACGATGGAATATTTGAGTTCGAGGCAGGAGGAAGCATCAGCGGCCTTAAGGTCGCATACCATACTTCCGAGCGTCCATGGCAGAAGGACGATGAGCGCAAGGTGATATGGATCTGCCATGCACTGACCGCGAATTCGGATGCCCAGGACTGGTGGCCTGAACTTGTGGGTCCGGGAAAGCTCTTCGATACGGAAAAATATTTCGTCGTATGTGCCAACATGCTCGGTTCTCCATACGGATCTTCCGGACCTTCGCAGACAGACCCTCAGACAGGGAGGCCGTACTTCCTTGACTTCCCGAAGATAACCGTCCGCGACATCGTAAAGGCAAACGACCTTGTGCGCGAACATCTCGGAATAGAGAAGATAGACTTCATGGTGGGAGGATCCATCGGAGGATTCCAGTCGATAGAATGGTCGATAATGAAGCCTGAAGTAATTGAAAAGGCTGTCTACATCGCATGCGGAGCACGAGTGACCCCATGGCTTTCGGCATTCAACGAATCTATGAGGATGGCCCTGGAAGCCGACCCGACATTCCGCGGATGCGCAGACCTCAAGGGAGGAGAAGCAGGTCTCAGATGCGCCAGAAGCATCGCCCTCATATCATACAGAAGCTATGCAGGATACAATGCGACCCAGTGGGAGAAGGACGAAGACTGCCTTTTCGCCGGAAGGGCGGGTTCATACCAGAGGTATCAGGGCAAGAAGCTTTCCGACCGCTTCGATGCATATTCATATTATTACCTGTGCGGTTCGGTGGACAGCAACAATGTCGGACGCGGACGTGGCGGAGTCGAAGCGGCGCTGGGAACCATCAGGACAGACTGCACGGTCATAGGCATAGACAGCGACGGACTTTTCCCTGTCCAGGAACAGAAGCTGATAGCATCGTGCATACCGGGGGCACGGTATCATGAGATCACATCAAAGTTCGGTCACGACGGCTTCCTTCTGGAAAACGACCAGCTGACGGCTATCATAGCCCCGCTGCTCCCATAGATTGCCTGTCAAGCAGGCAATGACGGCACCAACAGGACCGGTAATGACGTCATCCCCGACCTGATCGGGGATATGAAGACAAAGAAATAAAAAAACACAATATATGCAGGTATTGAAATTCGGAGGCACATCGGTTGCCAATGCACAGAACATGTCACAGGTGGTGGACATCGTCACAAAGGCGGTGGACCGAGACAGGACCATATTGGTGGCCTCGGCAATCAGCGGATGCACCGACACCCTCATCAGGATAGGCAACCTTGCCGCAGAACGTGACGAGACGTACAAGGAACTTATCAACGGGCTTCAGGAAAAGCACCATGAGATGATCGATACGCTCCTGCCAAGGGAGAAGCAGGCAGACTCAAGGAATGTCTGCGATTCCCTCTTCGACTCGCTCAGAAGCATCGTACAGGGAGTTTTCCTTCTCGGCGAGCTCTCACCTGCCAGCCTCGACGCCATCCAGGGATTCGGAGAACTCTGGTCCACAAAGATTCTTGCAACCAAGCTCGCATCCATCGGAATCGCGACAAAATGGATCGACTCACGCCAGATCATCCGCACCGTGAACAAGAACGGAAAGAACGTCGTGGATGTGCAGAAGACATATTACCGCATCAACGACATGGTGGAAAACGATCCTGTGACCCAGCTTTTCGTCCTTCCGGGATTCATCGCATCGGACAAGCAGGGACGCACCACGACCCTCGGCCGCGGCGGCTCGGACTACACCGCCGCCCTGTATGCGGTCGGCTGCAAGGCACGCATCCTTGAGATATGGACTGATGTTCCTGGCATGATGACCTCGAATCCGAAGGTCGTTCCGACTGCCCGCACCATCAACAACATCTCGTACAAGGCAGCCCTGGAGCTCTCGCACTTCGGTGCGAAGGTCATCTACCCTCCGACAATCCAGCCGGTGGTAGCAGAAGGCATTCCGATCTACATCAAGAACACATTCGACCCTGCAGCGGAAGGCACCCTCATCGAGAAGAACCCTCCACGCAGCAAGGACAAACTCATAGGCATATCGAACTCCGACAACATCGCCCTCCTCTCGCTCGAAGGCAGCGGCATGGTCGGCATACCGGGATTCTCAAGCCGTCTGTTCGAGACATTGAGCCAGAACGACATCAACATCATCCTCATCACGCAGGCGTCTTCGGTGCATACGATGTGCATCGCCGTGTCTGAAAAGGATGCTGAGAAGGCGCGCGAAGCGGCCGACAGATGCTTCGCATACGAGATTTCCCTCGGCAAGCTCAACCCTCTGAAGGTAGAGAAAGGCTTCTCGATAGTATGTCTCGTAGGCGACGACGTGCTCAACCAGACCGGAGCCACCGGACGCATGCTTGCGGCTCTGGGACGCAACAGCATCCCGGTACGCGCCACGGCACAGGGATCTTCGGAAAGGAATATCTCGGCAATCATATCCTCATCAGATGCCGAAGCAGCCATCAGGACCATCCACAACGAGTTCTTCGACAAAAGGAGCGGCAAGGACATAAACCTCTTCATCGCAGGTTACGGAGTCGTAGGAAAGGCCCTTGTAGAGATCATCGCGAAGAACCGCGAGAAGATCGCATCACGCACAGGACGCCGTCTGCATGTATGCGGACTTTCAAACAGCCGCAAGTTCATTCTGGACAAGAACGGACTCTCTCTCGAGGACATCAAGACACAGCTGGAGAACGGCGAGAGCGCCGCTGACGAAGCATACTTCACCCAGCTGGCAACCCTCTCCCTCGAGAATTCGGTATTCGTGGACTGCACGGCATCAGCCGACATCGCCTTCAAGTACATGCACCTGTTCAAGAAAGGATATTCAGTAGTGGCATGCAACAAGATCACCTTCTCATCTCCATACAAGCAGTATGCAGCCCTCAAGGAGGCAGCGATCGAGATCGGTGCGACCCTCCGCTACGAAACGACGGTAGGAGCAGCCCTCCCTATCCTTGAGTCAATCTCGAGAAGCGTGCACAGCGGCGACGAGATCGTCCGCATAGAGGCCGTGCTTTCAGGCACATTGAACTATATCTTCAGCAACTACGCCGGAGGCGAAGGCGGCACATTCGCAGAAGTCGTGAAAAGGGCGCAGGACGCAGGCTATACCGAGCCAGACCCACGCCTGGACCTCAGCGGAAGGGATGTTTTGAGGAAACTTCTCATCCTCTCCCGCGAGGCAGGAGTAGGAATCGACGAAAAGGATGTGGACATCTCCCCTATCCTTCCGGAAGACTTCTTCGAAGGGGATGTGGCTTCATTCTACAGGAAGCTGGAAGAGAACGAGGCAATGTTTGCAGCACGATACAATGAGGCGGCATCAAAGGGACTGCGCCAGAGGTTCGTGGCATCGCTCGTGAAGGACGATACTGCGGCTCTGGGATACAAGGCCAGGATCGGCCTTGAGAGCGTAGAGCCGTCACATCCTCTATACAGCCTCTGCGGAACCGACAACGCAGCCCTCATCCAGACAGACTTCTACCCGTCTCCGCTGGTCATCCAGGGAGCCGGAGCAGGATCATACCAGACTGCTTCAGGAGTGTTGAACGACATCATCATGTAAAGCGAAGGAACTTTATACAGACCGAATCATGGAAAAGAAAGAATATAAGTTCGAGACCCTGCAGGTCAGGGCAGGACAGGAAATCGACCCTGTATCAAAAGGAACGGCGGTGCCTATTTACCAGAGCACGGCCTACACATTCGACAGTATGGAATATGGCGCCGAGCTCTTCGAGCTTAAGCGCCCGGGCAACATATACACCCGCATCACCAACACGACCAACGAAGTCTTCGAAAAGCGCATGGCGGCCCTCGAAGGAGGTGTAGCCGCCGTTTCGACGGCATCAGGCCAGTCGGCTGTCTTCCTTTCCATCACCAACATCTGCGGCCCGGGAGACAACATCGTGGCCCAGCCTTTCCTCTACGGAGGCACATTCACCATGTTCGCCATCACCCTGCGTGACATGGGCATAGAGGTACGTTTCGCCAAGAGCGACCATGTGTCAGACCTTGAAGCTCTCGTGGACGGACGCACCAAGGCCCTCTTCCTCGAGAACATCGGCAACCCGGCCTTCAACATTCCGGACTATGAGCCTATCGTGGAGATGGCACGCCGCAAGGGCATCTGCGTAATGGTGGACAACACCTTCGGCATGGGAGGATACCTCTTCCGCCCGTTCGAGTGGGGATGCAATGTATCTGTACATTCCGCTACCAAATGGATCTGCGGACATGGAACCGCGCTCGGAGGAGTGGTTGTCGACGGAGGAAACTTCGACTGGACACCGGAGAAGTATCCGCTTCTGGCAGCTCCTTCGGAAAGCTACCACGGCCTTATATATAAAGAGGTATTCGGAGATGCGGCTTTTGCGGGAAGAGTACGCGTGGACGGGCTCCGCAACATCGGACCTGCGGCTTCTCCGTTCAACTCGTTCCTGATGCTCCAGGGTCTTGAAACCCTGTCGCTCAGAGCGGAGCGCTGCTGCGAGAACACCCTTGCGGTAGCGGAGTTCCTTGAGAAGCATCCGGCTGTGGAGAGCGTGAACTATCCGGGACTCAGGAGCAACCCATATCACGAGCTGGGGTGCAAATACCTCAAGCATGGGTTCGGCGGAGTCCTTACCTTCCGTGTGAAGGGAGGATTCGAGGCTGCGGCAGCACTCGTCACCCGTCTTGAGCTGATCCTGCACGTGGGAAGCGTGGGTGACTCCAAGTCGCTTATCGTCCACCCTGCATCCACAACCCATTCGCAGCTCAGTCCTGAAGAGCAGGTTGCAGCAGGAGTCTACCCTAACATGCTCCGCCTCAGCGTCGGCATAGAAAACATCGACGACCTCATCGCCGACCTCAACGCCGCACTGTAAGGCCCCGGATAGATAAAACGCTGATAACCAGCCATATAAACTAAATCGCATGCTCCATCTGCCGCAGGCGATTAAACATAAGTGGCTAATTATTAACAACATACTTTAAGGTCTTGACCTTATTATTTTATTGAATAATTATATGAAGTAAATCCCTTTATAGCATCTCCTTCGCTCGTCAGAGCGACGGCCGACGCCGCGTTCGGAACGAACGAAAGGCAAAAGGCCGCGGGGTATAATAGGGGCAGAGCCCCTAGGCATAGAGGAATTTACTTTCATATAAAAACGATTTTTATATGAAAGTAGCAGTAGTGGGTGCCACAGGACTGGTTGGCACAAGAATGCTGGAAGTTCTGGCAGAAAGGAACTTCCCCGTAACGGAGCTCCTTCCGGTAGCTTCGGCAAAGTCAGTAGGAAGAAAGATCACATTCCAGGACAAGGAATGGACAGTCGTAAGCGCAGAAGACGCGATAGCGGCACGTCCGGACCTCGCGCTGTTCTCGGCAGGCGGAAGCACATCTGCCGAACTTGCGCCTAAGTTCGCTGAAGTCGGATGCCGCGTGGTCGACAACTCATCGCAGTGGCGCATGGACCCGACCAAGAAGCTGGTCGTCCCTGAAATCAACGGAGACGTAATCGAAGAGTCGGACTACATCATAGCAAATCCTAACTGTTCTACAATCCAGATGCTCCTTCCTCTCTGGCCTCTCCATAAGGCTTACAGGATCAAGAGAGTGGTAGTGTCTACATATCAGTCAGTTACAGGAACAGGATACAAGGCCATGGACCAGATGACAGAAGAGCGCAAGGGCGGAAAGTGGGGCGAATATCCTGCAGTCTACCCGCATCCTATCGACCAGAACATCCTTCCTCACATCGACTCGTTCCTCGAGACAGGCTACACCAAGGAAGAGATGAAGATGGTCAACGAGACCCATAAGATCTTTGCAGACGACACCATCGGCGTATCCCCTACCACCGTCCGCGTACCTGTACAGGGCGGCCATTCGGAGTCCATCAACCTCGAGTTCGAGAAGGACTTCACTCTTGAGGATGTGCGCAGGATCATGGAAGAGACTCCGGGCGTCACACTTCAGGACGACCCTGCAAACAACGTCTATCCTATGCCTCTCTACGCATGGGGCAAGAACGACGTGTTCGTAGGCCGCTTCCGCAAGGACCCTTCGGTAAAGTATGGCCTTAACTTCTGGTGCGTTGCAGACAACCTCCGCAAAGGCGCTGCGACCAACGCCGTCCAGATCGCCGAAAAGCTTATAGAGAAAGGCTTCCTTCCTAGGTAGCCGTAAAGCTTACAGCTGTGTCAGAAAACGGCTGAAAAGTGTTACAGGTGTGGCCAAAACCGCGTTATTCATGAGGTTTTGGCCACACCTGTTGCAGAAATAGCCCGAAAACTGTCACAGGAAACTAAAAGGCGAAGACGCAGATCTTCCAGAGGATCAGGACAGAGACGATGGTCTTCAGACCTGTGCCGGTTATGAAGCCGAGGAAGGAGCCGATGGCGGCCTTGAGGGCCTGGCCGGCTCCCTGGCGGGTGTAATAATACTCGAAAAGGAAAGCTCCGAGGAACGATCCGAGGATCATGCCTATAGGGGTCAGGATGATGCCGGCGATAAGTCCGACCATCGCTCCCCTTTCGGCGTATTTGCTTCCGCCGGTGAGCTTGGTGAAGTACATCGGAACGATATAGTCGATAACCGATACGATCGCTACCACAACACCCCATACGATAAGGGTCTTGAGGGCCATTTCTTCCGGTCCCCAGATATAGAGGAGAAGAAGGCCGATCCAGCTTACAGGTGTTCCCGGAAGGCCCGGGAGGATGCTGCCGGCGATTCCTATCACGCCGGCAAGAATTGCCAGAATTATGATCAGTGTTTCCATATTTATTCGTTTGCCATTATCTCTTCTATCTCCGAAGATGTGATCGGGAGGCGGGCTGAGCCGAGACGGCGGGCGCCGTCGGCTGTCACGAGGACATCGTCCTCGAGACGGATGCCTCCGAAATCGTAATAATCCGCCAGCTTGGCGTAGTTCACGAATCCCTTGTCAGTGCCTTCCCTCTTCCACTGCTCGATAAGGGCAGGGATGAAATAAATGCCCGGTTCATCAGAAATCACATGTCCCGGCTTGAGATTGCGGGCCATGCGCAGATTACCCATTCCAAGAAGCGGAGACCTCTGACGCTCGTCGCCGTAGCCTACATAGTTCTCTCCAAGATCTTCCATGTCATGGACATCCATACCCATGTTATGACCCAGTCCATGAGGCATGAAAAGGCCAGAAATGCCGCATGCGACCATCTCATCCACATCTCCGCGCACGAAATCCAGAGCCTTGAGCTGCTCGAGCATATAGCGTACGGTCGCACAGTGGACGTCCCAATAAGATGTGCCAGGCTTCGTCAGACTGAATGCAAGATCGTTTGCCTGCTGGACGATGTCGTAGATCTCACGCTGCTTTGTCGTGAACTTGCCGCTGCAAGGGTATGTGCGGGTAAAGTCGGATGCATAATGTGTGTTGCTTTCAGCGCCGGCATCCACCACGAGCAGACGGCCTGGGGTGATGATCTGATGGTGGCTGTGGTTGTGGAGAGTCTCGCCGTTCTGCGAGAGGATGGTCGTGAACGAAGGTCCCCATCCTTCAGCGTATGTCACTCCTTCCATGCGGCCTACTATCGACTGCTCCAGCACGCCTGGCTTGCAGCCTCGGCGTGCCTCAGTATGCATGCGGTATCCTATATCGCACGCCTTGTCGATTTCATCTATCTCACACTGTTCCTTGATCAGACGCAATGCGACAACCGCCTTCACAAGTTCCTCTGAAGCACCGCCCGCTGCAACAGGAGCTACCTTACGGACCATCTCGGACGAGATGCCGGTCAGCTGGGACAGCTTCATCTGGTTATAGTACCTTGCCGGAGGAAGGAAATGGACAGGACGTCCGGCAGCAACTGCAGCAGCAACAGCCTTGTCGAACTCTGCAAGAGGAGCCGTTGCAGGACATCCTATCGCAACGCCTTTCGAAGCCACTGTAGGCTGAGGTCCCATCCAGATGATGTCATCTATATCCACATCGTTTCCATACAGACGCTCGTCAGCGCTGTCCAGGTCGAGGACGGCAGCGAACCATGGTTCATCCACTCCCCAGAAATACAGGAAGCTGCTGTCCTGACGGAACTTGTAGTCGTTTCCCCTGTAGTTTGCCGGAGCATCCACGTTTCCAAGGAAAACCGCAAGACCGCGTTTTCCTTCAGCTGTCATCGAGGCCATCTGCGAGAGCAGGGCGCGACGACGGTTTACATATACTTCTGAACTGAACATAACAATCATATTTAATGTCATACAAAGATAACATTTTTCAATCATTATTCTCCCAAATACATTCTGACCATCAAAAAAGGCATATACCGGATACAAACAGACTATGAATTATTTCCAAAAAAAGCGAAATTTGTGAAAACTATCATTATGAGACGACTTCTTTGTATTGCCATGGCTGCGCTTTGCCTGATCAACGCAGCAGCGAAAGAGCCGGTCCGGCCGGTTAACCCTAACGCCACTCCTGAGGCCAGAAATCTTCTTGCAAGTCTTTACAAGTCTGTCGAAGACGGCAAGATCATTTCAGGACTCCATCACAACCAGCTGATGATGCCAAACTATGTCTACGACCTTGACAGGATCGAAGAGGCATCCGGAAAGACACCTATGATATGGGGAGGCGACCTTGCATGGGATGCAAGGCAGGTCGTGGAGATTGCGACCAGAGAGCACAGGAGAGGGCGCATCATCACAATCATGTGGCATGTCAACAGGCCTTTCGACAGGACTCCGAGAGTGGATTTCAGACGCCAGACCCAGGGAAAGTTCAGCGATGAGCAGTGGAAGGAACTGATGACGGAGGGTTCTGAAATGCACAGCATGTGGCTGGAGCAGGTCGACTCCATATCCACATACCTCAAGACACTGAAGGACAGGAACATACCCGTATTATGGAGACCATATCACGAGATGAACGGAGAGTGGTTCTGGTGGGGAGACAGAAAGGGAGAGGACGGTTTTGCGAAACTCTGGAAGATGCTCTACGACAGGATGGTCAACCATCACCACCTCGACAACCTCATATGGGTCTGGAACGCAAATGCCCCAAGAGTAGTTCCTGACGACACCGCAATGGCCTACAGCCTGTATTACCCCGGACATGAATATGTTGATGTGCTGGCCACAGATGTATACCACAACGACTGGAAGCAGGAACATCACGACCAGCTCGTGGAGCTGGGAGAAGGCAAGCTGATCGCCCTGGGCGAGCTTGGCGATCTCCCGACCCCTGAGAAACTGGCTTCAATGAACAAGTTCGCATGGTTCATGGTATGGACAGGATTCACCCACGACAGATACAATACTATTGAAGATCTCAAGGCTATCTTCACCTTGCCGAATGTCGTGAATTTTGATAACAACTAAAACAACTGCAATATGAAGAAAACGCTAGTTACAGTCCTGGCGGCGCTCGTCCTTTCAGGGACTCACGCCGCAGCCCAGGACGATTGGGCAAACCTCGGAAGATATGCCCAGGCCAATTCGGAAGTGACAGTACAGCCGAAAGCCGTATTCATGGGAGACAGCATCACCCAGTGCTGGTGGGATGCCGACCCGAACTTCTTCACATCCAACAACTTCCTCTGCCGCGGCATATCCGGACAGACGACATCGCACATGCTGGTGCGCATGAGAAAGGACGTCGTTGACCTTCATCCGAAATATGTCGTCATTCTGGCCGGCACCAATGACATCGCAAAGAACAACGGCTTCATCGAAGTCGACGACATCTACGGCAACATAGTCTCGATGTGCGAAATCGCAAAGGCTAACAAGATAAAGCCGGTAATCTGCTCGGTACTGCCGGTGAAGCAGTACAGATGGAGGCCGGAAGTGACCGACTGCGCCGACAGGATCATCAGACTCAACTCGATGCTTAAGGAATATGCACAGAAGAACAGGTGCATGTATGTCGACTACCACTCTGCGATGAAGGACGAGGAGAACGGCCTTCCTGCAAAATGGTCATACGACGGCGTACACCTCAACGGAGAGGGTTACGACATCATCGAAAACATCATACTTAAAGCACTGAAATAACATGAAGACCAGAATAATCGCAGCACTTGTCCTGCTGATGGCATGCTCTGCCTCCTATGCCGGCGGATGGACGCCGGCCGACCCGGAGGCGACGCCTCAGGCAAAGGCCTTGTTCGAGCGCCTGATGAAGCTCCAGAAGAAAGGCATCATGTACGGCCACCAGGACGACCTTCTCACAGGAAGGACATGGATAAACGAAAAAGGAAGGTCCGACACAAAGGAAGCTGTCGGAGACTATCCCGCAGTAGCCGGATTCGAGCTCGGAGAACTGGAGCTCGGATACAGCAAAAGCCTTGACGGCAACGCATTTTCCGACATCTCGGAAAGGATCAGATGGTTCCACGAGCAGGGCGGAATCATAACCATATCATGGCATGTGGTGAATCCTGTCTCATCACAATGGCCCGGCGTAAAGGAACCTAACGGAGCTGGATCTGCATGGGACGTGAGCATGCTGTCCGCCGATGGAATAAATGCGGTGCGCAATGTCCTGCCGGGAGGCGAAGACCACGCGATGTTCAACTCATGGCTCAAGCGCCTCTCTTTGTTCTTCCACACCTTGAGGGACAAGGACGGAAACCCTATTCCGTTCATATTCCGCCCGTACCATGAGCATTCAGGAAACTTCTTCTGGTGGGGACGCGAACGCTGTACGGACGAAGAATATGCGGCTCTGTGGCGCTACACAGTGGATTTCCTTAAAAAGGACGGACACCACAGCATATTATACGCATACAATACGGACAAGGTATATTCCGAAGAAGAATACCTAAGAGGATATCCGGGAGACGAGTACATAGACATGCTCTCGATAGACTGGTACGGACGTGGCGAAGAATTCAACAGGAACGTGGACAAGGCTCTTGAATTCACGACAAGACTTGCGCAGCAGAAGAAGAAGCTCCACGCCCTCAGCGAATGCGGCCCTCTCAGCACAGACCTTCTTGACATCCTGTCAAAGTATGAAAGTTCATATGTGCTGACATGGAGGCATATACCGCCACCAGGCAACCGTCCGCCAAGAAAGACAGACCATGACGACCTCCTCCGCACCATGAAGGCAGGAGACCGCTATCTTTTCTTCGAAGATATCAGATAGGCTTAATCCAGGAACATGCGTATCTGCTCCAGCGACTCCGCGAACTCGTCAGGATTGAATCCGTGACCGGCTCCAGGAATGACATGCAGATGCGCATCTTCGTATAGTCCGACAGCACGTCTGGAGTCTTCGATAGAGACGATCGGATCCTTGTCTCCCTGGACGATCAGGACAGGATCATCAAACTGCTCCATACCGCCGAATACATCCATGTCGCGGATTTCCTGGAAAAACCTCTTTCCTAAAGGAACATCCCAGAGCCATGTCGTATCAGGAATCTCAGCAACATCCGGATATCGCTGATTCCAGTTGTCAGGTATGCAGAAGGCGGGGAAAATCAGGATAAGCTTGTCTACGGCATCAGGCATCTCCGATGCTACCAAAGCCGATACCAGGCCTCCCTGGCTCTCTCCGAGAAGGACTATGCCGTCAGGATCCACATCCGGTCTGCTTCTGAAATGCTCTACGACAGCCTTGAGGTCAGAGCACTCGTCCAGAATCGACATGTTCATCGTATTGTTGTCCGTACGGCTTCCCAGCGAGCCGCAACCGAAGTCGAAGGCATAGCACTGGTATCCCAGCTCGTCAAGAAGAGGGAAATAATTCTTTCCGAAGTCGTGCGAGCCGTTGAATCCATGCGAAATGATAAGGACAGGCTGCTTCTTCGGACCTTTCGCCGGACGGCTCAGAAGTCCGTAGATGTTTCTATCGCCATTGGCGATCCACAATTCCTCAACAGAGGCTTTGCGCTGGCATGAGAAAGTCAACAGGCATGACAGCAGTACGATAAAGTATCCAGTCTTCATATTTTATTATAAATTAACATTAGGGTGGACATTTCATAATGAATATCCACCCTAAAAACATAAAGGTTTAAACTAACCACATAATTAATAACCAAAATAACCCTTGTACAAAGTTATTCTGACGGTGGACATTTCATATGCTCTAATGAATCACATTTGTCACAAATCATTGACAAAGACACAAATATAACCAAAAATGATACAATACGGATTACGGAATGTCTATCATTTCATCTGACACACAATTCCTCTTCCTGAACTCTGATGGCAGTTCCCCATACGTATCCTTGAAATATTTGGCAAACTGCTTCGGTGACAGACCGACTCTGTAGGAAACATCTGCCACGCCCAGCTGACTCTTTTCCAGAAGCTGACGTCCGCGCTTTATCCTGATCGTCCTTATGAAGTCAAGAGGAGTCCTTCCTGTTATGGCGACAAGCTTCTTGTACAGATGTCCCCTTGTCATACCGACAGATGAACTCAACTCATCTACCGTGAAATCCATGTTGCTGATGTTCTCCTCCACAATCTTCAAGGCTTTGCTTATGAGCTGTTCGTCCAGAGATGTTATGGTTATTTCGCTCGGAGAGACATCTACAGTCTTGAACTTCACATGATTGGACTTGCTCCATTCCAGAAGTTTTTCTATCCTCAGAATCAGGATATCCAGATTGAACGGCTTTGTTATATAGTCATCGCATCCTTCCTTCAAGCCCTGGAGGATATTGTCATCAGCAGTCTTGGCCGTAAGCAATATGACAGGAATATGCGAGAAACGTATGTCACCCTTTATGGCACGGCACAATTCCAGCCCGCTCATCTTCGGCATCATCACATCGCTTATCACCAGCTTGACCGGGTGCTTTTCAAGAACAGACAGAGCATCTTTTCCATTTGAAGCTTCAACCACAGAGTATCTTTCCTTCAGACAACCGGTCAGGAACTGACGGAAGCTGTCATTGTCTTCAACTATCAGTATCTCAGGATCGTTTACCTTCTTATCTTCGTCCTGTCCGAAACTCTCATCGCTATTGAGATTTTCCGGAAACGATGTACTCTCGTACGGGAACAGAAGTGTGAATATTGTACCTTTCGGATTGTTGTCAGTAACCGATATGGTACCACCGTGCATCCTGACATATTCCTTTACTATGTTAAGACCTATACCGCTTCCGATATTGTCAGAAAGATTGGATTCCTGATAGAAACGCTCAAAAACCCGGGTCTTTCCCTCGTCGGATATTCCTATACCTGTATCCGCTACAGCCAGATGGACTTTTTCTTCCCCATCCTGATTAACAACATCCAGAGACACAGTAATCGTTCCGTTCTCGAAATTGAACTTATATGCATTGGAGAGCAGATTGACCAATATCCTGCGCATCTTGTCCTTATCAAAATTGAGCTTGATATCATCAGTAGTGAGAGCCATATTCAGACGTATCTTCCTCTTTACGGAATAAGGTCTGAAGGATTTGCACACTTCCTTGACCAGGCCTGTGAGGTTTCCATGAGACAGATTCAGCGTACTCATGCCGCTGTCAAGCTTTCTGAAATCCAGAAGCTGGTTTATGGCATCCATCAGGAGCTCCGCATTATGGTGTATGTGCCTCAGGTCCGTCTTTATGCGCCCATCCAGATTCTGATGGCCCAAAAGTTTCTCAAGAGGAGTGATTATCAGAGACAGTGGAGTCCTCAGGTCATGGCTGATATTCGTAAAGAAACGCATATGGGCTTCATCCATTTCCTTCTGATGGGAGATGTTCATGTCAAGGATGCGCATCTTGTATTTAAGCTTTGTCTTCTGCCTTATGCGGATCACCAGAAAGGCTACAAAGGCGCACAGCAGCAAGACATATACTACATAAGCGACAGGTGACTGCCATATCGGAGGGTTGATCCTTATCTTCAAGGATGCTATTTCACCGTCAGGAGACTCAGAATCAGCCACCTTGACCTGAAGATTATATGTGTCCGGGTGGAGCCTGTTGAATGAGATGAGGTTACCTTCAAGCGTCAGCCAGTCGGTATGACCCTCCAGACGATACATCAGATGATTCTTATGCAGAACCGGATAGTTCAATGAGGATACTGCTACAGAGAATGTATTGTCTGAATAGTCCAGGACGATTCCGTCACTTGTCTGGATATTTGATTTCAGAATCACCTTGCCACCTATTTCCTTCCCCGCCTCAACACGTTTGTCCGCGATATATAGAGCCGTAAATTCAATGTTTGACCATGAAGACACAAATGGCTTGTATGATGTATCTGTCCTTATAAGTCCTCCTATTCCTCCCATCAGCACGCTTCCGTCATCCAGGCAACAGATGGAGTGCGGATTGAACATTATGTCATTGAGACCGTCCTCATCATAGTATCTCCAGCATCTGAAGGTCGGCATCGGCATTACCGGATCATCCACAACGATAACATTGGTCACGCCTACGTCTGTCGTGATCCATATGTTCCCGTTTCCATCTTCACATATGCCTCTGATGTAATCGTGAGACAGACCGTTGGAACTGTCGATATGAGCCCTCTCCCCATTATCCTCGCAATAGACATATACTCCATCCACGCCGCCCATCCACAACAGGCCGCGGCTGTCCTTATATACTCCCGTAACAACGAAGTCCGAGGATTCATCCACATCCAGATAATCCGATGTCATTTCCGACAGACTCCGGTCATATGTATCCATGACGAACACTCCGCTGGAAGTACCTACATAAAGCATACGTTCCTGGCGGCAATACAGGTCGGTAATGCCGTTGGAATATAACGCAGAATTGTCGGCAGTATAATCCGTAAAGGTTCCGTCTGATTCATAACAGAACAAACCGTAGGCTATCGTTCCGATCCAGATGTTTCCATAGGCATCTTCATTGATGCATCTGATATCTTTCATCCATTCATCCTTGACAGGATCATGATGACGTACTGGCACGAACTTGCCCTTTTCATGATAAAAGACTCCGTTTCCATAGGAACCGAACCAGATCCTTCCTTTGGAATCCTTGAAGGAACATACTATCAGGTCACCAGGTATATCCCCAGCCGATGAATTGTAGAACACCCTTCGTCCTGTGCCCTTGTGTTCACACATGATGCCGTTTCCGTCGGTTCCACACCATATGTTTCCGTCATTGTCCTCAAGCACGCAGCTTATGTCATCCAGTCCCGGATAATCCGCCTTTTCGAAAAGCATCTTGCTGAGACAGGTATATGCCACTCCTCTTTTGCTCGTGCCGACCCACATGACATCCTGATAATCGAGATAAAGACAGTTGATATGGTTCGACGGCAGGGAATAGAGGTCATCGTTCTTGACTGTAACCTGGGTAGACCGGCCTGTCTTCTTATCCCAAACGATGATTCCTGCATTATCAGTGCTTATCCACAGATTGCCTTTCCTGTCATCCAGGACATCCGTGACATAATTGATTACCTTGCCGTCATTATCCTTGATGCTGGAGAAGCTCCTGTCTCTTGCGTCAAACAGCAGCAGATTGTCTTCATACGAATGCGGGATGTAAGAAAAGAGGTTCCCTTCCGTATCAAGATACATCCTATGGTAGAACTTATCTGAAGACGGCACCTGCGCGATATGCTCGAACCCGGAACTCTTATCTATATCATAATGATAGAGCATGCCTCCCTCCAACAGCAGATACGCATGTCCGTTACGTGACTCCAGACCCTTTATATCCCCGGAATCAGGCAAAGGAACAGTGCGGAATTCCTCAAAATCGCGATAGTATATCAAGTTGCCGTCACCGACCGAAAACCATATGTTTCCATCGTAGTCTACATCCAGAAAGGATATGCGCTCCTGTATGTCGGGATAGGATATTACTCTTTCTACATCTTCACAAAGGACATCCTTTTCTCTGTCATATATGTAATAATTATCGTTGGACTGAAGCCATATGTTTCCTTTCCTGTCCTCCTTAAGGATATAATAGGCATGCCATCCCGGTGTCGGAAGATCGTACTGCTTGAAGTCATAGCCGTCATAACGGCTCAGAACCTGACCGCTGATGAACCACATGAACCCATCCTCATCACGGAGAATCTCATGAATGAAATTGTCCGGCACGCCATCCTTCACATCCAGTGAAGTGAAATCATAGGTGTCAGCCGAATGCACGGAAAAGGCTAGAAAAAACAGAGTTATGGAAAGGATGATTCTTTTCATTGTACTACAAGGTGTTTACAGGAACAAAGATAGGATTTTCGCAGAACAGCCGGAATGTATTTTTGTATCGCATTACCCTCCCATTTGTATCCTAATTATTCCTTTTCAATCCCCCTCCGCCTTTCAAGCCGAAGTATAACTCATTTCGGAATCCGCTCTTATATAAATAAGGCCAACTTTACACAAAACATCCAATTAATAACACATTTATGAAAAAACACGGTAAATTTTATCTTTTGGTATTGCTGCTGATCTGCATGTCAATACCTCAGATTGTTTCCGCCCAGTCCCGTATCACGGTTTCCGGAACCGTTACCGACGACAAGGGAGAAACACTGATCGGAGTTGCTGTGCAGCTGAAGGACAGCAACGACGGCACCATCACGGATGATCAGGGACGATATTCCATCGCCGTACCTAAAAACTCGACCTTGCTGGTTTCAAGCATCGGTTTCCAGACCCAGGAAGTCACTGTTGCAGGCAGGACCAAGATCGACATCGTCCTGGCCCCTGACGCAGAGATGCTTGACGAAGTGGTCTTTGTCGCTTATGGAGCGCAAAGGAAAGTCACAATCACCGGTGCTGTGAGCAATGTGGGCGGTAACGAACTCCTGAAAACCCCTGCAGCATCATTGGGTAACGCCCTTTCAGGTAAACTTCCGGGCGTATCTTCGGTTCAGTATTCGGGACGTCCGGGAGGAGATGACCCTATCATCTATGTCCGCGGTATCGGCTCGCTGAACGGATCATCTCCGCTTGTTCTCGTGGACGGCGTCGAAAGAAGCTTCAACCAGATCGACCCTAACGAAGTCGAGGACATCTCTATCCTCAAGGACGCATCTGCAACAGCGGTATTCGGTGTACGAGGAGCAAACGGTGTCATCCTGGTGACCACAAAGAGAGGTGAGGAGGGAAAAGCGAAGATAAACTTCTCGACTTCATATGGCGTACAGCAGGTTTCGAACTTCATCAAGATGATCGATTCCTACAGATATGCCACCCTTTACAACGAGGCACAGCGCAGCGACGGTACAGCAGAAGACCAGCTCCGCTTCAGTCCTGAAGCGCTCGAGCACTTCAAGAACGGAGACCAGCCTATGCTTTACCCGAACGTCAACTGGCTTGACTACGTGATGAAGCCTATGGCATCACAGTCACAGCACAATGTGTCAGTATCAGGAGGCAACAAGGTAGCACGTTATTTCGTATCTGTCGGAGCTCTCACACAGGACGGTCTGTTCAGGACTTTCTCGAAAGATCCGAACACTAACTTCAAGTACAACAGGTATAATTACCGCGCCAACGTAGACCTCAACCTCGGCAAATGGAATCAGTTGTCTATCAACCTCGGAGGACGTATCGAAGACAGACATGAACTCGCCGAAGGAGAGTACAACGTATTTTCAAACCTCGTCAATGCCGTTCCGTTCTCAGGATATGGAATCGACGAACAGGGCAGACGCATCGTCGGCAACAAGAACCTTGTGGGAGACTATGACAACGACGGTCTCTTTCCGTTCTATGGCAGAGGATTCAACAGGCAGGTAGGAAACATCCTTAACCTCGACCTCATCTACAAGCTCGACCTCGGTTTCCTTACAAAGGGACTGGATTTCAGAATCAAAGGCTCTTACAACTCTTCATACACGCAGCAGAAGAGAAGGACTCTTTATGAAGGAGTGACATACGAGCCGGTTCTCACAGACGAAGGTGAAGTGGCCCTCAGAAAGAAAGGCGACGCATGGAACCTCGGTTATGAGGAAAGCTACTGGTTCGGACGTGACTGGTATACTGAAGCCAGCTTCAACTACGCCAGAAAGTTCGGCGGACATGACATCGGCGGTCTCCTCCTCTACAACCAGAGCAAGACATACTATCCTGGAAGCTATCGCGACATTCCGCACGGATATGTCGGACTTGTAGGACGTGTCACATATAACTACAAACTGAAATACATGGCTGACATCAATGTCGGTTACAATGGTTCGGAGAATTTCGCCAAAGGAAGAAGATACGGTCTGTTCCCTTCAGTGTCAGCTGGATGGGTGGCATCTGCAGAAGACTGGTGGAAGCCAGTAAAGAATGTGGTATCTTACCTGAAGCTCCGCGCTTCCATCGGACAGGTAGGTAACGACAACATGAACGGTCAGCGTTTCCTCTATCTGCCAGGTTCATATCAGATCGGCACCGGCGGATACAATTTCGGACTCAGCACATGGCTTCCTGGAGCTGCCGAGCAGAGCAACGGTAACCCTCTCGTTACATGGGAGACTGCAACAAAGCAGAACTACGGTATCGACATCAAGTTCTTCAATGACAGGCTCACAGCATATGTCGACTTCTTCTTTGAAGACAGAACCGGCATCCTCTTGAGCAACAGCGCCACCCTTCCCGGCATCACAGCACAGAAGCCATCTTCTGTCAACACAGGACGCGTAAAGAACAAGGGATATGAAATCGTGCTTTCATGGACAGACAAGATCGGAAAGGATTTCAGATACAGCATCAGTCCAAGCATGACATATGCAAGGAACACTGTCATTGAGAACGGAGAAGTTCCTCCTCTCTATCCTCATCTTTCCGGAAAGGGCTATCCTGTGGGACAGCGTACAGGTTATGAATTCTTCGAATTCTACGATCCGGGCAATACAGAAGCACGATATCTTGAAACATATGGTGTGGACATGCCTAAGCAGATGGTGACACCTAAGGCAGGAGACTGTATCTATGTCGACCTTACAGGAGACGGAGCCATCGACGAGAATGACATTCATGCAATGTTCTACAGCGACGTTCCGGAGCTCAACTTCACGACAAACTTCAACCTTTCATATAAAGGTTTCGACTTCACTATGTTGTGGATCGGAGCAACAAATGTAACGCGCGACCTCGCCGGGCCGTACAGGAACCAGTTCGGTTCAATGAACAGATCGGCAATGATGGAATGGGTGGCAGACAACAGCTGGACTCCGGAAACAGCCGATACAGCTATTCTCCCACGTCTTTCATTTACAGCGAAGACCAACAACACAGCCAGATCAAGCGTCTATTTCGCTGATGCTTCATATATCCGTCTGAAGAGCCTCGAGGTTGGATATACATTCCAGAACATCAAGGCGGTACCACAGGTCAAGGGGCTCAGGATCTATTTCTCAGGATACAATCTGCTGACATTCTCAAGATTCAAGGCAAATGACCCTGAAAGTGCGACAAGTTCAATCAACTATCCGTTGACACGCATAATGAATATCGGATTGAATCTCAACTTCTAAAGAATATATCATATATGAAAAACATAAAGAACAGAATATTAAGTTCGATCCTTATCCTGTCCGCCATCAGCTTTTCCAGCTGCGTGGACAAGTTTGCGGTCGGAGACGCGTTCCTGGAGAAACAGCCTGGAGTTGATGTTACTCTGGATACGATCTTCAGCAACAGCGAATATGCCAGAATGTATCTGTGGGATGCATACAAAGGCTTGTATCACGGACATTCCATTTACCACACAATGGGATGGGCAAACATGACCGAGGCTCTCAGCGATGTATGTCACTGCGTGGTAGGATGGAGCAGCATGGTGGATGCATATTACAGCGGCACCCACTCTGAAGCCGGCAACGGAAGCTGGTGCAGGGACAAGTTCGCATTCATGGACACGTCAGAACGAAGAGGAATATGGAGCACTGTGCGCAAGTGCTGGCAGTTCATCGAGAATGTAGACCGCGTCGAAGGTATGACCGACATCGAGAAAGCCCGCCTTAAGGCAGAAGCAAAACTCATCATCGCATCACGCTACTATGACGCCCTCTGCCATTTCGGAGGACTTCCGCTGGTGGATCATTCTTATGTTCCTACTGACGTATTTACAGGAGGATATGTAAGCGGCATTGCCGGAGAGGGTGAATTTGTTCCTGGACGAGCTACTGTGGAGCAGACAGTCATGTTCATCGACAACCTCATCCAGCAGGTCATTGACGAACCTAACCTTCCTTTTGCAATCTCTGACTATCTCAATGAAGGTGGCAGATTGACAAAGGGTGGTGCATATGCTCTTCGTGCAAAGCTTTGGATCTATGCTGCCAGCCCGCTGTTCAATGACGACGCACCATATCGTCAGTATGATGCTGCACCTTCCATTCCTGCAGGTTTAGGCGACGACGTTGACCCTATCCTCCGCGTCTGGCTTGGAGGATATAAGGCCGAATACTGGCAGAAGGCTCTTGACGCATGCGAGGCATTCTTCAATGCCAACACCGCAGCAGGAAATCCATTTGAAATGGTACAGCCTCTGGGCAACACTGAGAACGACTACCGCGAAGCTTATCGTGCCGCCTACTATTATCGCGAGACCAAGGAGAAGATCATAGAGGTAAGAGGAGAAGGCAACAACATGAGCGACGGCGAGTACCTTCGTGAATGGGGTGCCAACATTCCTGGCAACATCTCGCATTCCGGAGGACACGCTCCTACAGTCGAGTGGTTCAACATGTTCCCATGGGCAGACGGAAAGAATTTCGACGGCCAGAGGGTATATAACACAAACAATGAAGAGAACCTCGACATCTTTGAAGGCCGCGACCCTCGTCTTTACGAGAGCATGCTCGTTCCTCAGAGAAACATCGACAACCACTACAACACTTACCAGGACAAGACCATCGACCTCTGGCAGGGCGGTGACATAATCACCGGAAACTGGTGGTTCACAGGAGGATACATGGCTCATGGATTCGGCGAATACAAATGGGTGCTCGACTACTACGACATGGCCAACCAGCGTTACTCATGGCCTTACATACGTATGGCTGACATGCACCTTCTCTATGCTGAGGCTCTGGCCCAGAACAACAGGTTTGATGAAGCTATAGCTGAAGTTGACAAGGTAAGGGCAAGAGTAGGCCTCCCATCACTGAAAGTAAATACAGGTCTTGACCTTAACAACAAGCAGACCCTCATCGACGAGATCCTCCGCGAACGAGCTTGTGAGCTGGCAATGGAAAACAGCCGCACCATGGACCTGATCCGTTACAAGAGGACGGATATCTTCAGCAAGGAGCTCCACCGCATGAACATCTATGCAAAGGATCCTGCTACAGGAGAAAAGACAGAAACCCCTTACAGCAAGATGAACGGCGTATGGCCTGACTTCATCTATGAAGTCCAGAGCATCAGCCAGTATCAGAGAGCATGGTGGAACGAGAACGGCTGGGACAACAAATGGCTGCTCTCTCCATTAAGCAGAGAAGAGATCAATAAGGGCTACGGACTTACACAGAACCCTGGATGGTAAACAAAAATAGCAATCATTATGAACAGACATATAGTTAAAACATGCCTTGCAGGACTGCTTGCATTTGCTACCGCAGCCTCTGCCCAGACCAGCCTGACGGACAAGGACAAGGTGTCTGTCGACCTAGGATACGGCGTGGAGAACAACATGGAAGTCACATCGGCTGCAGTTTCCGTAATAACAGCCGAAGAACTCCAGCAGACATCTGCGATCAACCTTGCCGATGCACTCTACGGACGTCTTCTCGGCCTTACTGCCTTGAAGAACGGAGGTTTTTCAGGAGATGACAACTACGGCGCCTCATTCAATATCCGTGGATATCAGACTCTTGGAGACAACAGCATGCTCATCCTCGTTGACGGCATGCCTCGTCCTATCGACCGCTTGAGCGTCAATGAAGTGGAATCAGTTACTGTCCTTAAGGATGCTGCAGCTGTGGCGCTCCTGGGTTATAAGGGAGTAAACGGCGCGATACTCGTGAAGACCAAAAGAGGTCATGAGGACAACGTGAATGTCGACGTTTCCTATAATCATAAGTTCACATTCGCTCCGAAAGTCGCTGATTTCGTTGACGGCTACACATATGCACAGGCCCTCAATGAGGCACGCAGCAATGACGGACTTGCTCCTGCATACGACGCCATAGAGCTCGAACTCTTCAAGGAAGGCACCGATCCTTTCTACTATCCGAACGTAGACTGGACTGACGAAGTAATGGAAGACCTCGGTTCAGAAGACCAGATAAACCTTTCCATCCATGGAGGCGGCTCTAAGGTCAAGTATTTCACCATGCTCGACTACGTAGGCAGCAGAGGCATGTTCAGCGGAACAGATCAGAAGGACTACAACTCACAGCTGAAGTACTCGAAGGCCAACATCCGCGCCAACATCGACTTTGAAGTGACTCCGACCACTCTGATGCAGGTGAACATGATGGCAAGCTTCATCGAGACAAACGAGCCTTCAGCAGGCAACGCCAACGACATCTTCTACCAGGTCTACAGGCTCCCTGCCACTGCATTCCCTATCCAGACCCCTGACGGAATCTGGGGAGGTAACCAGAACTACACTGATGCAAACCCTATTGCACGCATCCAGGGCACCGGTTATGAAAAGACCCACCAGAGAGCCCTGTATGCTGATGCAAGGCTGACCCAGCGCTTTGATTTCATAACAAAGGGACTCAGCGCTTCTGTAAGAATGGGATATGACAACTTCTCCCGTCTGAATGAGGAGCACTCAAAGACCTTCCAGTACGGATATGTATATTATACTGACAAGATAGGTGATCCTTCAAACTCGGAATCCGTAATCTACGGAGACAAGATCAACAGCCTTTCATATGGAAGCTGGCTGGGCAACCAGTACCGTTCTTCTCATTTCGACGTATCTGTCGACTATGAGAGACAGTTCGGAGATCACGGAGTTTCAGCCTCAGCCATATACAATACTGAGTCTGAAGTGTATATGAACCGTCACAATTCATATTACAGGGCAAATGTAATGGGTTATATCCATTATGACTGGAAGAAGAAGCTCATAGCTGACGTTGTGCTCGCCGGCAACGGCTCGAACCGTTCATATCCGCACAAGTGGTCATTCTCTCCTACCGCATCCCTTGCATATGTATTTGCAGACAACTCAAATGGTGCATTGACTCATGGAAAGGTAAGAGGATCATTCGGTATCCAGCATTCAGATTATGTTCCGGTACAGGGCATATGGCTTGAGAACTACGAAGGCGGACATGGAAACATCGTCCTGAAGCCTAATTACGACGGAAACAACTGGGGAAGTTATCTGACCCACTACCCTCTGACATGGTTCCCTCTTGAGGCTGCGCATAAATACAACCTGGGTGTTGACATGCGTCTCTTCAACAGTCTTGATGTGACTGCTGACGTATTCTACAACAGCCGCAGAAACATCATGCAGAACGCCAACGACCTCAACTCATGGGTTGTGGGAAGACCTGACTCCTACGCTACTGCAGGAAGGGTGGACAGCTATGGAGCCGAATTCGGCCTGAAGTATCTCAAGACCTTCGGAAACGGTCTTACAGTCCGCTCAAATGCATTCGTGACATGGGGAAGAAACGAGATAAAGAGCTATATCGAGCTTCCTAACGAACCATATCAGGCACATATCGGACAGCGCATCGACCAGCCTTTCGGACTTGAAGCCATCGGTTTCTTCAAGGATGAGGCAGACATCGCAAACAGCCCGACCCAGCAGTTCGGCCAGGTAAAGCCTGGTGACATCAAATACAAGGACCAGAACGGCGACGGTGCGATCAACGACAACGACCAGGTATACTTCGGCTATGGACAGAATGTTCCTGAAACCAACTATTCATTCGCTCTCGGAATGGAATACAAGGGATTCGGATTCAACGTGCTGTTCCAGGGAATGACAGGCATGACCAAATACCTCGGAACCGTAGGAGTATGGGACTGCGTCAAAGGAAACAACAACCTGTCGGAGCACTACTGGCAGAACGGATGGCATCCTGAAAGCGACAACACCAACGCCCTGTATCCGAGACTCACCACTCTGGACAATCCAAACAACTACCGTTCGAACTCAGTATGGTACAGCAATCTGAACTGGCTGAAGCTTCGCAATGTTGAAGTGTATTACCGCTTCCCGCAGAAATGGGTGAACAAGATAAAGGTATCTGATGCAAGAATCTTTGTCAAGGGAGAGAACCTGCTTACCATTTCAAACATGAAGGTCATGGATCCAGAATGTCTGGGAACCGCCTATCCTATCATGAAGGGAGCAAGCGTAGGACTCAATATAAATTTCTAAAAACCTGGATATGAAAAGAATAAGACATATTATCGCCGGACTGATCGCGTTGTCTTCATTGGGCGCATGTGTCGATCTCGATTACAATGAGATTACCACCAATGATGAAGACTGGGTTTATGACAGCCCTTTGTACGGCGTGGAAAAGCTGGTGTTTGACGTATATGCCCAGCTGATGAACGGATTTGAGAACAACTATAGCGGAGCACTTCTGGCGAGCGCGACAGACGAAGCGGACTTTGCTCTGCAGAACTCAAGCATCCACAGCTTCTACAACGGAGGATGGACAGTCAACAATTCTCTTCCGGAATATTGGAGAAACAGCTATACGGCTATCCATGAAGCCAACAACTTCCTGGAGAAGCTGGATAAGATCTCTCTTGAAGACTATATCTACAGTGTGACCGAGGGAACGAGCTACGAACAGCTCAAGGCACGTTTCGACCTTTTCGCTTATGAGGTGAGAGCCCTTCGTGCGTACTACTATTTCGACCTTCTCCGTGCCTACGGCGATGCTCCGCTGGTTCTCACAACCTTGACCATCGAACAGGCAAACAATGTGGAGCGCACTTCTGCGGATGATATCATCGACTTCATCGTAAGCGAATGTGACGCCATTGCGGAATATCTTCCGATAAACTATGAAAACGAAATGAGCCAGCAGCTCGGACGTACAAGCCGTCCGTTCGTCCTGGCCCTCAAGGCAAGGACCCTTCTTTATGCTGCAAGCCCGTTGCTTAACCCTACGAACGACATTGCAAAATGGGAGAAGGCTGCAAAGGCAAACAAGACTGTCATTGACAAATGTACCGAATGGGGATTCGTCATCGGCAAATATGCAGATCTGTGGGGTAACAACAGCTTTGGAAACGACGAGTTCATCTTCGCAATCGCAAAGACCCAGGACAATTCTTTCGAAGCACAGAACTACCCTATCGGACTTGAAGGAGGCAACAGCGGAAACTGCCCTACCCAGACTCTTGTGGACCAGTATGAGTTCCAGACCGGACCGAACGCAGGAAAGACATTCGGCGAAGTTTATCCGGGAGACATCGACGTCACAGACGGCATTCCTTATCTGGAACTTGACCCTCGTTTTGCAATGACTGTCGTGAAGAACGGCGACCTCTGGCCTCTCAATTCAAACCAGCAGATGAGCATAGAGACCTACTACGGAGGTTTCAGCGGTTCACCTAAGTACAACGCTACCCGCACAGGCTATTACCTCAAGAAGTACGTGGACGGAAATACAGACCTGACACCTAACGTGAACAGCTCATTCCGTCACGCATGGATCGTCATGAGGCTTTCGGAGTTCTACATGAACTACGCAGAGTGTATCTACCATATAACAGGCGATGCTGATGCTAAAGGCGACTACGGAATGTCTGCAAACGAAGCCATCAACGTCATCCGCGACCGCGCTGACGTGAAGATGCCTCTCTTCAGCGGCAATCCTGCAGATTTCCTCGAGAGATACGAGCGCGAACGTCTGATTGAATTTGCATTTGAAGACCATCGTTTCTGGGATGTAAGACGCTGGAAGAAGGGAAGCAAGTATTTCACTGACGTCTATGGAGCGGATCTCGTAAAGCAGGAGGACGGAAGAATCATCCTGACACGCAACAAGCTTGACAGAGAATGGGATGAGAAATACAACCAGTTCCCTGTCCCTTATTCAGAGATCAAGAAGAACAACAAGCTGACCCAGAACCAAGGTTGGTAATCCCATTTAAAACAGAAACATATGAAAAGAATCATATCATTCATATTGAAAGCCGCAATACTGATACAGGCACTGACATTCGGAGCCTGTGCTCCTGAGATTGCGGAAGAAGCTGCTGAAGGATTGGTCATCAAGTCCTTCATGCCTGTAGCCGTGATGCCTGGATGTGAAATGTCCATCACGGGAAACGGTTTTGAAGATGTTGTTTCAGTGGTCTTCCCTGACGGAATAGAAGTCACTGATTTCAAGATCGTTACAGACAATCTGATCAATGTCACCGTACCTTCGGGCATAGTTCAGGAAGGCGGAAAGCTTATTGTTGTAACGCCGGACGGAAAGGCGGAAAGCCATGTGTCCATGAGGCCTGCAAGACCGGTTGTCAAGTCTCTTGACCCGGGTGATGAGATCAAGCCGGGAAAGACCTTGACCATAAAGGGAGAGGACATGGAATATGTTACGGAAGTCATTTTCCCAGGAAAGGAAGAAGGCGAGACCGTTTCTGTCCAGTCGATGGACTTCCTCAGGAAGTCTCCTGACAACGTAAAGGTCATTGTTCCAGACGGAATATTCAACGGAATAGCTGCGCTGTCTGTAAAGATAGCTGACGGCCGCAGTCTCACTACTCCTGAAATCACCATGACATCAGGTCCTAGCGCTGACGACAACTACATCTTCTGTACAATCAAGAGCGCAGCAGTTGACAGATATATCACAAGGAATCCTTCTGCAACTACCCCTATCATCCAGGACAGGACAGGCGGCAAGGATCAGGAGTTCGTATTCATTCCTGTTGACGGAGAATATGGAACATACTATCTGAAGAACGTGGGATCGGAGGAATACCTCAGCATCGGTTCTGAATACGAATGGAGAATGGGATGGTATGCAGACCCATCTGAAGCGCCAAAGCCGGAGAACGCAAAGTTCCAGGTGTTCCCTCTCGAAGGCACTGACGGATATTACAGGATACATGTACTCGGCAGCATAGATCTCGGCCTTGACTCTACTGGCGACTGGTCGGAGGTTTATTCTAACAAGAGCGACAAGTCCAACCCTTATTACCAGTGGGTCATCAACAAGACAAGCGGACCAGACTTCGCAGATCCTAACGCTGCTCCTCCGGTAGAGGAAGGTCCTAAGGTCCTTTGGGAAGGCGCTCAGGAGCCTAACCCTGACGACAGCGGATGGGTAAGCCTCTACCTCACATCTGAAGAGCTGACCGGTCTCAGTGTAGGAAGCATACTCAGAATGTACTTCACTCCTACGGAAGGACAGTGGCAGCAGCTTGACTACAGAGACGGTAACGATGGCGCTGTTGCAGGTTACGAATGGGCCGGAATGGACGGATTCCCTACATTTGCGGACGGATACATCGACCTTGAGGTCACTCAGGAACTCTTCGACAGGATCTCAGTGACAGGTATCTCGTTCAGAGGATTCTGGTTCACCATAACCAAGATCGAACTTATCGGCGGCGGTCAGACTCCTCCGACCCCTCCTGTCGAATCTTCAAACATCCTCTTCGAAGGAGCACAGGAACCTGATCCGAACGATAACGGATGGGTAAGTCTTCATATCGGGGCAGACAAGCTGGGCAACCTTGCAGTCGGACATATCCTCAGGATGCATTTCACTCCGACAGAAGGACAGTGGCAGCAGCTTGACTACAGAGACGGTAACGATGGCGCCATTGCAGGTTACGAATGGGCAGGAATGGACGGATTCCCTACATTTGCGGACGGATACATTGACCTTGAGGTCACCCAGGATATCTACGACAGAATCTCTGCGACAGGTATCTCGTTCAGAGGATTCTGGTTCACCATCACCAAGGTCGAAATCATAGGAGAGATCGTTACCCCTCCTGCCACTGGAGATGAAAACTTCATCTGGGAAGGCAGCAAGCATCTGAGCTGGGACGGAATGGGAGACCTCTCATGGGGTGGATACGACTGGACGACAGTTACAGCCGGAACAATCCTGACTGCATATTATGAGCTTGACTCTGATCAGACATACTGGCAGATCGTATTTGCAAAGGCAGACGGTTGGAAACCTCTTCCTTCATCAGAATCCATCGTAGAAGGCGGTGTAATCGGACTCGAAGCCGGTTCTGACAAATACGAATTCACGCTTACCGAAGATGATGTCAATGACCTCATCAACGGATACGGTCTCGTAATTAACGGTACAAACTTCACATTGACCGGACTTTCACTCAAATAATCAGAATGAACAATGTCGATCAGAAACATACTTAAAGCGGCATTGCTCATGATGATGATTGTCTCATGCGGGAAAGAGCCTCTGGAAGAGGAGGCTCTACCGCTGAGACTTGTATCAGTGGTGCCGGAATCGGGAACAGAGGTTTCTCCCGGTGCGGTTGACGTCACATTCGAGTTCAATCAGCCGATAGAAATAACCAATCCCAAGAAGATAACCCTCAACGGGACTCCTGTTGACAACCCTTATGTCGTCCTGAAATACCTCAAGGCCACCATCCATGTGGAAGGCTCCAAGCAGTACACTGTCAAGATAGACAAAGGAGCGATAGCTTCGCATACTTCCAAGGAAGCTAATGCTGTGGCGTATGCGACAGACCTCAGGACCGCTTCCCGCGCAACAAGGTCACCGGAAGCGGAAAAGCTTCTCAAATACATGAGGGACAATGTAGGTGTGAAGATGCTCAGCGGAGTAAGCGCATGCATCAACTGGAACCAGAATGAAGCCGCATGGGTCCAGAAGCATACCGGCAAATACCCGGCTGTCAACGGATTCGACTTCATCCACCATGTTTATTCAAGCCCTGGCGGATGGATTGACTATGACAACATCACTCCTGCAAAGTCATGGGCCGACAACAACGGAGTGGTTGCAGCCATGTGGCACTGGGGAATGAGGACAAACGACAACTCCACATTCACATGTACCCCTGGCGCAGCTCCGGGAGAAACAAGCTTCAGTCCGAACGACATCTTCTATCCTGAATCTGACGGATACAAGCAGATGATTCATGACATTGACCAGGTCGCAGAGTGGATGAAGCCGCTTGCAGACCTTCGCATCCCTATCTTATGGAGACCTCTCCACGAAGCACAGGGCAACTGGAACGAGCAATACGGCGGAACAAGCTGGTACAAGGCCTGGTTCTGGTGGGGCATAGACGGTCCTGAAGCCTGCGCTGAACTTTGGAGGGTGATGTATAAGAGGATGGTGGAATATCACGGCCTTGACAATCTTATCTGGGTCTACAATACAGGAGACTCGATGAGATGGTTCCCGGGAGACGAATATGTCGACATTGTGGCATATGACTTCTACAACCAGAGCATGGACGGAATGAAGAGGATATATGACATGATGAAGAAGATGTTCCCGACAAAGCTGCTGGCCGTATCCGAATTCGGCAACATGCCTAAGATATCTGAACAATGGGCAGAAGGAATGTACTGGTGCTACTTCATGCCTTGGTGGGACAATGCCCGCACCCAGGACATGAACAGCGACGCATTCAACAGTCGCGAACACAACAATGCAAACATCGAATGGTGGGAAGACGCCTTGAAATGTGACTTCATCGTCACCAGGGACGAACTTCCTTCATTCAGAAACTGATAACCTGCTTAAATGAAAAGAATACTGCTTATCTTCAGCATGTGCCTGCTGGCGCATGCTGCCTGCCTTGCGCAGAACAACGGAGTCATCAGACTCCAGACCCCTTCGACAGAGCTGGTGCTTAACGCATGGGAAGGACGTGACCTGCAGATAGCCTATTTCGGAGCACGTCTGAACGACGTCGACTTCGGCAACATGAGACATTCCGGAACACGTTCACACAGCGCCTATCCGACCTATGGAACATGGTGCGCAGGAGAGACGGCCATCGGAGTGACCCATGCCAACGGAAGCCTTGTGACTGACCTGGCCATAGAGTCGGTGGAAACCGTTCAAGAAGCATCCGCAACCGTCACCAGAATCAGGATGAAGGAGAAGCTCTTTCCTTTCTATGTCACCGTATGCTATCGCGTATATAATGACGTAGACATGATAGAGACATGGAGCGAGATAGAGAACAAGGAAAAGAAGCCGGTCATGCTGACACGCTTCGATTCAGGATTCCTTCCTCTCGCTTATGGTGACACATGGGTAAGCCATCTGTATGGAAACTGGGCGAACGAAGGAAGAGTCGTTCAGGAACCTCTGGAGCAGGGAATGAAGGTCATCAAGAACAAGGACGGTGCCCGCAATTCCCATTCCGCTCATGCCGAGGTCATGTTCTCGCTTGACGGAAAGCCGCAGGAGAATTCGGGCCGTGTCATCGGAGCTGCCCTCTGCTACAGCGGAAACTATGAGCTCCGCATCGACACGGAAGGTGAATGGCATCGTTTCTTTGCCGGAATCAACCCTGACAACTCTTACTACAAGCTCGAGAAAGGCGAAACATTCGTAACCCCTTCGCTTGCATTCACATACTCGAATGAGGGACTCAGCGGTGCCAGCCGCAATTTCCACAAGTGGGGAAGAAATTATAAGCTGGCTAACGGAGATACCGAAAGAAAGATCCTCCTCAACAGCTGGGAAGGCGTTTATTTCAACATCAACGAGCCGGGAATGGACAAGATGATGGAGGATATCGCCTACATGGGCGGCGAACTCTTCGTTATGGATGACGGATGGTTCGGCGAGAAGTATCCCCGTCTTACCGACAACTGCGCCCTCGGCGACTGGAAGGTCGACAGAAACAAGCTCCCTAACGGCATCGGCTGGCTTGTGGAGCAGGCAGACAAGCATGGAATCAGATTCGGCATCTGGATCGAGCCTGAGATGACAAACACCACCAGCGAACTCTATGAAAAACATCCTGACTGGGTGGTGAACGATCCTGAAAGACATCTCTCGACAGGTCGCGGAGGCACACAGCTCGTGCTCGACCTCGGAAATCCTGAGGTTCAGGACTTCGTGTTCAGCATCGTGGATGACATCATGACCGAGAATCCGAAGATCGACTACATCAAGTGGGATGCGAACATGGGTATCCAGAGCCATGGTTCGCACTACCTGACTATGGACAAGCAGAGCCATCTGTACATCGAATACCATCGTGGTTTCGCAAAGGTATGCGACCGCATCCGCGCAAAGTATCCTGATCTGACCATCCAGGCCTGCGCATCAGGCGGCGGACGTGCCAACTGGGGTGTCCTCCCTTGGTTCGACGAATTCTGGGTGAGCGACAACACAGATGCCCTCCAGCGCATCCACATGCAGTGGGGAACATCTTACTTCTTCCCTGCGATCGCGATGGCTTCACATATCAGCGCGACTCCGAACCACACCGTGTTCCGCACTACTTCGCTCAAATACCGCATCGACGTGGCGATGAGCGGACGTCTCGGAATGGAGATCCAGCCTCGCAACATGACCCAGGAAGAGCGCGATCTCTGCCGCAAGGCAATCTCTGAATACAAGGAAATCCGTCCTGTGGTGCAGTTCGGTGATATCTACCGTCTGAAGGCTCCGTTCGAAGGAGATCCATATGCATCCATGATGTATTGCTCGGAAGACAAGACAAAGGCTGTATTCTACTGGTGGAAGACCGAAACATTCCATGACCAGCACTTCCCTAAGGTGAAGATGGCCGGACTTGACCCGGACAAAGTGTACAAGATCCGCGAGCTCAACAGGATTGACAACCGTCCTCTTTCATGCGAAGGAAAGACTTTCACAGGAAGATTCCTCATGGAAAACGGTCTCGCGATGCCTCTGAAGCATAACGTCGACTATCACAAGCAGGACGACTGGTCGTCACGAGTCCTATATCTTGAAGCTCTTTAAAAGTCATGAAAAGAATAACGATCATTATACTCTGTGCCATTACATTGGCTCTTCCATGCATGGCACAGAGAAACAGACAGGCAAGTCCTGCCGATACCTTAAGGTCGATCATCGCCCACAGCGACGGTTCGACGACTTTCCAGATATATGCACCTGAGGCAAAGAAGGTTACTCTTGCCGGGGACTTCAGCGGGTGGAACGCGGAATTCGCCAAAGAAGAGAACGGCATATGGAAAGCAAGAATCAAGGGATTGAGGGCAGATGCATACAGGTATCATTTCGTTGTAGACGGTGTGAAGGTGATAGATCCGAAATACCGTTTCTTCTCTGAAATCATTCCTATCGCCCACATAACCAATGGCGAAGACCTGTTCTGGATGCAGAAGGAAGATGTGCCTCATGGACCTGTGGCTCAGATCAGTTACAAGTCTTCCACAACAGGCCGCACCCGCAGCATGCACGTGTGGACTCCTGCCGGCAATGCCGCAAAGGGAAAGCTTCCGGTAATGTATCTCATACACGGTGCAGGCGATAACGACGCATCGTGGTCTTCTGTCGGCTGTGCAAACGACATCCTTGACAACCTGTATGCAGAAGGAAAGATAGAACCCATGATCGTGGTAATGCCGCACGGAGGAATGAATACGGACGATTTCGTGAAAGAGCTTGTCAATGACATCATGCCCCGCATCGAATCGCAGTACCGTATAAAGAAAGGACCGGCAAACACCGCGATAGCAGGACTGTCGATGGGAGGACTGGAGACCCTCAACGTCATCACTTCCCATCCTGACATGTTCGGATACATCAACATAATGAGCTCCGGATGGTTCAGAAGCAACGAGGAAGCCCTGAAGGCAAAGACTGAACATCTCAAGACGATTGCAGGCACATTGAACAAGACGGCAAGGATACTGCGCTTCACTATGGGAGGCAAGGAAGACTTCGCGCACAGCAGCTGCCAGTCCACGCTGAAATGCTTCGATGAAGCCGGCGTAGAGTATGAATACAGCGAAACTCCGGGAGGCCATTGCTGGTGGGTATGGCATTACGACCTTCGCGACTTCGCACCAAGGATATTCAAGTAATCATTAATAACACATCTACATGAAAGCAAGACACATTATCACAGCAGCACTGCTTCTCCTTGCGTCACAGATTCTTATGGCGCAGAGAGAGAGGATCTGCTTCGATGAAGGATGGATGTTCGCATACGGACATGCAGCAGATCCTGCAAAGGATTACGGATGCGGAACAGAGTACTTCAATTACCTTACAAAAGCCAACTCGATCCACAATGAAGGCCCATATACGATAAAGTTCAAGCCTGGAGACGAGTGGAAGAAGGTGGATCTCCCTCATGACTGGGTCGTAGACCTTCCATACAGCAGCGAGGCCAGCTACAGCCATGGACATAAGCAGGTCGGCTGGGAGTTTCCTGAAACCAGCGTCGGATGGTACAGAAAGACCTTCAATCTTTCCCCTGAAGACAAAGGCAAGCACTTCAGGATACAGTTCGACGGCATTTTCCGCAATGCTCAGATATGGGTCAACGGCATTTTCGTCGGTGTCGAGCCTAGCGGATATATCCACCAGGACTACGACATCACGGATTATCTGCTTTTCGGAGATGATCCGAGACAGACAAACCTGATCTGCGTGCGTTGCGACGCATCTCTTGAAGAAGGATGGTTCTACGAAGGAGCCGGAATCTACCGCCATGTATGGCTGGAAAAGACTTCTCCTCTTCACGTCACTACAGGAGGTACTTTCGTCCACTGCACATTGTCAGACAATTATACAAAGGCTCATGTCACTATCGAGACAGAGGTGTGCAATGACGGAAACAGCGCCCTTCCTGCATACAGCGTGGAACATCAGATCATAGATGCTGATGGAAATGTAGTAGCGGAAGCAAAGGCTGCAGGAGAAGCGCTTCTCGCAAGAGAGAAACACACCAGCGCAGCTGTCTGCGACGTTGTTAACCCTGCTCTCTGGGATACTGAAAACCCTAACCTCTACAATGTAGTTACAAAGATATGCCTTGACGGAAAGGTTGTCGATGAATTTACCACCCGCACCGGTTTCAGAGAAATCGTACTGGACAAGGATAAAGGATTCTTCATTAACGGCAAGCATCTGAAGCTCAAGGGATTCAACTGCCACCAAGACCATGCGGGAGTAGGATCGGCCATTCCTGACGGACTCCAGCGCTACCGCATTGAGCGTCTTAAGTGGATGGGAGCCAACGCTTACAGAGCCAGCCATAATCCTATGACAGCAGAGCTTCTCGACGCCTGTGACGAGCTCGGAATGCTCGTGTTTGAAGAGAACCGCCTCATGGGTATCAATCCATACCATCTTTCTGTCATGGAAAACATGATCAGAAGAGACAGGAACCACCCAAGCGTATTCCTCTGGGGAATCGCCAACGAAGAGTGGGGACTCGAGTGGGAAGACCGCAGTACTGAAATCGCATCGACAATGAGGGAATATGCCCACAGGGCAGACAGTACGCGTCCTATGGGCGTAGCTTCGGCAAGCGGTCCGCATATCCTCCGTACAGTCGATGTGGCCGGATATAACTACATCCGCCAGAACCCTATCGACGAGCATCGTGCAAACTACCCGGAAAGAATCGGCGTAGGAAGCGAGGAGACTACAGGTTGCGGAACACGAGGAGAGTATTTCCCTGACGCAGGACCTGGCCGCATGATGTCCCTCAACTTCAACGACTCTGCAAAGAATCCTCTCTGCTTTGCCATGGCACGCGGATGGCAGTTCTATGATGAGCGTCCTTGGCTTCTCGGAGTCTTCTACTGGACAGGCTTCGACTATCGCGGTGAGCCTACCCCTATGTCATATCCTGCAACAGGAAGCCTTTTCGGAGTTCTTGACTACTGCGGCTTTCCAAAGGATGAGGCATATTATCTCAAGTCATGGTGGGACGATGAACCTGTACTTCACATCTTCCCGCATTGGAATCTTGCAGGACATGAGGGAGAGACCGTCAAGGTAAGGGTATTCTCAAACTGCGATGAGGTCCAGCTGATTGTGAACGGCAAGAAGCTGGAAAAGAAGGCAATGCCGAAAAACGGTCTCCTTGAATGGGATGCCGTATACAAGCCAGGCTACGTTCAGGCTGTAGGCTACAAGAACGGCAAAGTGTTCATGAAGAAGCGCATCGACACAACTGGAGAACCGGAAAAGATATTGACGGAGTCTCTGAAGTACGATGACATCCACGTCATCAACGTATCCGTTGCCGATGCGAAAGGCAGATTCGTTCCTGACGCCTGCCTGCCATTGAGCATTGAAATAGAGGGAAATGCACAGATACTCGGCTATGGAAACGGAGATTCCGCATTCCAGGAAATCGAGCGTCCGACCGATCCTATGGCACGTTCATTCAATTTCAAGACATTCAACGGACTGGCACAGATCATAATAAAGTCCGCTGACGGTGCCTTCTCTTACAGCGTAAACAAAGAATAGTTCTGAAACCTTAAACGAACACCCAGTCGCCGGTACACCTGTTGAAAATGGGTATCGGCGACTGTCATTTATCAAAAAATCATCTATCTTTGAAAATCATAACCACTTCTGATACCATGAAAGCCTGTTATAAAAGAGGATTTTCAATGATCCTGACCGCCTTGCTTACGCTTTCTGTTTCATGCAGGAAGGAGGAGGCATTCACTGTCATACCTGAAAGCATAGCTCTCACCGGCAATACCGAACTGGTATTCGGCAAAGGAACAGCAGAAGAGATCGAGTTTGTCGTCACTCCTGCTGACGCATTCTTTGACTACGACGCATCGTCTCCCGACTGCCAGGTCAAGCTCGAACTGAAGAACGGATACGGAAATTCAACCCCTGCTTCAGTCAAGCTGGAATCCATATCCCTTCTATCAGAATCCGAAGGACTCTACAAGGCGGTCATCAGAGACAATGCCGCATCAGATTCATACAACGACAAGGTCCGTCTACGCATAACTGTCAAGGGCAATGACGAGAAATTCGTATCCATCTACTCGGATACGTTCAATGTACGCATCGAGAAGGCTCCCCTATTCAGAACAATAAGCTTTCTGAAGGAAAGCAATGAAACAGCCCTCAATCAGGACTTCACCGTTGACATATCTTCCGGCAGTGCATCGCTGGAATCGCCGCTGATAGGCAGTCCTCTTCTCGCCGCTTCTTTTGATGCAGGCGATGCGAAGGTCTATGTGAACGGAGTAGAACAGATCAGCGGGGTCACAGTCAACGACTACTCGTCCCCTGTAACATTTACAGTACGCTCCAAGATCGAGTACACCTTCACAGTCAGTCTTTTATATTCCACCCTTCCTAAAGTATTCATAGAGACTCCAGGAGGCAAGGAAATCCCGAGCAAATGGGAGGACTGGCTTTCAGGCTCTTCTGTTACTGTCTACAATCCCGACTGGACCGTGGACTACTCCGGACCGACAGGAATCAGAGGCAGAGGAAACAGCACATGGGGATACCCGAAGAAACCGTACGCACTCAAACTCGATTCAAAGGCAAAGATCCTCGGAATGCCTAAGCACAAGAGATGGGTCCTGCTTGCGAACTGGATGGACAGGACGCTGTTGAGAAACTGCGTGTCATTCAATCTGGCCGAAAGGACAGATCTTGCATATACTCCGAGGGGACAGTTCGTCGAAGTGTTCATAAACGGAAGCCACAAAGGAAACTATTTCCTCTGCGAACACATCAAGGTCGACGAGAACAGGGTGAACATAGACGAGCTGGACGAGGACGAGACAGACGGCGGATACATCATGGAGCTTGACAGCTATTTTGACGAGACATACAAATTCCGCTCGGAAAGAAGAGGTCTGCCTTACATGTTCAAGGATCCGGACGAAGTGACTCCCGAACAGTTCGAGTTCATACAGAGCTTTGTGAACAACCTCGAAGCATCCCTGTATGATGACGCCCGCTTTGCGACAGGAGAATACAAGGATTACATCGACGTGGACTCGTTCATAGACTGGTGGATGGTGATGGAACTTACGGGAATATGGGAACCGAACCACCCGAAGAGCTGCTACATGCACAAGGACAAGGGCGGAAAGCTTACTGCCGGTCCTGTATGGGACTTCGACTGGGAGACATATATGTCCACGACATGGTGGAGGATCAAGGAGACCCTCTACTATGACCGTCTTTTCCAGGACGAGTCCTTCAAGACAAGGGTCAAGGAACGCTGGAACATGTTCCGCGACGACTTTGCCGCGCTACCGGAATTCATCCGCAGCGAGGCCGGGAAGATCGCCGGATCGGAGGCCATCAACCACAAGATGTGGCCGATAACCATGGTGGTCAACCAGGACGAACATCTCTCGTTCGAGCAGGCTGTGGACAGGATGATCTCATCCTACGAAGCCAAGCTCAAATGGATGGAGAAGGAAATAGGAAAATGGTGATATATCAATAGAATGCTATGAAACGACTTTTGACCTTGTGCGCCGTGCTTTCTGCGGCGGTTGTGCTCAATGCACAGGAGTTCCCGTTCCTATGGCAGCAGGTGGAGTACGTCCTCGGCGGAGGATCATCACACTACATGTTCCTTGTCCTCGCCTCGATGGACTTACTGAAATAAAAGCAAGATTCTTCCTGCGCTTTGCTCACTAGCGGTATCACGACATATCTATCACGGCAACAACTGACAGTCCCTACCGTCAGCGCTGCCTGTTCCAGCTGACAACCACACCTGTGTCACTTTCCGGGCTGAAAGTGACACAGGTGCGGCTAAAAGGGACATTTTACTAGGGTTTCGGAAACACCTGTGACAGTTCTGGGCGATTTTCTGACACAGGTGTTATTCCTGACGTTATAACTGTTCCTGTTTCCGAATGATTTTCATACATTTGTCTTTGACTTCATACATTTCGGGAGAGATGCGGTGCAAGACTGAAGAGAAAGAACGTGAAAAAGACAAATGATATGAAAAAGACTTACCACCTATGCCTTTCTGCAGGCAACGAGGTCATGTTCAGAGACCTTGAAGATTACAAT
>JAFTYS010000084.1 GCA_017461285.1 Bacteroidales bacterium | reverse complement strand
GATAGTTACGCCCGCTCAGGCGGTCTCAAGAAACCGACTATCCAAGATCTCCCGCACATTCCGACAGCTCTCCGATTCCCAAATTAACCAGTGGGAGGTCTTGGCTGGTCATCTTAAGGGAATATCCACATTCGGCCAGGCGGCAAGCCTGACAGCTCACAATGCATTTGTCCGTATAAACTCCAATCGTGCAATGGTCGGCATGCCTCCGCTTGAAGAGGCTCCGGTGTATATGGCAGATGTTCCTGAAGTGATTTATGAAGATCTTTGGATTTCTCCTGATATGATAGTGTTTACTGGTCTTGAGGTCCCGTCAGATACTTATCGACTTGTCGTTAAGATGTCTCCAGCTCAGAGTCCTGGAACTTCTTCCGGTTGGAGTAAGACTGTGATCGTGGCTCCGGGTATTGTTGACGATTGGGGCGAGGCTAATATCACAAAGCTTTTCACAGAGACTATCGGTGTGGCTCCGCAGGAAGGACTCAAGTATTATCTGGAATGTTGGTGGCTTGATACCGAAACAGGCTTTACCGGAGAAAGCATGTGGATATCTGCAATCTGCAAGGCTGGGTCTACAGCTTATAATCAGGAATACAGTCCACGTGCACGTGTAACCTTGAATGAGGTTTCAGAGAGTGAAGGATTCGAGAATCTGGATATCGAGTTGTCGCACGGCTCAACAATTCTTTCTGTGGATGCTTCGTACTCCAACAATACAGGTGTAGCTTCTGGTGGTTTTACTCTCAAGAAGCCTATCGAGAACCTTCCGGACATTACTTCTTGGACATTGGCAAGATGTTCTAATCCAGACCGTAATTGGTTCGCAAGGCCATGTTTGTTTACTGTATGGACCAGCACCTGGAGAGGTGAAACAGAAGGTACATTCGCTCATAGAGCTGGCCAGTATGAAAATGAATATGTCGAGTTGTTTGGCTCGGCTCCAGTATTTAAGAAATAACGCTTGACGACTATGATTACATCAACAGGAAATAATTTTGGAGCAGGTCAGATCACGCTCAAAGATTTTCAGAATGAGAAGGTCTTGGTTTTGAATGGTAAGTTTACATTCAACAACAAGAGTGAGGCTTTCAAGGCTGCTACTGTACTCGAGATCTATGTGCCGACATTGTCTATTCCCAAAAGCGGAATGAGTGGCTGCTATATACAGTTCAATGTGGATGGCAGACTTAGTGGAACTACAGTGAAGACATGGGTAAAGAACCGTAATACTATCTGTGTTGAGAAACTGGACTATTGGTCAGACCAGACAGATGAATATACTATCTACTTTGCGAATCTTTATGTTCCCAAAGGGCAGAGAGGTGTATTTGAGTTATGCCAGAGTACAAGGCTGACTTTGACCAACACAACATCCGATAACCGATATGACTATTATCAGAGCTGTTATATCTGCGATGATTGGTGCATGCTTGCACTGATGACTGACTCCTACAATACTAGAATTGAAAATTCAGACGATGTTGTGACACTTGGGGGATTTCCTGAGGATGTAGATGCCGAATTGCCTTTTGTGGGTGACAATATCAATGGAGTTTTGGTCTATGGAACAGACATGCTCAAAGCCACAATTAAGGATTCTACACTCACTGTGCATCAGGTTCCATTCGGTTGGGGCGGAATGCCACGAGAACATTTCATATTCGGAGTATTTATCAGAAACAGATCAGCAGAGTAAATAAATATGCCAAAGATGTCCCACATAGAAATCACACGTCTGCAGGGTGGTCTTGCGATTGCCAGCTTTGCTAGCGGGGTTGTCATTGCGATGGTGTGTCTGTTCTGGATCGAGCCGCTTGGAGAGATTACATATTCAGCAATCTCGATTGTGAGCGAACTCCTGGTTCTCTGTGGTGCGATCCTCGGTGTGAAGGCATCATACGATATCAAGTTCCACAAGTTTGAAGCAGAGCTGCTCAAGAAAGCAGACCGACACGAATAAAACCAACCTATGAAAAACTTCATCCTCGTTCTTTTCTCTGCCTTGTGTGTAGCCTGTGCGACTGCCCGCCAGGCTGCACCGTCAGAGAAGATTATCACTGAAACTCGTATCGAGACGGTGTTTCAGACAGACACAGTCTTTCTCGAAGTCCCCAAGATTGTAGAGAAGATCGTTACTGCTGATACTGTATCTGTTCTCGAGAACGAATACGCTAAGAGTGAAGCCTCCGTATCAGATGGATTGTTGGCTCATTCTCTTGAGACCAAGCCTATTCAGCAGCCCGTAGAAATTCAGACCAAGATTGTCTATCGTGACAGTGTAATCTTCAAAGACGTGGTCGTATATGAGACCGTAGAAGTGGAGAAAGAACTCACCGGCTGGCAGTCCTTCAAGATGAAGATGGGTGGCTGGTTCCTCGGAATCCTCATCACATTGATAGTGTTCGCGATACTATATATTGTTAAATTCCTTAAACCTTAAAACTATGAAGTACGTTCCTTCAATCGCCTTCGACGAAATGTCTGGCTCAGCAAAGGGTGTAACCGCAGCCAAGGTGCGCGGTCGTAAATACATCCGCAATCGTGGCTACGGCGGCTCAGTCCGCACAAGTGCACAGGCAGCAGTGAAGTCAATCTTCAAGCAGCTCTCACAGAGCTGGAAGAACCTCACCAACGCCCAGATCCTCGCATGGAATGCCCTGGCTCAGACCCAGGCCGGAAAGTCAGTTCTCGGAACATCCGCAAAGATCTCCGGAGCCAACCTCTACTCACGCCTCAACTACTGGATTGTCTTCTGCGGTGGAGAAGCCCTCTCCAACCCGCCAGCACTTCAGGGCGTTGAAGCTCCAACAGAGGCCGTCGTAACCCTCACCCCAACCAAGTTCACCTTCGAGCTCGAGAGCGAACCCGAGAATGTTCAGGACTTGAAACTCATCATTCAGGCTTCAGCTCCTCAGTCAAACGGTGTTACCCGCGCCTACAGCAAGGCCGTTCAGATTGGTGGAGTCCTCGAACCAGTAACAGAGGAGTATGACATCAAGGAAGACTACGACAACAAGCACGGCGCACCTAACGCTGCTGCTCCAAAGATCTTCATGAAGTACTTCTTCGTCAACACAAAGACCGGCGAAAAATCCGGCGAGATGCTCACCATGGTCAGACTCGACGAAGACGCACCTGTAGAGGGAGAGTAATCCTTTACTTCCTGAATTTTATTGACGAAGCCCGCAACAGATTCTACTCTGATGCGGGCTTTTCTCTTATAAAATAGTCAGCAATCACAGCTGACAAACTTCTTGCGAAAGACAAAAAACTCAGTAGGATATTTTGGGACTATACCGAAAAACTGTACAAAAAACCTTATCTTTGTACCGGAAACCGTACGGAAATTTAACGAAATTTTTGTACCTCTCTTGTACCTCATAAAAACAAAAGAGCTCTAACTCTTTGATTTTTAATCAGTTAAGAATTAAAGCTCTTTTTGTGCGGGCGAAGGGAATCGAACCCATACGCCTCTCGGCACCAGATCCTAAGTCTGGCTTGTCTACCAATTTCAACACGCCCGCAACAGTATTTCAACCTTCCCTGACGGAAAGGACTGCAAATGTACTACATTTTATCCGAATTCCAAAAATAATTATCCTACGATATACTTGCTTTTCGGAAGGAATGCAAGGATTCGCGCTGATACAGCGCATATCACATAGGTAATGGCAGCTGAGACGAAGATCACGAGAGGTGTCGCAACGCCCCATGAACTTACCCATGCGAATACAGGAACCAGCACGAACATATGCATCAGATACATTCCGTAACTGAGCTTCGATATCGGCAATACAAGATGGTCATACACCCATCCGGAAGCCTTGATCTTCCTGAACACAAGGAAGTATGCAAGGGTCTGCATCATGACACCGAACGTGCAGAAGTTCCATGTCGTTTCCATCTTGACCGCTGTTTCATATGGCGCAGATATAGGGAATCCGTTTTCTGTCGGCATGAAATGCCAGAAGCCTCCGGCTGTAACGGCATATCCTATGATCCAGAAAGGAATGGCGTATGCAAGAGTCTTCTTCCATGACAGTTCGCCGGCATATGTTCGGATATAATGGCCCAGGACGATGAATCCGATGAATCCGCTCACATAGTAGAATGTGCCGTATGGATTCCATGGACATTCGCCCCAAAGGTTGGTGCTGCCGGTAACGGTCTCCGCCAAAGGACGGAGCAGCGGGAGCACGGTCGTAACCGCCCATAGTATAAGGAATGCCCTTTCGCCCTTTCGTGACACCTTCTCCACCCATGGAGAAAGCAGAGGCATCAGCAGGTATACGCCAAGGAGCATATACACGAACCACAGGTGGCCGCTGCTGGTCATCACGAAGTTGAATGCAAGGTTCTTGAAATTCGCCGCGATGTCGATTCCTTGAGATCCGAGCGGAGGAATCACGCAATAAAGCAGGGACCATACGACAAACGGAACGACCACACGTCCGAAGCGTTTGCGGAAGAAGGTCGTTGTATCAGTCTTCAGCGGAAAAAGAAGATAGCTGGAAGTCAGTACAAACAATGGAACTGCCGACCTTAAGGCCGAATTGACCAGCGTCACCCAGAGAGCATCGGTCTTCGATGCGATATAGGTACCTTCCGGTCCTCCGAGATAGAAAGGTTCGATACAATGGACAAGCATGACCATGAAGCATGCGATCACCCTTACCCAATCCAGAAACACGACTCTTGAATTATTCATACCTATTCATTTATTATTTAGAAACACAAACCTAATCTTATGCTGAAGCTCATAGCCAGATGCTTGTTCTCGGAGCCGAACCAGTGCCAGAGTTCGAAGCCGTGGTGGTAATTGGTCTCGGAAGGAGTCCCGGCGGCATATCCCCCGCCCACCCAGAAATCCGCGAGAAAGCGTCTGTACACATATTGATACCCTATCGTTCCAAGCAGGGCGCACATATTCGCAAGGGTACGGGAACCGTCCTTGCTGCTATCATAATAATAATGGGAGTACATGAGTTCCGGACGAAGATATAAGCCCATAAGGGACACTCCGTCATGGTCCGGAAGGAAGAACTTATGGCCATACCTCATCGTGAATCCCATGGGATCGTTATGGTATTTGTCATATCCGGCGCTTATCAGGCTGCCGCAGAACTCACCGCTCTGGCGCAGCGAAGGAAAGGCCCTCTCATAAGACAGCTTGGTGCTGCCGCTCAGCCATGAGAGAAAAGTGATCTTTACAGAATTCAGATAATCCCTGCCTTCAGCAGCATGCTTTTCAGAGACCTGCGAGGCACCTGACGAAGCCGCAGACAGCAGGCAAAGAATCGACAGAAATGACAGAAGGAAAATACGTTTCATAAGTTTAAGTACAAAAAAAAGAGGAAAAACCTTGCAGTCTTTCCTCATTAGTAGCGGGAGGAGGACTCGAACCTCCGGCCTCCGGGTTATGAGCCCGACGAGCTACCAACTGCTCTATCCCGCGATATTGGACTGCAAATATACGGACATTTTTTGAAATACCAAATTTTATTTCAAAAATTCCAACATTGACGCCACATCATCCTTTGCGAAGGACTTCTGCTCTCCTGTCGAAAGGTTCTTGATGTTCACGATTCCTTCAGCCGCTTCGTTGCCTCCTACGATGGAAAGGAAAGGAATGGCTCTCTTGTCCGCATAGTCGAACTGCTTCTTGAGCTTGGTCTGCTCCGGATAGATCTCGCATGGCACTCCGGCTTCACGCAGAGACTTGACCACAGGAATGAGATACTTGAGTTCATCGGCACCCATATTGGCGAAGAGAAGCCTGGTTGTAGATGTCACCTCTGAAGGGAACTTGTCCAGACCCTTCAATACATCATAAATACGGTCAGCTCCGAACGAGATACCCACTCCCGACATGTTCGGAAGGCCGAAAATGCCTGTCAGGTTATCGTAACGGCCGCCGCCGCAGATGCTGCCGATTGCGAAATCCTTCGCCTTCACTTCGAAGATAGCGCCTGTATAGTAATTCAGGCCTCTTGCAAGCGAAAGGTCAATCTCCACTTCATGACGTATGCCTGCAGCATCTATGAATCCGAAGAGCTCCTCAAGCTCATCCAAACCTTTGAGACCGGTCTGGGAAACAAGTCCTGACGCAGACTTTCCGTTCATGAGTTCCCTCATCACGGCAATCTTTTCCGCAGTAGTGCCGGAAAGAGTGAGGACAGGACGGATCACCTCTATAGCCTCAGGAGTAAGCCCTTTCTCTGCCATCTCCGCCTCGACAGCCTCAAGGCCGATCTTGTCTATCTTGTCGATGGCGACGGTAATGTCCACCACCTTGTCCGGGAATCCGCAGATTTCCGCCATACCGGTAAGAACCTTGCGGTTGTTTATCTTGATGCAGACGTTCACATCGAAGAGGGTGAATACTCTGTCAACTATCTGTACAAGCTCAAGCTCATTAAGCTGTGATGTGGAACCGATGACGTCGACATCGCACTGATAGAACTCTCTGTAACGTCCCTTCTGAGGGCGGTCAGCGCGCCATACAGGCTGGATCTGGAACCTCTTGAAAGGGAAGGTGATGTCGTTCTGATGCTGTACGACAAAACGTGCGAAAGGCACAGTAAGATCATAACGCAGACCCTTCTCGCATACCTTGAGAGAAAGGGCCTTGCTGTTGTATCCGTCTTCCGTACCTTCGATGCGATACTCGTCATAATTGATCTTCGAAAACGCATCTCCTGAATTCAGGATACGGAAAAGGAGCTTGTCCCCTTCTTCTCCGTACTTACCGAGGAGAGTGCTGAGGTTCTCCATCGAAGGAGTCTCGATAGGGGCATATCCATATGTCCTGAAGACAGAACGGATGGTATCGAATATATAGTTGCGTCCTGCCATTTCAGCAGGTCCGAAATCTCTTGTTCCCTTTGGAATCGACGGTTTCTGTGCCATTTGTCTCTGATTTTCTATTACAACCTACAAAGGTAATAATTTTTTACTGTAAATGAACCGGTCCCGTGCTTCCAGAAACCATTTCCCTAAGTTTTCTGGTTTCCGGAAGCGCGGGACCGGTTCATATGCACAAAGGATTATTCCTCAGGAGCGAACATAGGGTCCCATGCAGGAAGAAGTTCAGGCTTCTGATCCAACATCTGGAGCACATCGGCAGGAACATATTTCTTCTCCACGACAAGACGGAACATATACTCGTCGAACCACTCGTCAGTCATGATCAGGCATCCTTTGTAGCCGGACGCTGCTCCCCAGCTGTTCTCCACCATCCATTTGACAGGTTTTCCGCTTTCCTCGCAGATATCCACCGCGATCAGCGTCATAGCATGCGACGAACCGCTGGCATGTGTCTGGACCCTTTCCTTCTTGTTCATGCCGAAAGAAACACCCATAAGAGACTCATAATCGAAATTCGCAAGGTCCAGAACACCCTTCTTCCTGTCCAGGAACTTCCCCACGTCGCATGAGAAATACATCGCGGTATTGTCCTTTATAGAAGCGATAGCCATCTCCTTGATGCGCTCTACCGGAAGATTGACATACAGCCAGTTATGCCCGTCATACACATGTCTGTCATAATCGATCTCATAGACTTTTCCATATTCGCGTCACGGGTCGTTCATGATCATGACATAGTTGTTCTCGAGGTCTTCGCCGATGAACTCATCATAGAATGACTTCGGAGTATACGTCTTGCGGCTGACGACATTTCCTGAGCCGTCACATCTTGTCCACTCGAACTCCTTTACAGGCTCGCCAAGGCAGAGTGCGAGCATGCGGTAGATTTCCGACAGCTGCCTTACCTTCATCTTATGAAGTTCCGCATCCAGAGCCTTCAGACCTTTCTCCACATCCTTCTTCGGTCCCTTGCCTACCTTCGCACGGCCGTCCTCATATGCCTTGCGGAGATCCAGGCCGTCCTCGCGAAGCCTCAGCTTTATAAGAGAAGCCATGTTGGATGTATTGTTCGACTGATATGTCTCAGGCATGGCTTCCGAAGGCACGAGTCCGTACTTCACTATAAGATTTGACACGCCCGTAAACTGACCTCCGTCGCTCAAAGGATTAGAGAAGAGCCAGTCCACCTTCCTGTCCTCGAACGGAAGGTCCTTGGTGTCGATGACGCCCTGAAGGAAAAGGTTTGCCTTCTCAAGCTGGTCATAGAAGAAAAGATAATTCTGCGAGAACTCCATTCCCAGAAGGTCATATTTGTCGATCATCTTCGCTCTCAACACATTGAGACCGGTAAACAGCCAGCACCTTCCCGAAGACTGCTGGTCGGTGATTCCCTTTGTCTTCACCCTGTCGGAGAAATGCGTATCGATCATAGCCGCATTATCGGCATTAAGAGCCAGCGAGGCTATCGAAGACCCTGCGAGGGCATTCCTGATGGCCCTGTCACCGGCGTCACCTTCATACTTCCGGCTGATTATCGAAAGCATCTCATCGGAGATTCCTCCTTCATGGGAACCGGCAGCCTGCTGTGCAAAAGCGGAGGCTGCAAAAAAAGCGGCGAAAGCCGCGGTCAGAATTATCCTTTTCATAGTAAAAAAAAATGTTGCCACGGTTGTGGCAACAAATTTAACACTCTTGACGTTAAAAACCAAGACATCAGTCATCCAGGCCTTTCAGACGGAAACTGCTGTTGAACTTGAGTTCCAGACGGTTCGAAAGCTTTACCTCATATTCCTTCCTTCCAACTTCGTACTCAAGAATCACCGCATCAGGGTAATTTGACTTCACATAATCGGAAATCTGTACAGGAACAACTCCGTCAGGAACTCCGCCCGCAGTTTCGATCTTCTCAAGAGAACCGTCATGCTCGAAAGTGATTTCTACTCCGTTTGCAAGACGTACAGTGTAATCCGGTCTGATGACATCATCATCCACGAACGCATACGACATCTTTTCGTCCGGATAGTTTACATTTATGAATTCCTTTGCAGCAGCAGGAAGCTGCTCGAAGGTAACCGGTTTGTCTTCTGCAGCGCATGCTATCGAAAAGATTGCGACAGCAAGGGCCAAAATCATCTTCTTCATAGTTTTTAAATTTAAATTACTCAAAATTAAACCCAATGCAAATATAGCGCTATTTTTAATAATTCCAAATAAATCTTCATTTTTTCCATAATTTTTCTTTAATGCGAAACTTTTTATACCTTTGGGGTTCAAAATTCAAGACTGATGAAAAACAGATTATTCCTGATAGACGGACATGCCCTGGTATTCAAGATGTACTACGCTTTCCTGAGGCATCCGATGATCAACTCGAAAGGAGCCGACATGTCCATCCTCTTCGGATTCACAAAATACATTCTGGAACTCATCGAAAGGGAGAGACCGACCCACCTTGCCGTGGCATTCGACCCTCCCGGAGGGACGTTCAGGCACGAAATGTACCCCGAATACAAAGGCACAAGAAGCGAGACTCCGCAGCTTGTGATAGATTCGCTCGAACCGCTGTGCGAGCTCTGCAGGGCCATGAAGTTCCCTGTCCTGATGATCAAGGGATTCGAGGCGGACGATGTGATAGGTTCGATGGCGAAGAGAGCCGAGAAGGAAGGGTTCGAGGTATTCATGGTAACTCCCGACAAGGATTACGGCCAGCTCATAAGCCCGAACATCATACAGTACAAGCCAGGAAAGGCCGGGGGCGACAATGAACTTATCGGAGTGGACAGCATCTGCAGCAGATACGGCATCGAAAGGCCCGAGCAGGTCATCGAAATCCTTACCATATGCGGAGACACATCGGACAATATCCCCGGAGTCAAGGGAGTCGGTGAAGTCGGTGCAGGCAAGCTGATCGGCAAGTACGGCACAGTAAAGAACATATATGACCATCTGGCGGAGCTTACCCCGAAGCAGAGGGAAGCATTCGAAGGTGCGGAGGGCCATATCTGGCTCAGCCACGACCTGGTGACCATAAAGACAGACATAGACATCCCTGTAGCAAGCAAGGATATGGAGATAGCCGACGAGTACACGCCGGAGGTTGCTGACCTTTTCGAGAAATATGAATTCGGATCCCTGCGGAAATATCTCGGGAACGTACATCCTGCCGCACCGAAAGAAGAGAAGAAGCTCATATTCAAGGCTGTTATGCCGGCAGAAGCGGCAGTGGCCGCACGAAAGGAAGGAAAATTCGCCATAATCGCCGAAGGCGAGGAGCCGGGCGCATTCACTTCCGTCAGCAGAATCACCATAGCAGTACCGGATGGCGACGGATGCCTCGTGTCCGAAGGCGGAGCCGATGACTTCCGCGGCATTATCGGAGACTATGGCATAACCAAATACGGATACGACCTGAAGGCCCAGCGCAACCTGCTGGAACACAACGGCATCCATATGGAGGGCAAGTATATGGACATCGAACTGATGCACTATCTTATAAATCCGGAGAAGAGTCATAAGATAGAGATTCTTGCCAAATCGTATCTTGAGATCGACATCGAGGAGAATGACGAAAAGAAGGAAGAAGTCACTCTCTCTCTTTTCGACGAGCCACAGGAAGAGGAAAAGAAAAGCAGGTTTCCTGAAGCCGCAGCTACAATGCTGCTTGGCGGAAAGATATGGGAGGAGATGGGAGAGATGGACCTCCAGAGTCTTTACGACACGATGGAGGAGCCGCTCCTGAAAGTGCTTTCAAAGATGGAGATCGAAGGCGTACGCATCGACACCGTACAGCTCAAGAGATATGCATCGGCGCTTGCCGCACAGATGAACGAGATTCAGGAGAAAGTCAGGGAAATGGCAGAAGAGCCGAACCTGAACATAATGTCTCCGAAGCAGATCGGCATCCTTCTTTTCGAGAAGATGAAGCTCGATCCGAAGATAAAGCCGAAGAATGGTGTCAGATACAGCTATCCGACAGACGAGGACACGCTCAACACGCTCGCCGACAAGCATCCGATCATAAACGAGATACTTGAATACCGCGGAGTGAAGAAGCTGCTCTCTACATATATAGAGCCGTTCCCGAACTTTATTTCCCCGTCGACCGGGAAGATACATACGACATTCAATCAGGCGCTTACCGCTACCGGTCGCCTTAGTTCGTCAAAGCCTAACCTGCAGAACATTCCTATACGTACGGAGCGTGGAAAGGAAATCCGCAAGGCATTCGTGCCAAGCCGCCCAGACGGAGTCATAGTATCCGCCGACTATTCGCAGATCGAACTCCGCATCATGGCCCATCTGAGCTGTGACTCCCATCTGATCAATGCCTTCAGGGAAGGCCAGGATGTCCATGCCATGACTGCGGCAAAGATCTTCGGAATTCCTCTGGAAGAAGTCACCGCAGACCAGAGGCGCATCGCAAAGACAGCGAACTTCGGCATAATGTATGGAATATCCTCGTTCGGACTCGCCCAGCGCCTTCACATCAGCCGCGCAGAGGCAAAGAAGATAATAGACGACTATTTCGCCAACTTCCCTGCCATCTCGTCATTCATCGAGGACACGCTGACATCGGCGAGGGAGACCGGATATGTCGAGACCATCTTCGGCAGGCGGAGATACCTGCCGGACATCAATTCAAAGAATGGCACTGTGCGTTCGCTGGCCGAAAGGACAGCCGTGAACGCACCTATCCAGGGCACGTCGGCCGACATCATCAAGATGGCGATGATAAATGTGGACCGCCGTCTCGAAAAGGAAGGCTTCAGGAGCCGGATGGTCCTTCAGATCCATGACGAACTTGTCTTTGATGCTGTAACTGAAGAAGTTG
>JAFTYS010000014.1 GCA_017461285.1 Bacteroidales bacterium | reverse complement strand
CTCATTATGAAGAGTTCATTCAGGCAAATATTGCAGGAGGACGTTTCAATAATGTCAGTGAGGTTATTCGTGCCGCTCTTCGTCTTATGGAAGATGAGGAAACCAGGCTTGCTGCAATTCGGGCGGCGTTGATAGAAGGGGAGGAAAGTGGAATAGTCGAGGATTTCGATCCGGATCAATTCCTTAAAGAATTACATGCACGCTATGAAGCAGAAGTACAAAATATCTGATCGCGCGAAGAAAGATCTTACGGAGATCTGGCTATATACGGTAAAGAAGTGGTCTCGCCAGCAGGCTGACAGGTATGTTCAAGGAATACTTGATGCATTTTCAGAAATAGCGTTGTTTCCGGATGTTTCAGGTCATTCATATGACCATGTGCGGATGGGATATCGCAAATATCCGATTGGCCGACATGTGATTTTTTATCAGATACAGACTACGGGTGTTGTTCTGATCAGTCGTATTCTTCATGAAATAATGGATTTTGACCGGCACCTTTAATAAAAATGTGATTATATTATGGAAAATCATGTAGTGATAATGGCAGGCGGAATCGGTAGCCGTTTCTGGCCTATGAGTACTCCGGAGTTCCCGAAGCAGTTCGTGGATGTGCTGGGTACTGGAAAGACTATGATACAGATGACAGTGGAGAGGTTTGCTCCTGTGTGTCCGATGTCGAATTTCTGGGTGGTGACCAGCGCGGCATATGTGCCGATCGTGCGCGAGCAGCTGCCGGAGATTCCTGCGGAGAACATTCTGGCGGAGCCGTGCGCACGCAATACGGCTCCATGTATCGCTTATGCCTGCTGGAAGATAAAGGCGAAGCATCCGGCAGCGAACATCGTGGTGACCCCTTCTGATGCCCTCGTGCTTGACGGTGATGAGTTCCGCAGGGTGATAAGGACCGCCCTGGACTTTACCTCGGCAGGGGAGAGGATCGTGACGATCGGCATCACTCCTACGCGTCCTGAGACCGGTTATGGCTATATCCAGTGCGCCGCTTCTGAATCTCCAATCCTGCCGGTGTCGGCATTCAAGGAAAAGCCGTCCCTTGATGTAGCGAAAGAGTATCTCGCAGCCGGAAATTATCTCTGGAATGCGGGCATATTCGTATGGAATGTGTCGACAATCGTGGATTCGATGCGCCGGTTCGTGCCTGATCTGGCTGCGAAGATGGACCGGATGGCGGAGGCTTTCTATACCCGATTCGAGGCGGAGACGGTCGAGGACATCTTCCCTACATGCGAGAAGATTTCGATCGACTATGCGGTCATGGAGAAGGCGGACTACATCTACACGATTCCGGGCGACTTCGGATGGAGCGATGTCGGTACATGGGGCTCGCTGTGGACTCTTCTGCCGCATGACGAGAACGGCAATGCCGTGGTCGGGGAGAATGTGCATCTGTATGACTGCAAGGGATGCATCGTGCATGCTCCGAATGCTTCGAGCGTAGTGCTCGAGGGCATGGAGGACAGCATCGTGGTCGAGCGTGGCGGCCGTATTCTGGTCTGCCGCCTCAGCGAGGAACAGAGGATAAAGGATTTTACAAAATAACATGAAAAGATTATTCGCAATTCTAATGGTATGCGTGCTGGCATTCGCTTCGTCCGAGGTCTGCCATGCGCAGTTCAGCAAGCTTTCCTTCGGGAAGTATGGTGTGTCTTCGATCAGGCCGGAGAGCCTTCGTGCGGTGCGTGGCGCCGTGTGGCTCGATGTGACCAATCCGATGGTCGGGTTCACGATCTCGGAGATCAAGGGAACCGTCTATAAGAAGGGCGTGCCTTTCGTTCATGGCACTGCATCGGATGTGTACATACCGCTGGGCACCGCCCGCGCGAATATAAGCGGGCACGCGGCGTTGAGCCCGAGCGCGTCGCTATGGGACGTGCTGGCTCTCATTGCATTCGACCCGGAAGACTACTCGGTCGACCTGTCCGTACGCATAACTCTCGACACCGGCGAGACCCGCGTCGTATCCAAATCCCGCATGCCTGTCACTACCTTGCTGAAACTTATATAAATGGCAGACAATTATTTAGAGAAGAAGATGGAAGACCTCCAGGCCCGCAAGGCCAAGGAGGCGCGCCAGCGACAGGTCGCCTGGAAAAAGCGCATGGACGCCTACCGCAAGAAACTGGAAGCGGAGGCTTCCGCTTCGAAGGCTCCTTCCGAAGCATCCGCCTGCGGGACCCCCATCTCATGCAAAGATGATCAATGAATTTATCTGAATGGATATGATACCGGATTGGGCTAAGGAAATGAATTGTGCGGTCACTGTCTGCGATGCGGAGGGAGTGATCCTGTATATGAACGACAAGGCGAAGGAGACATTCGCCTCGCATGGCGACCTTGTCGGGAAGAACCTCATGGGCTGCCACAACGAGCGCTCAAAGGAGATCATCCGCTCCCTTCTGGAGACCGGCGGCTCCAATGCGTATACCATAGAGAAGAACGGTCTCCGCAAAATGATCTACCAGACCGCCTGGAAGGTTGACGGTGCCGTAGCCGGCCTCGTGGAAATCTCCATGGTCATCCCGTCCGACATGCCCCACTACGTCCGCGGCTAGCATATTGTGCCACGAAACGCAGAAATACCATCGAAAATGCTCGTCGTGGCAGAAAAAGGACGGCTTTCGGCGATTTTCTGCCACGACGAGCATTATTGTGTGCAGTTTTGCGCGTCGTGGCTATCTGAATTATCGTATAATAGGGTAAACCAAAATTTACACTATTATGGAAAAGAAGACTTTTGAAGAAGTAGCCCGGATGTGGCAGGAGGAGAAGAGGCATTATGTGAAACGCTCTACGTATGCCGCTTATGCCTTGCTGCTGGCTAACCACCTTGTTCCGGCGTTCGGACAGGAACACGATGTCACGGAATCTATGGTACAGGATTTTGTACTCACTAAGCTTGACTATGGCCTTAGCCAGAAGTCTGTAAAAGACATGCTGGTGGTCATGAGGATGGTGCTGCGGTACGGTTCCAAGAAGGGGTATATGGATTACCGGGTGATTGACGTGAAGTTCCCTACAGAGAGGGAGAGAAAGGAGGTGGAGGTACTGAGCAGAACCAGCCAGCAGAAGATCATGAAGTATCTGACAGAGAATTTCAGCTATATGAATCTGGGAATATACATCTGCCTGTGCTGCGGACTCAGGATAGGGGAGATATGTGCCCTGCGGTGGGAAGACATAGACCTGCATGCTGGTGTGATCAGGATATCCAAGACGATTCAGCGCATATACATAAAGAACGGAACCGATTGCCGGACCGAGGTGATAATCGGCAGCGCCAAGACTATGAGCTCGATGCGCATAATTCCGATTGCCAAGGATCTGAAGGCAATGCTCAGGACACGTTACAAGTATCTGGACGGCGATAATTATGTTCTGACCAATACTGACCATCCTCTCGAGCCCCGTACGTACAGGAATTACTACAACAGACTGATGCAGCGTCTCCAGATGCCGAAACTTAAATTCCACAGCCTGCGCCACAGTTTCGCCACACGTTGCATTGAAAGCCGCTGCGACTACAAGACCGTCAGCGCGCTGTTGGGTCATTCGAACATCAGCACTACCCTCAATCTCTATGTCCATCCCGACATGGAGCAGAAGCAGCGTTGCGTGGAACAGATGTTCCGCTCGCTTCGCTGATTATTCCGTTATCAATTTATAAAGAAATCAATAAAACTGTCGTCTGAGTGCAAATTCTCTTGCACTCAGACGACAGCAGTTTTGGCGTAATGTATTGAACACTAGTGTTTTGCGAGCTTTGTCTGTCGGTTGAGTGCAGAGATTCCTGCACTCAACCGACAGATCGGCCGTCCCCGAAAATCTTTTGGGACGTATTGAGAGGCCTCTAGTGAGGAGGATCACCTCTGCAGTCAAGCCAGTACTTATATTGGCAAATCATAGCCCCCCCCATGAGTTTTATCCTGCTCATTCAGAATCTTCAACGAACTTTATCTGGTGGAATTTGTCAGATTTTTTATAAAAATTGAACAAATTTTCGTGCGAAAAATCCCTTTGCATCCCTCTGTAAGGGCGATTTGAGAAAATATCCGCATACATTTTCGGTATACGGATATTCTTCCTGAACTTTGTCAGAGTAAATAGATGGGAATTTTATGAAAAGGTTTTATCATGTCTATACGAAAGGTCTTGATCAGGATGTCATATTCAGAGAACGTGCAGATTATGTCGCCGGGATGAACTATGTTCCGGTATCACTACATGGATTGGACCTGGACTTGCTTGCCTTTGTCCTCATGTCCAACCATTTTCACTTCATAATTTATGGCGCTAAGGAAGAGTGTGAACATTTCATTGACCATTACAAGCGCCTTGTTTCAAGGTATGTGAGGAACAGATACGGAACAGTGAAGCTTCTAAGGTCAGTCAAGACATCATGCTCGGAAATCGATATGTCCAATGAAAGCCTGAAGCGTCTTATTGCATATGTGCTGAATAACCCGGTGAAGGCGGGCATCAATTGCATGCCTCAGAATTATGAGTGGGGGAGCGGGTGCTGCTATTTTTCCAATTTTGACAAGATCCACAACAAACGTCCTTTGTCTGATTTTGGTGTCAGGGAGCAGATTGCTTTGCTGAAATCTGAAGTAAAGCTTGATGGGGCATATCTGGTCAATGATTCAGGGTATATTGATCCGTCATCATATGTTAATGTAGGTTTTGTTGAGCGTTTGTTCGGTCGGGCCAGATCGCTGGAGTATTTTCTCAGTACCTCCAATAAGACTGCCTCTGAAAAAGACGGTCCGCTTGTGTTTTCTGACACGCTTGTTCTTGCCGGGGTGCACGAACTGCTTGAGAAAAGGTATGAGTCGGTATCTCTTGAGGAATTGTCTTGGGAGATACGTGTGAAGCTGGTCACTGATATCAGACGCCAGTTCAATTGTCCTCCCAAGCAGCTGGCCAGAGTGCTCAATTGCCCTTTGAAAGACATCGTTAATATCCTCAATAAGTAGGAACTTCACTAAAAGACTGTCGTCTGAGTGCAAATTCTCTTGCACTCAGCCGACAGTGATTTTTCATAACGGCTTGATAGTTAATGTTTTTGTTGGTTTATCTTGTTGGTAGAGTGCAACGCTTTATGCACTCAGCCGACAAAATTCACCAACAGAAGCAACGTTATTTGCGCTTCTTGCCGCCGTGGAAGCCGCCTGGGCGCATCATGTTGCTCATGTTGGCTCCCATTACGGTCTTCATCATCTTGCGGGTGCCTTCGAACTGCTTGAGGAGCTTGTTCACCTCAGGAAGGGATGTACCCGAACCGTCAGCGATCCTCTTGCGCCTGCTGCCGTTGAGGCATTCAGGATGTTCGCGCTCGTATGGAGTCATTGAAAGGATGATAGCCTCTATGCCCTTGAACGAGTCGTTGTCCATGTCGACGTCCTTGAGGGCCTTGCCCATGCCTGGGATCATCGAAGCAAGATCCTTGATGTTACCCATCTTCTTGATCTGCTGGATCTGCTGGTAGAAGTCCCAGAGGGTGAACTGGTCCTTAGCGAGCTTCTTCTTGAGCTCACGGGCCTGTGCCTCGTCGAACTGCTCCTGGGCCTTCTCCACGAGGGAAACGACGTCTCCCATGCCGAGGATTCGGTCAGCGATGCGGGCAGGGTGGAAGACGTCGAGGGCTTCCATCTTCTCGCCTGTGCTGACGAACTTGATAGGCTTTCCTACCACTGCCTTGATGGAGAGCGCCGCACCGCCGCGGGTGTCACCGTCCATCTTGGTGAGGACAACTCCGTCGAAGTCAAGCCTGTCGTTGAATGCCTTGGCTGTCTCTACGGCGTCCTGACCGGTCATGGCGTCTACTACGAAGAGTGTCTCGGTAGGGTTGAGGGCATCCTTCAGGGCTGAGATCTCGTCCATGAGCTCCTGGTCCACTGCCAGACGTCCGGCAGTATCGACGATCACTACAGAGCAGCCTTCAGCCTTCGCCTGTGCGATGGCTCCCTTGGCTATCCTGATAGGATCCTTTACGCCTTCCTCTGAATAGACGGGAACTCCGATCTGCTCTCCGAGGACCTTCAGCTGGTCGATGGCTGCAGGACGGAAATAGTCGCAGGCAGCGAGCATGACCTTCATGCCTCTCTTGCTCTTGATGTTGAGGGCGAGCTTGCCGGAGAACGTAGTCTTACCGGAACCGTTGAGACCGGCTACGAGCACTACTGCTGGCGAACCCTTCACGTTGATGTCGGAAGATTCGCTTCCCATCAGGGCTGCGAGCTCGTCATGGACGATCTTCACGATCATCTGCTGCGGCTTGACGGCTGTCAGCACGTTCTGTCCTATGGCCTTCTTCTTAACGTCGTCGCAGAACTGCTTTGCGATCTTGTAGCTCACGTCGGCGTCCAGAAGGGCGCGGCGGATGTCCTTCATCGCTTCCGAGATGTTGATCTCGGTAATCTTTCCTTCTCCTTTGAGGATCTTGAACGATCTCTCTAGTCTTTCACTTAAATTCTCAAACATATTTATCTATTTTCATTTCTCTGTTAAGGATCCCTCGGCGATTACATGAAGTAATCGGTCATCTTCGGCGCTTCGTCAAGACGGTCGCTGAAGACTGAAGGGGCAAGGTCCTTCATGTTGTAGCGGCTGGCCATCACCTGGCCGTAGGCTCCGGTGCTGCGGATGGCCATCAGGTCGCCGCGCACGCTCAGCGGCAGCAGGCGGCCTGCTCCCCAGACGTCGCTGGATTCGCAGACCGGACCGACTATGTCGTAGGCCTGGTGGGTCGGGAAGAATGTCCTCATCTCGGCCGACAGGTTCTCGATCTTGTGGTAGGCTCCGTAGAGGGCCGGACGGATCAGGTCGTTCATACCTGCGTCCATGATCAGGAAGTTCTTGGTCTCGCCGCTCTTGACGAAGAGCACGCGCGATATGAGTGTCGCGCACTGTGCCACGAGGGAGCGTCCGGGCTCGACATGGACCTTCTGGTCCGGTCGGCGGACGATGTTCTCCGAAATCGTCCTGAACCATGTCCCGAAGTCCGCGATAGGGGAGCCGTCGGGATCATCGTAGTCCACTCCGAGTCCTCCTCCGAGGTTTATGTTGTTGATCTTCAGTCCGTTCCTTTCGAAATAAGCCACTATCTCATTGACCCTCCTGCATTCGAGGGCGAAGACCTCGTCGACGCGCGTGATCTGCGAACCGATGTGAAAATGGAGGCCGATGAAGTTTATGTGCTCGCTCTTTCCGATGATCTCGATGAGCTTTTCGAACTCATGCTGGGAGATGCCGAACTTGTTTTCGTAGAGTCCGGTGGTCACGTACTTATGGGTATGCGCATCTATGTCCGGGTTTATGCGCACCGATACATTGGCCTTGCGGCCGTATCGGTGGGCCATCTCGTTGATGACGTATATCTCCTGGAGGGATTCGCAGTTGAAGGCCTCGATGCCGAGCATCAGGGCGTTGTATATCTCCTTGTCGCTCTTTCCTACGCCTGCGTAAACGATCTTTTCCGCAGGGAATCCGCAGTCATGGGCATGCAGGACTTCGTTTCCGCTGACGCAGTCAGCTCCGAAGCCCTTTGAGCTGATGTATTCGAGAAGACGGCGCTCCACATTTGCCTTCACGGCATAATGGACCTTTATGTCATGGCTTGCAGCCAGTTCCGCGACATGGTCGACCGTCTTGCGGAAGAGGTCCATGTCGTAGTAATAGAACGGTGTAGCCAGGCCGTCAAGCTTCTCTATGGTGTTGAAATCTAACATGTTAATCGTCAAAAAGTTGTCTGTTTTGCCTGTTTTTCGGAAATACGGCAAAAAACGATTGCAAAAATAGCGAAAAAATCCGTATTTTCGCAGTTGCATATAGTAAAACGAATAATTCTTGGCCCGGCATGTCAAACTTCACTAGTCTGATCTTCAACATAGAGCTGACCCTCGCGATAGGCATCGTGACTTCCTTTATCCTGGGAGCCCTTCTGATGCTTATCAAGGTCCCTAACACGGACTACTCGAGGAAGATCTCCAGGGCAAAGAATACCATAGCGATCTGTTTCTTCATCTGCACGCTGCTGATGATTTCGTGCCTGCGGCATTCAGGAATCCCGGATTATGAAAGATTCGTGGCTATCATGATGTTTGTGATCACGGCCATTTCTTCGGCCATTCTCTCATATTCACTGATCAATGTGCTGGAAGACGGCTATGTGGACATAGACAAGTTCTTCCTCAATGTCGGCTTTGTGGCGGTGGTGAGCTTCGTGCTGGTCAAGTCGTTCTGGTGGGAGCCGGGCTGGCTGAAGACTACGGTGATGATATCCAGCGTGGTGCTGTTCGTCATCCAATGCACTTCCCATATACTTGTATTCGACAAGCTGTACAGAAAGTGCGTGAAGCAGGTGCAGCAGTATTATGACGAGGAAGAGGACCAGAGGCTGAAATGGGTGCACTTCTGTTATACCATAATGATGCTCACACAGGTCTTCATCCTGGTATATCTTTGCCTGCCTCGCGGTTTCATGAAGATATGGATTCTATGGTATTCTCTTTTCATGCTGTATTTCGCCGCCAACTTCATCTCGTTCATCGGAAGCCACAAGCTGATGCTTGATGCGTTCGCCTACAAGGCTCTTTCGGGCCAGGACCTGATGCGCCGCATAGACGAGAACCGCAAGCGCAGAGCCCGCAAGCGCGGCAAGAAGAACGAAGCTGACGACATGCCTCTTCCGGAATATACGGAAGCTGAGTTCGCAAGACTGGAGAGGACGCTGGACAGGTGGGTGAAGGACAAGAAGTTCCGCGAATATGACAGGACCCGTGACGAAATCGCACGCGAACTTCATACGACCAAGGATCTTCTCCATCTTTACTTCGCCACCAGGATGGGCGTGGACTTCAGGACATGGAGGACGGGCCTGAGGATCGAAGAGGCGAAGGCCCTGCTCCTTGAGAACAAGGATGCTTCTATAAACATTATCGCCGAAGCTTCGGGCTTCAGCGATAAGTCAAATTTCCACAGGCAGTTCGTAAAGATAGTCGGCTGCTCTCCGAAGGAATGGAGGGAGTCTGACGGAAAGCCGTCTTAATCAGCCCTTTTCATCTGGAAGTTGCAGTCGTTCACAAAGAATGTCTTGCTCTCGGGGTCGAAGGAGTTTCCGCTCCATGTCACGACCACCTTATTCGTCATGGTCTCGTACAGACCGGTCTCTTCCGTGCTTTCTGCCGTTATTATGCATGTCACAGGATCGGAGAATCCTTTGGCTTTGATCGTATATACTCCCTTGCTGTCGGTTACGTCAGTCAAAGATATGAGGGGCATTACCGAAAGGGAATTGTCGTCGAATGCTTCGAATGTCACCTTCATCCCTTCCAGAGGTGCGTTGGTCACGACATTGGATACGACTCCGTTTACGGTTATCGTGAATTCTCCGTTCAATGCGGCTTCTTCATCGCTCAGAAGGGCCATGCTGCAGGACAGCGACATGGTAGCAAATATTGTAACTGCCAGTATTTTAAGAAGTTTAGTAGTCATTTTCCGGTTCTTTAGCCGGCTCAGGTTTCAGTACCTGCAAATGTACTAATTTTCTTTTAACCTACAAGCACTGACGGGTCGATGCCTAGAAGTTTCATGCGGCGCAGGATCTGAGGCAGTTCTTCTTCCATGAATTCCTTCCTCTGGGCTTCGAGCACGGTCTCCCTTGCATCCGGGCTGATGAAGTATCCGATTCCGCGTTTGTTGTAGATGATTCCGTCAGCTGTCAGCTTCTCGTATGAACGCATGATCGTGTTGGGATTCACACCGATCTCCGCGCCGTACTCGCGCACCGAAGGTATGCGCTCGTCCGGCCCCAGCGTCCCGCTCAGGATCTGCTCGCATATCGCGTCGCAGATCTGAAGATATATTGATTTGTTGCTGTTGAATTCCATGATCCTAGTGCTTTAAGGTCTTGATCCTGAACCATATTCCCACAAGAAGGGCGAGGTTTACAATAGTGTCGGTAATCGTGTCTATGAGCGCAAGATGCTTGAATATTCCATGGCTGAACATGCTGATGACAGTCTGAGGGTCATTGTTTGCGTTGGTTACGATTTCCGATGCCCAGTCCGCCAAGAATGGGGACATGATAATGCTTGTCGCCATGCTGAATGCGAAGATTGCAAGGAAGGTCTTCACGGTCTTTCCGTTCTTGAAGAAGACTGCTCCGAGCAGGAACGGAAGTGTGATTCCAAAGAAATCGTCCACGTAAAGCCATGGGGAGTTTATCTGTCTCACGAGTTCCTGAGCCACAGTGGCGTTCTCGACTGTCAGCGACTCTTCGCCAAGGTTCATCGTGAATTCCTGCAGGTCTGACATGTGCCTGAGCAGCTCCATTCCTCCTGCGACGAGGTTTCTGCCGCATGTGTGGTCGAGGGTGCAGATAAGGGCGTCAGCTCCGAGATAGAGGACTGTTCCGGTTATCGGAACGATGATGCATGTCATTATGAACATGCTGACGAACTTCTCCAGTCTGGAAGCGGGGAGGGTCAGCCAGAAGGATCCGTACTGCTTTTCAGTGATGCGTCCGTAGCATTTCACCGGCATTGTGACTACAAGGCAGAACATGGCCACGGCGAATACGAACACCCTGATTCCCATGTCCGGTCCGTCCCAGCTTGATCTGAGGATGAGGTTGAAAGCCGTCGTCACAATGTATAGGACGGTAGGGAAGAGGAGTGATATGGTCAGCAGGCTGAGGCCGAAGTTCGCCCAGCAGGTCCTGATGTCTGTCGTGAAGTATTTTCCGAATCTGCGGAAGTTGAATATGTCGTTTTTCATGATTGCTATTTGTTAAAGATTCCTTTTATAAGTTCCTTGTGCTGGTGCACGGTGTTGAAGAGTGCCTCGATGTTGACCTTGCTGTCTTCTCCGCTCTGGTTGAGGCAGACCTGGATGTTTCCGCCAGGGATCATCTCGCTGTAGAGTGCGTCCTCTATCCTTTCAGAAGAGTAGTCGAAGTAAAGCTTCTCGGAAATCTCCTCCAGCGTTGCGTTCAGGAGAACGTCCTGGCGGTCGAGGATGATGATCGGGTCGATTATGTTCTCGAGGTCGCGAACCTGGTGGGTCGAGATGAGGATCACCGAGTCTTCGCGGGTGTACTTCGTCACAGCCTTGCGGAACTGGGCCTTTGAAGGGATGTCGAGGCCGTTGGTCGGTTCGTCCATGAAAAGATACTTTGGGTTGCATGCTAGCGCGAAGGAGATGTAGGTCTTCTTGAGCTGGCCGAATGACATGTGGGTCATCTTCTGCTGTGGGTCATTCTCGAATACTCCCATGACTTCGATGAACTTGTCCATGTCGAATCCTTCCCAGAACTTGCCGTAGTTCTTCGCATAATCCACAGCCTTCATGTTCATAGGGGGAACTTCGTCGCTGAGGTAGTACTGCTCGCTGAGCAGGGACGGTTCGCGGTCGTACGGATTCCTTCCGTCTGTGCCGATCGTTCCTGTCTGAGGCTTCTTCAGGCCGCAGAGCAGGGTGAGGAGAGTCGTCTTTCCGACTCCGTTTTCTCCGAGAAGGCCATAGATCCTGCCTTCTTCCAGATTCATCGTGATGTTCTTCAGGACGGCTTTTTCGCCGTATGAGAACCCTAGGTCTTTGATTGTGATCATTGCTTTATACCTTTAAAGTGTCTATTTGTGTTGTGTTTGCTTTGGTGTGTTAGTAAACTAGTACACCGCAAAGGTAGCAATGATTTTTTAATCTGCAATACTTTTATTGATTATTTTTTATAAGAAAAGCGTAATCGTTTGATATGTCGCTATTTATAAAGAATGCGTGCCGCTAAAGGGGAACTGGGTCAGTGGGATGAACGGTGCTGGGAATGTCTGAAGCGGCGGATGTTTTCTTCGAGGGCCTGACGCTCGGAAGAGGGGAGGGCCCAGTCGAGGAAACGTTCGCGGATATAGTCCACGGCCTGCTGTGAAGGGTGGCACATGTCTTCCGCATAGAAGCGGTAGTCACGAAGCTCGTCCATCATGATTTCGTAGGCATGGAAGTAGTCGGCTGGGTAGAAAGGGTCCATGCTGAGGTCGACAGGACAGCCGCAGAGGAAGTCATCGATGCCCAGAAGCAGGGCGGATTTGCTGATCTGATTGCCGTGGGCGCCGTCCTTGAAGTGGCGTATCGGGCTGACTGTGAAGATGAACTGCTTGCCGGGGCAGAGCTCGGCTATCCTGCGAAGCGTTTCAGTCACTTCCGCTGACGAGAGCCTTTCCCTGACGAATTCTGCAGCAGGTCTTTTCAGACAGTTTGAAACCACGGCGCCTGAAGCGACATTCCTGAAACACCATGCCGTTCCCAGAGTAATGATGATCTTGTTGCAGGAAACGAAGCGTTCCCTCGCTGCTGCGAGGGCTTCGTTGGCGTCCGCGAGGAATTCTTCCTCGGACGCCCTGGCGAACGAAGTGTGATGGGAGAACGAACACCAGCGTCCGTCACCGGCGCCTATCTGTACGCAGTCTTCCGGTCCGAACATGCGGCTTCCTGCCAGCATTTCTATGCTCTGCAGTATGGAAACGGGGTTGTACAGGGTTCCGAACGGGTTCACGCAGACGTCGAATCCGAAGTCTGCAAGCTGACGGCCGATGCTGTCCGAGAAGCAGCTTCCCAGCATCATTATCCTGTCCTTATATGAAATCCCGACCTTACACTCCAGGTCGGTCACCGGTGTCTGTAGTTTCAACATACTGCAAACTTACATAAATTCCTCCACCAAACCAACTCTTGAATGTTTCCTTGTTTTGACCGACGACAGAAACATTAAGTTAATAACCTGAATATTAATATGTTATCTAATTGCTGCTGTCGCCAGTCCCCCTGTTTTTAGGGGGACTGGCGACAGCGTGTTTCATTAACGTGTTAAGCACCAGTGTATTACAATAAAGTAGCGTCGCCGGTCACCAAAAATCTCTAAAGATTCTTCACTTCGTTCAGAATGACAACTAAAAATATTACCTTTGGACGATTTTAAAGACTTGACCGATGAAAACCAGAATAATATGCGCCCTTGCGGCAGCCCTGATGGCTGCCACCCTGGCGCAAGCAAAGCAGAAGGAGACTGTCAGGATGGTCTACGGAGCGGACTTTGACATGAACTTCGACAACAGGGAGTTCTACAGAAGCAGCTTTTCAGAATCCATGACCATCTTCGGCGCCCGCCTTACCCCTTCGATAGGGTTCTCTGTCGAGAAGGAGAGGGGCACAAGACACAGCATCATCGCCGGAATAGACGTGATGAAGGATTTTGGAGCGCAGATGGCTGTGCCCAAGGAAGTTCTTCGCGAGCCTACCTTATATTATAGGCTTGAGAAGGACTGCGGAAAGATGGATCTGGAGCTTTACGCCGGCATCTTTTCCCGCAAGAAGAGTGAAGGACGATATTCGGAAGCCTTCTTCTCCGATTCCCTGAAGTTCTATGACAACAACCTGGAAGGACTTCTTGTGAAGTTCAAGCTTCCAAAAGCATATTTCGAGGTCGGATGCGACTGGATGGGCCAGTTCGGACAGACTCAGAGAGAGCGTTTCATGATCTATTCAAGCGGCGAAGGACAGATCGCTCCTTTCCTTACATTGGGATATTCCGGATATGTTTATCATTTCGCAGGATGCACGGAAGTAAGCGGAGTCGTGGACAATATCCTGGCCAATCCGTATGCACGCTTTGACTTCGACAAGATGACTGATTTCCAGACACTTTCCTTCCGTCTCGGATGGCTTCAGGCCCTTCAGAACGACCGCAGGAACATCGGACATTACACCCGTCCCTACGGCGCCGAGTTCGATGTCGAGATCAGGAAATGGAATGTAGGCGTGCGCAACAGCATGTTCTATGGCCGCGATATGATGCCTTATTACAATTACTGCGATGCCGGCGGATACAAATATGGAACACGTCTGTATTTCGGCGACCCTTTCTATCGTGTCCATGACGATTCGAGCGAAGGGTTCGGCATGTACGACAGGTTCGAGGTCTTCTGGAATCCATACGTCAGCGACCTTCTGGACATAAAGGTCCGAGCCCTCTTCCACTTCCATGGTTCCCATTATTCGGGCTGCCAGCAGGTGGTGAGCCTGAACTTCAATCTTGACCGCGTCAGCAAAAAGCTCAAATGAATATGAATAGAACCATTATATCCCTTTTCGCTGCCCTGGCGCTTCTGATCTCGGCATGCGGACCGAAGGACGGAGAATACACCTTCCGACTTCTTACGACCAACGATGTCCACGGACATTATTTCGATTCCCTTTATGTGTCTGAGGGGACTTCAGGCTCGCTGATGTCTGTCGCGTGGTACGCCGACAGCATCCGCGTCGCTGACGGTGCGGAGAATGTGATCCTGCTCGATGCCGGCGACTGCCTCCAGGGAGACAATGCCGCATACTATTACAATTATGTGGACACTGTGTCGAAGCATATCTTCGCCCGCATGGTGGAGCATGTCGGATATGATGCCATAGTGGTCGGAAACCATGACATTGAGACCGGACATCCGGTGTATGACCGTCTGGTCGAGACGATGGATGTGCCTTTCCTTGCTGCAAATGCCATCCGTACGGACAATGGAAAGCCTTATTTCGATGAGTATGTGACCCTGAAGAGGCATGGCCTGAACATCACAGTCATCGGTTTCACGAATCCTAATATAAAGAGCTGGCTGTCGCCGCTGCTCTGGTCGGGAATGGAGTTCGAGTCGCTGCTTCCGGATTTCGCACAGAAGACCGTGGACCGCATCAGGGCGAAGGAGAAGTCAGACGTCGTGATTGTTGCCGTCCATGCCGGAACCGGCAGGGGAGACGGTTCGCAGCTGGAAAGCCAGGGACTCGACCTGTTCAAGAGCCTTGAAGGAGTCGACTTCGTGGTCTGTGCCCATGACCATCGTCCCGTCGTCCATCAGACTGACAGCATCTGCCTCATCAATGCGGGAAGCCATTGCAACATGCTGGGCTCAGGAACCGTTACTCTGAAGGTGGAAGGCGGCAAGGTGGTGGAGAAGACTCTTTCTGCCGGTCTCATGCGCCTGGACAAGAGCAAGGTGGACAAGGAGATGCAGGCTCTTTTCCGTCAGGACTATGAAGCTGTGAAGGCCTTCACCCTCAAGGAGGTTGGCCGTCTGAACACGGACCTCCGTACACGTGACGCCTACGCCGGAATGTCGGACTATCTGAATCTGATCCATACCCTGAGCCTTGAGGCGACAGATGCTCAGATTTCCTTTGCAGCCCCTCTTACATTCAACGGACATATCAAGGCCGGAACCCTTGTCTATAATGACCTGTTTACTATCTATCCTTTTGAGAACCAGCTTTTTGAAGTGAAGATGACGGGCGCAGAGATAAAGACTTACCTGGAGCATTCGTACGATGGCTGGATCAATACCCTCGATGCAGGTCAGAAGCATGTCCTGAAGATTTTCGAGAGGGCTGACCCTCGCACAGGTCAGAGCCGCTGGTCGTTCGAAACCCCTACATACAATTTCGACTCGGCAGCTGGCCTCATATATGATGTAGACGTTACCAAGCCGTCCGGCGAGCGCATAATGATCCGCTCGCTCGCGGACGGCTCGGCATTCGATGAGTCTGCTGAGTATAAGGTGGCCATGACTTCATATCGCGCGAGCGGTGGCGGCGAGCTGATGAGGAAGGCCGGCATCGACACCGACCGTATTGATGAAAGGGTGACAGGCTATTATCCGGAGATCAGGAACATCCTTTACGACTATCTGGTGGAGCATGGCGAAATAGATTCCGCCACCATCAGTGACGCAAGCGTCATCGGACAGTGGCGGTTTATCCCAGAAAAGAAGGCCCAGGCAGCCTTGACACGCGATATGGAACTTCTCTTCTCAGTAAAGTAGAATCTCTATACAAGACACAGAGTGGTCTGATAACAGACGGCATTGGCTCCCGAAAAGGGAAGGGGCCCACGAAGTGGGAAGGACCGTTGTTATCAGACCACTCTGTGTATTATAAGGTACTACAGCAGTCCCAGAAGCTTGCTGCGGGAGAGGATGCAGGAACCGATGGTTCCGGCCTTGTCTCCCAGCTTCGAGAACTTGATGGTAGTGTCGCTGTTGATGATGTTGAGGGAGTGCTTCTGGATGGCGCTTCTGACAGGCAGCAGCAGGTACTCCTTTGTCTCGGCAACGTTTCCTCCCAGCACGATGAGCTCAGGATTGAAGATGTTGATGAGACCTGCGATGGCCCTTCCGAGGGTCGTTCCGATCTCTTCGATAACCTCGATGGCGAGCACGTCTTCTTCCTGGACGGCATCGATGATCTCCTCGATATGGATATTCTCGCCACGGTTGTACTTCTCTGAAAGCATTGAAGTCCTTCCTTCCTTGAGCTTCTCCATGAAGATCCTGTAGATGGCTGATCCTGAGGCTCCTGTCTCAAGACATCCTGTCTTGCCACAGTGGCAGATCTGGTTGTTGTTCAGGATAGGGAAGTGGCCTACTTCTCCGGAGAATCCAGATTTTCCGTAAGAGAGCTTGCCGTCGAGGATCATTCCCATTCCGAGACCCCATCCTATATTGATGAAGAGCATGTTGCTCTCATTGTTTGCTACTCCGCAGATGTATTCTCCATAGGTCATCGCACGCGAGTCGTTCTCGACGAACGCGGGCTTGCCCATTTCGTCGGAGAGGACCGAAGCTATCGGCTTGTCCTCTCCG
>JAFTYS010000002.1 GCA_017461285.1 Bacteroidales bacterium | reverse complement strand
TGACGGAATGGGTCTGGAGCAGATAAGCGCCGCCTGGGTATGCAACGGAGGAAAGCTGAATCTGGATAATTTCACCAATGTGGGAATCCAGAGAACATACTCGGCAAACAAGCTTGTGACCGACTCTGCTGCTGCAGGAACGGCTCTGGCAACAGGCCATAAGACCGATAACGGAATGATTTCGATGACTCCCGACACCGTGGCCGTGAAGTCTCTTGCTGAAGAGGCCATGGAAAAGGGAAAAAGGGCCGGTGCGGCAGTGACCTGCCGTGTGAACGATGCAACCCCGGCAGTATTCTTCAGCCATACGGCAACCCGCAAGAATCAGGAAGATATAGTCGAGCAGATGGCGAACAGCGGCGTGTATTTCCTTTCCGGCGGCGGCACGAAGTTCTGGCGCGACAGAGAGGATGGCAAGGATATCACGGAAGTCGTAAAGGCAAAGGGATATTCGTACGTGGAAACAAAGGAAGACCTCATGGCGGTTCAGAATGGCCCTGTAGTGGCCCTCATGGACAGCTATGAGCTCAAGCCTTCTCTTGACCGAGGAGACATACTTCCTTCATCTGTTGCAAAAGCTCTCGAGCTTCTCGACAATAAGAAGGGCTTCTTCCTCATGGTGGAGGGATCGATGATCGACGACGGCGGCCATGACAACAAGGCAGGACATACCATGGAAGAAATCTTCGATTTCGACAAGACAATTGGTCTTGTGCTTGAGTGGGCGGCAAAGGACGGAGAAACTCTCGTGATCGTTACCGGAGACCATGCGACAGGCGGAATGACGCTTTTGAGCGGAGATATCGACGACAAGAGAATCCGTGTGAACTTCTCGACAACAGGTCACAACGGCATCGCTCTTCCTGTTTTTGCATGGGGACCTCATTCGGAGGACTTTGTCGGTATCTACGAGAATACCGAACTTTCAGACAGGATCAGGACTCTGATCAGATAGGATTTGAATCTGCTAAAACCAACCGAAAAATGATATTAGGAGTAGATCTGGGCGGAACAAACCTTTGCATGGGTCTGGTCGATGACGGTGTTGTCGTCAAGACGGCTTCGGTACCTTCGTTCGCCCCTTCCGCAAGCATGGAGGAAACATTGGAATATATGGCGGAACATATCTCTGCCATGATGTCCCCTGATGTAGAAAGGATCGGGATAGGCGTACCGTCCGTCGTTGACCTCAAGAACGGAATCGTATATGAGGCAGCAAACATTCCGTCATGGAAGGAAGTGCATCTGAAGAGCTTCCTTGAAGGACGCTTTGGAGTGCCGGTCAGCATAAACAATGATGCAAACTGTTATGCCATGGGCGCATATGGCACTTATCCGTCCGAATCGAAGCCGGAAGTTCTTGTAACGGTGACTTTAGGCACAGGTATAGGCATAGGCATCGTCGACAGTGGACGTCTTGTTTGCGGTGCCAGCTGTGGCGCAGGCGAACTTGGATACCTCGACTACAAGGACGGCTGCCTGGAGGATTATTGCAGCAGACAGTTCTTTGACAGACATGGAGTGAAACCTCATGAAGCCGCTGCGGCTGCCGTTGCAGGTGACCTGCAGTCCATAAGACTTTTTGAAGAATTCGGACACCATCTGGGACATGCCGTAATGCTGCTGATGTATGCGTACGATCCGAGCCATATAGTGTTCGGTGGCGGAATCGCTAACGCACTGCCTCTTTTCCGCGGGGCTATGGAAGATTACATAAGAGAGCGTTTTCCTTTTCCGGCAAACTTTGAAAAACTACAGATCGACGTAAAGACTGAAAATGAAATACCGATAATCGGTGCATCCTTAATCTGACCATATGATGAAAAAAATAATTCTGATCATGGCGGCAGGCCTTCTTTGTGCCTGCACCCAGACCATCGTTCTGAACAGCGGTGACGAGCATATGCTTGACAGATGGACTCTGAATCAGGAAGGAACCGAGACATACTATGATGTCCAGGTCCCTTCTACAGTAGCAGGCGCCCTCTGTGACCAGGGAGTCTTTGGAGAAGACCTTCTTGATGGTCTCAACTATTTCGATGTGGACAAGAGCATCTTCGACAAGACATGGACATACAGGACGTCGTTCAATCTTGATAAGGTTGAAGGACAGCGTTATGAGCTGGTGTTCAATGGATTGAACTACTATGCCGATATTTTTGTCAACGATACATGTGTGGCTTCTTCAGACACCACTTACGGTGTCTTCATCAAGAGAGCCTACGATGTCACCGACCTTCTCGACAAGAAGAATGACATCGAGGTGAGGATCCGCAGGGCGCAGCCGAGAGACCTCAACATCGGCTTCGTGGACTGGAACCCGAGACCTCTGGACGAGAGCATGGGCATAATCCAGACAGTGAAGCTATGTGCAGCCGGAGCAGTGTCAATCGAGGATGTATACGTGATTCCGGACCTTGATGTCGAGACTTTTGCCGAGGCAGACCTTGAGGTTCGCGTGACTTTGAAGAATAATGGATATGCGCCTGTGTCAGGCGATATCGTGATAGGAATACAGGATGGCGGCACATGTAAGGTACCGGTAAATCTTGATGCGGGGCAGGAGAAGATCGTCTCCGTCACTCCGCATCAGGCCGCCAACCTTCATGTAGACAATCCGAGGGTGTGGTGGAGCTATGACCTTGGAAGTCCTGAACTGTATGACATGAATGTTCAGTTTGAAACCGAAGGAAAGATTTCAGATACCAGGGATGTCACCTTCGGTATCAGGAAGATAGAGAGCTGGCTGAATGAGCATGGCTACAGGCAGTTCGCCCTCAACGGCAAGGAAATTCTTCTCAAGGGTGCCGGCTGGACAGACGACATCTTCCTCAGAGATACTCCGGAGAGCCTTGAAAGGCAGGTGTGCTATGTGAAGGATATGAACATGAACCTTATACGCTTCGAGAACATCTGGGGCAAGGATGACACGATTTACGACCTTTGCGACAGGCATGGCGTTCTCGCTCTTGTGGGATGGAGCTGTCAGTGGGAGTGGGAAAGCTACTGCGGCATCCCGGAGATCCCTCACGTAGGATGCATATATGAACCGAAGGAAATCGATCTGGCTGCCAGATATTTCGAGGACCAGGTGATAAGGCTCCATAACCATGCGTCGGTGATCGCATGGATGACCGGAAGCGACTGCGTCCCAATAAAGGAACTTGAGCAGCGCTACCTTGACGCTTATGCAAAATACGAATACCGTCCGTACATCAGCTCTGCAAAGAGCCTCGAGAGCGAACTCACAGGATGGTCGGGCAGCAAGATGGCAGGTCCGTACGAATACATCGGCCCTGACTACTGGTATCTCGATACCGTGAACGGAGGAGCATTCGGATTCAATACGGAAACAGGTGTCGGTGCAAACATCCCGCAGGCGGAGTCTTTGAGGAAGATGATTCCGGAAGACGAGCTATGGCCGATAAGCGAGTATTGGGACCGTCACTGCACGACTTCTGCAACAGCCATGAACTCTATGGATGAGCTCACCCGCGTGATAAACGGCATCTATGGTGAGGCGGATGGTTTCAATGATTACGTAAGGAAGGGACATGCCGTGGATTATGACGCCACACGTGCGATGTTCGAGGCATTCCGAGTCAATGTTCCGGTTTCCACAGGTATCGTCCAGTGGATGCTTAACTCTGCATGGCCGGCAATCTACTGGCAGCAGTATGACTGGTACGGGGTTCCTGTTGCTGCTTACTATGGCACAAAGAAGGCCTGCGAGCCTGTCCAGCTCATCTACAATTACAAGGACTTCAATGTCTATGCAGTCAATGAAGGCAAGGAGTCGAAGGATGTCGTTGCGACGGTAAAGGTCTATGATGCGGAGTCAAAGATGATCGATGAGCAGACATGCACTCTTTCATCTTCTTACCGCAAGACAGTCAAGGCTTTCGACCTTTCAAAGTTCCAGGGCACCCCTCATTTCGTCTCATTGGAACTCAAGGATAAGGACGGTAACTTCATCGCCGACAACTTCTACTGCATAGGAGCAAGGCCGAATGTCTATGACTGGGACGAGTACACATGGTACAATACCCCGATAACTGAGTTCACCGACTTGAGGTTCGCTTTCTCTCAGCCTGAGGCTGATGTGGACATGAAGGTTGAGGAAAAGGACGGAACCTATACGGTTACATTGACCAACAGTTCTTCTGTGATATCCTATATGAATATTCTGAAGGCTAAGGATTCAGCAGGAAATATGATCGTGCCGGCTTATTGGAGCGACAACTTCTTCCCGCTGCTTCCAGGTCAGACCAAGACCGTGACCTGCTGTGCCGGTGTCAAAGGTGTAAGGATTGAATTGGATAACGGGAAAGATGAATTGCCCGTGATGGGAAGTTCTGATGTCTTTGATGTGGATGTGGAGGAAATATCAGGACTGTGCCTAAACGCAGGCAAGAGCGCTTTGATTTCCTGCGGAGACCAGGGAGTTATAAAGCAGATTTCGTTCGATGGCAAGGTAAGCGATATCCTCGTATATCCGGCTGATATGGAAGGTATTACCCTCCATCCTTCGACCGGAGACCTGTATGTTGCGATAGAGGGACGTCAGGAAGTGGCGAGGGTTGCTGCGCCGGAATACAGTGTTTTTGAAACAGTCTTCCCTGTACAGGAGGCCATAGACGGGAACTACCGTAATGGCGGACTGGAGGGTGTCGAATATTACAAGGACGACATTCTTTTCGTAGGAAGCCAGAAAGAGGCTAACCTCTGGCAGTACAGAACCGACGGTACGCTCGTTTCAAAGGTCTCTCTTTCTGATTTTGCGACTGAAGTGGCGGGACTTTGCTATGAGCCGGAGGCCGATCTTCTGTGGGTGACAGATTCGAATCAGGCGAAGATCTTCCTCTGCACGGTAGAAGGACGCCTGCTCAAGACTTATCGTGTCCCTTTCATAGAGAATCTCGAGTCCATATGCGTAGACCGCGAAAGGGGTTGCGTATGGGTGGCAAGTGACGAGGATTCTCCAAAGCTATACAGGCTTGCATTTGATTTCTAGAATGATGGACCATTAAAAACAGACATATGAAAAAGAATTTTCTGACTATTGTTTCTGTACTCGCTCTTGCTGCGCTGTCATGCAGCCGTGCCCCGGAGACTCCGAAGAATGTCATTTATCTTATAGGCGACGGAATGGGATTCGGCGCCGTTTCATCGCTGCTCCTGTCCGAAGATGAGGTGACCGGTTTCGAACAGGCTCCTGTAATCGGCCTTTCTGAGACATGTTCTGCAGACAATTACGTGACAGACTCTGCTGCGGGCGGTACTGCGCTCGCTACAGGTACGCGAACAAACAACGGCTTCGTCGGAGCGGACCCTCAGGGAAACCAGCTGACAAGCATTCTCCGCAAGGCCCAGACCATGGGCAAGAAGACAGGTATTGTAGTAAACACTACCCTGACAGAAGCAACGCCTGCCTCTTTCTATGCCGGTGTTACCAGCAGGAAGATGGTATTTGACATTGCAAAGCAGTTTACGGAAAGCGAAGTGGATGTGGCAATCGGCGGTGGTCTTGACCATTTCATAAGCCGTCCTGATTCTCTGGACCTTACGGCAACGCTTATCGAAAAAGGTTATGATGTATATCTGAACTGGGAAACCGTACTCAAGACAGATTCGGAAAAGTTTGTGGGAATTCTTCCTCTCTACGACCTCCATCGCAGGGAAAAGAACAACGGAACAGCCAGCGCTGCAGAAGGCCAGGAAGTATGCCTTGCAGCCCAGCTTGCTGCCCTGAACGAAGAAGCTGAGGCTACACATCTTTCAGAACCTGAGGTTTATCTTGAGAAGGCTACGGTAAAGGCTCTGGATATCCTTTCACGCAACAATAAGGACGGTTTCTTCCTTATGATCGAGAGCGCAGTCATCGACGGATACGGCCATAACAATGATTCGGACGGTATGATTGTGGAAATGAAGGAATTCAACCGTACCCTTCAGAATATGATCGATTATGTAAACAATCATCCGGAGACCCTGCTTGTTGTGACAGCCGACCATGAGACTGGAGGAACAGGCGTTTACTATAACGGTCATAATCCAGGTAACGAGGGACCTCTGAAGCTCAGGTTCAGCACTTCAGGCCACACCGGAACAGTAGTTCCTGTGTTTGCGTATGGCTCTGGCGCCGAAGCATTTGGAGGTATCATGAAGAATACCGATATCCCGAAGAAGATAGAAGCCCTCATGAAATAATCTGGCTCGGGAGTCTACTGATCCAGCATTATCCTGCGAATGTCATTTATATCCTGCTGACTTACTCCAATGGTCAGCAGGTATTTTTCTACATTGCCGGCAAATGTAGGTGCTTCGAATGTCTTTAAATAGTCACAGGCACCTCTGAAGCTGCTGGCCGTGCGGACATGTCCGTAGCTTCCGTTCCAGATGCTCCAGTCTGCCGGTGCAAAGTATGTAAGTTCATAGTCTTTTGAAATGTCTCCTTCAGAAACTCCAAGCAGTCCTAACGTCAGGATCGCCATGGTTCCTGTACGGTCGCGGCCTGCGGAGCAATGAATGAACACCGGTTTGTCATTCCTGAGGCATTCGGCTATGAATGTCATGCATTCCTTGACTCCTTTGGCGTAGTCCTGCAGCATGCCCTTGTATCCGTGTGGGAATCCTGGCGCGCAGAAGGCGATGTCGCTTCCGACAGGAGATACCGTCGGCACGCTCTCCGCTTCCCTCAAATCAAGTTCGGCCTTGATTCCGACAGCCCTCCATTCCTGTTTTCCTGTTTCATCGATTCTGACTGCTCCTCCCCTGTAAAGCTTTCTGTAGGCGACCGTCTTGCCGTCCAGAGTCTTCCAGCCTCCGAGGTCGCGGCAATTGCGTACTTTGTGCGGGAAGTATACCTGATGGACCGTTCCGGTCGTCCTGAATGTTCCCTGCGCTATGATTTCACCGGAAGTTCCCGATACCATGTATGAATATGTTGAGTTCGGAACCAGATTCAGCAGTTCCTGGACGGTTGTTCCGGCAGACAGGGAGTATTCTCTGCTCCATCCTGTCTCCCAGACCTTTAGGGTCATGCTTTCTCCATATCCGTTGAGGTTCCAGCTGATTGTCACAGATGGCGGTATGTCAGCCTCGCCCGGACCGCCTCCGGGATAGTTGGTTATGAGGGTATAAGTGTTGTCTCCGTCTCTGTAAGTGACTTCCTCCATGAAAGCCTGCATGAACGGGTTCGTTACAAGATATTCCAGCTCACCGTCTTCCGGAGGAGTCGGTGTGGCCGGTTCCTGTTCCTCTGGTTTTACCGTTTCTTCCTTTTGATCATCGTCGCTTCCGGGAAGTGGGACAATGAACCCGGGGGCCGGCTTTTCGCAGCACAGCAGCAGAGCGGATAGAAGTATGATGCCGAAATGTCTCATAGTATCTGTGATTGTATTATATATACTATTGCAAATATAAGTGTATAAAAGATGTTCCATATGCGCATTTTGCGCTTAAAAAGCAGCGATAACCGCAAAAGTTGACAATTTTTATAAAATTTTGAAGAAAAATTTGCAGGTTAAAAAAAACTTCGTACCTTTGCAATCCCATTCGGGAAATATGCGGAAATAGCTCAGTTGGTAGAGCACAACCTTGCCAAGGTTGGGGTCGCGAGTTCGAGTCTCGTTTTCCGCTCCAAAAGAGTCAGCAGAAATGCTGACTTAAATT
>JAFTYS010000083.1 GCA_017461285.1 Bacteroidales bacterium | reverse complement strand
TGTCCTCAAGGTTACAGTGGATGTGACTAACGTGGGTGCAAGAGAGGGTAAGGAGAGCGTTCTTCTCTTCTCGTCTGACCTCTATGCAAGCCAGACTCCTGACGTACGCCGTCTCCGTGCATTCGACAAGGTCAGCGTGGAACCGGGCCAGACAGTTACTGTTGAGCTTGAGGTTGCGGCAAAAGATCTTGCATTCGCTGACTACTATGGCAAGTGGAGACTCGAGGAAGGTGACTTCATCCTTTCTGTCGGCGATCTCAGCCAGAAGGTTACATGTACAGAGACCGTTCTCTTCGACCAGCCTAACATTGACTAGCATGTCATTCTGAGCGAAGCGAAGGATCTTTAATATGGACATTATGAAAGTACAGATAGTAAACAAGTCAGCATATCCGACTCCTGCATACGCGACTGAAAAGTCAGCAGGCATGGACCTCAAGGCGAATATAGAACAGCCGATAACTCTCGGCCCGCTCGAGAGGGCCATGGTTCCTACGGGGCTGTTCATTGCGCTTCCGGACGGAACGGAAGCGCAGGTGAGGCCCCGGAGCGGTCTTGCTGCAAAGCATGGAATCTCAGTGCTGAATGCTCCCGGAACCATTGATGCGGACTATCGCGGAGAGGTCAAGGTGATTCTTGTGAATCTTTCCAACGAGCCTTTCGTCATCAATCCCGGAGAGAGGATAGCCCAGATGGTGGTGGCGCGTTACGAGAAGGTTGAGTGGGAGGATGTCGAGGTGTTGGATGACACCGAGCGTGGCACAGGTGGTTTTGGCAGTACAGGCCGATAAATCGTCGGAACATTACATGGACCCCCGCCTGTCCAAAGGCAGGCACCCCCTAGCCGAGGGTGGCATGTCCATTACATGTCCCGACGGTTTATCGGCGCATTGGTCCGTCAAAACCAAAAATAGATATATGTTATTATGAAAATAATGCAGATATATGATAAATTCAGGGAGTGCGGCTCGGTTACTACCGATAGCCGCACTCTTAAGGGAGGGGAGATGTTCTTTGCCCTCAAAGGTGAGAACTTCGATGGTAACGAGTATGCCCTGAAGGCTCTGGAGGCAGGGGCGGCTTATGCTGTGGTCAACGCTTCGTCCGAAGTGGGGACCGCTGTTGCCGAAGGAAGGCTTCCTTCTGATGTTTCAGAGCGTCTTGTGATTGTTGAAGATACGCTTAAGACCCTTCAGGAACTTGCAAGGTGGCACAGGTCGATGACTTTTGTTGACGGAAAGCCATTGACTGTTATCGCATTGACCGGTACGAACGGCAAGACGACCACAAAGGAGCTCATACGAGAAGTGCTGTCTGTAAAGTATAAGGTGACAGCGACTGAAGGAAACCTGAACAATAGCATCGGAGTCCCTCTGACCCTCCTGAAGATAGATTCGCAGACCCAGATCGCTGTCGTGGAGATGGGCGCAAGCCATCCGGGAGACATCAAGGAACTTGTGGACATCGCCCTTCCGAACTATGGCCTGATCACGAATGTGGGCAAGGCCCACCTTCTTGGTTTCGGCAGCTTCGAGGGCGTCATGGCGACGAAAGGCGAGCTGTATGACTATCTGCGCAGGACTTCGGATATGGTTTTCCTGAATGTGGATAACCCATATCTCTGCCGTATGGCTGCGGAGCGGAATCTCCAGAGCGATCCGGAGCGTCCGTACTCTCTTGTCCTTCCTTATGGAGTGGAGTATCAGGGATGCTCGGTGCTTCCTTCCGATGCGGATAGTCCTTACCTGCGCATCAGCCATCCGGACTATGGCGTCATCAGCACTAATCTGGTCGGTTCCTACAATGCGGACAATGTTATGGCTGCGATAGCTGTCGGCAGCCGTTTCGGCGTGTCGCTTGAAGATGCGGCCAAGGCTATAGAGGCGTATGTGCCTTCGAACAACCGTTCGCAGATGACGAAGACCGGACGCAATGTCCTGATTGTAGATGCATACAATGCAAACCCGTCGAGCATGGATGTGGCTTTGAAGAATCTTTCTTCTGTGGTTGCGGAACGCAAGGCGGTCATGCTGGGCGATATGCTGGAACTCGGAGCGGATTCTCAATCCCTTCATAGGGAAGTGGTCGAGAAGCTGCTTGTAATGGACCTGTCACTTATCTGTCTGGTCGGAAAGGAGTTTGCTGAGGCTTCTGCAGGAATTGACGGCATACTATGTTTTGAAACATCCGATGCTCTTGCCCAGTGGCTCAAGGAAAATCCTCTGGATGGAGCGACAGCGCTTATCAAAGGTTCGCGCGGAACGAAGATGGAGAAAGTGATTCCAATGCTCTAGCGACGGTAGCGGTGATATTTTTAGAAGCGGTTTCGGGACGCATGGCGTGTTCGAGACCGCTTCTGTCTTCTGGACGGGGACATATCGGATATGCAGCGGAGATTCCGAGGTCTCTTATCTCTGTTTCCGTCATGTCCATGATTCCGGCAATCGCCATTACCGGTATTCCGTGTCTTTGCGCAGTGGATGTTATTCCGGAAATGACTTTCCCCCTGGCAGTCTGGATGTCCATCTTTCCCTCGCCTGTGATGATCAGGTCTGCTCCCTGTATTGCCTCTTCGAATCCGATGGCTTCAAGGACCATGTCTATTCCGCTTTGAAGCGATGCGCCCAGAAATGCCTGAAATGCTCCTCCAAGCCCTCCGGCCGCTCCTGATCCCTTTATCTCTGACAGATCCGTGCCGAAGTCTCTTGAGATTACATTGTTGAGGCTCTGCATTCCGGCTTCAAGAAGGACGACGGTTTCCGGCGTTGCTCCCTTCTGCGGTCCGAAGACCGCAGCGGCCCCTTCAGGGCCGCAGAACGGCGTCTCCACATCGCATGCGACGATGAATTCCGATTCCGCCAGCTCTTTCATGTGTGCAGGTGGTTCGATCTTCGATATTCTGCTGACAAGGCCTCCGCACAAGCAGGTTGTTTTCTGTCCGTCCTTGTCGAAGAAACTGAAACCTAGGGCTTCGAGCATTCCTGTGCCTGCATCGTTCGTGGCGCTGCCGCCGATGCCTATGAGGAACCTTCTGCAGCCCTTGTGCAGTGCATCAAGAATCATTTCTCCGGTTCCGTATGTGGATGTCAGAAGGGGATTGCGCTCTTCAGGATCAAGCAGGGTAAGCCCTGAAGCCTGAGACATTTCCATGACGGCTGTCTTCCTGCCGGATATTTCAGCTATGCCGTATGCTGCTGTAATCTTCCTTCCCAACGGGTCAGAAACGATGGCCTCGGTCATCTGCCCTTTAAGAGCCTTCGTCAGCGCAGATGCCGTGCCTTCTCCGCCGTCGGCGGTCTCGAGACAGATCGTCTCGCATTCCGGAAATACGGCTCTTACCCCTGCTGCAGCCGCATAAGCGGCTTCCAGGGAAGACAATGACCCTTTGAACGAGTCCGGAGCTATGACAACCTTGCGCATGATGCAAATACACAAAAAAAGAGACTCTTTCGGAGTCTCTCTGGTAGTCGGTAGGGGAATCGAACCCCTATTGCAAGATTGAGAATCTTGAGTACTAACCGTTATACGAACCGACCGTTTTATCGTTTGGGATTGCAAAGGTAGGAAAAAAATGTTACAATCCAAATTTTTCTTGCATTTTTTGCAGAATTACTTCAGGAAAACGAAGAACACCGCCATGATCAGGCAGAAGAAAGCTGCGAAATGGTTCCACTGCAGCGACTGACCCTTGAACATCACGGTCACCAGGACTGTAAATACGGTGAGTGAGATCACTTCCTGGATTATCTTCAGCTGCATCAGGTTGAACGGACCGCCGTTCTCGGTGTATCCGATTCTGTTTGCCGGAACCTGTGCGCAATACTCGAGAAAAGCGACGCCCCACGAGAACAGGATTACAAGGATGAGCGGCCAGCTTGTCGATATCTTCATTTCCTGAAGCTTGAGGTGGCCGTACCATGCAAATGTCATGAATACATTTGATGCTATAAGCAGAAGTATTGTCCAGAGTGCCTTCATTGTCTGATCTGTTTTGGGGTGCAAAAGTAATATTTAATTTGTAATTGCAGACATAAAACTTTAATTTTGCATGATTTAAACTAATGACTTATGACACTTATCAAATCTATTTCAGGTATCCGCGGAACAATCGGCGGAAATCCGGGCGAGGCTCTTACCCCGCTTGATATCGTGAAATTTACATATGCATATTGCGAGAAGATGAAGGAACGCCGTCCGAAGGCTGACGGCGAGAGGTATAAGGTGGTTGTCGGAAAGGACGCGCGCCTTTCCGGAGACATGGTGGAGCAGCTGGTGTGCGGTACCCTCGTGGCCTGTGGCGTTGATGTGGTGAAGGCCGGCTTCGCTTCGACTCCTACTACCGAGATGGCCGTTGTCTTCGAAGAGGCCGACGGCGGAATCATCCTTACCGCGTCCCACAATCCTAAGCAGTGGAATGCCCTCAAGCTCCTGAACGAGAAAGGCGAGTTCCTCAATGCTGAGGAAGGCGCTGCTATCCTTGAGTGCGCAGAGAAGGAGGATTTCACATTCGCTGATGTGGATTCTCTCGGAGACATCGAGGAAAGAGACTTTACTGACGAGCATCTTGATGCAGTCCTTGCACTTCCTGCAGTAGATGTCGAGGCCGTACGCAATGCACATTTCAAGGTCGCTCTGGATGCTGTGAACTCTGTCGGAGGCATCATCATGCCTAGGCTTCTCGAGCGTCTTGGCGTCGAGTGCGTATGCGTGAACTGCGAGCCTACAGGCCAGTTCGCACATAATCCTGAACCTCTTCCTGCGAACCTCGTAGAACTTTCGGAGGCTGTGGTTGCAAACAAGGCAGACCTCGGTATATCTGTTGACCCTGATGTCGACCGCCTTGCGCTTATCTGCGAGGACGGAAAGCCTTTCGGTGAGGAATATACCCTTGTGAGCGTTGCCGATTACCTGCTTTCACGCGGTGCGGAAGCTCCGTATGCAATGACGACATCTTCAAATCTTTCGTCGTCAAGAGCGCTTCGTGACGTCACCGAGCAGTATGGCGGAGTGTATCATGCGGCTGCGGTAGGCGAGGTCAATGTGACTACAAAGATGAAGGAGTGCTGCGCGCTTATAGGTGGAGAAGGTAACGGAGGCGTGATCTATCCTGCCCTTCATTATGGACGTGACGCTATGGTAGGAGTAGCACTCTTCCTTACTAACCTTGCATACAAGAAGATGAAGGTATCAGAGCTTCTCGCGACATATCCTCAGTATGTGATAGCAAAGAACAAGATCGAGCTTTCCGACAGCGCCCTTATCGACAGGATTCTTAACGAAATAAAGACCGTATACGCTGCAGAGGACATCAACACCATAGACGGCGTAAAGATCTCATTCGAGTCACGCAAGGAGTGGGTGCACCTGCGCCGTTCGAACACCGAACCTATCATCCGCATATATGCTGAGGCGGCTACAAAGGAAGCTGCTGATGCTCTGGCACAGCAGATCATCGCCATCGCTAAAAACATAATCGGATAATGTTTTCATTCAGGACGACACCACTTGAAGATCAGCTTGACAAGGCCCTGCTGGAAGGCAGGGTCGGCTGTTTCTGTACCCAGAACTGCTGGGATACCGAAAAGGGCAGGTATATGTATGAGATCTTCCGGGAGAGAGGAAATCTCCAGACGGTCTTCTCGCCCAGGGATACAGAGCTGACGCCTCTTACCAACCATATAGAATTCACGCGGGAGGATCTTTCGGACCTCAATGCCGTGGTCGTCGAGATACAGGATGTAGGAGCAAGATACTTCAACTATACGAAGGATGTGTTCCGCCTGATGGATGTGCTCAAGTCTATGAAGGATGAGGCTCCGTCTCTCTATATTGTCGACCATATCAACCCGGCCGGAAGGGTGGTGGAAGGTACGATGCCTTCTTCCGTGCAGGAGGCATATGTGCCGAAAGTCGCTCATCGTCATGGACTTACCCTTGGCGAACTGGCGAATCTGTATTACCATGAGATAGGCGCGAAGTTCGCCCTTCATGTGATTTCCGCTCTGGCGACAGAGTCGAACAAGCAGCTGATGCCGTGGACCATCGCTCCGGCGTCTGACATACCGGGACTCTTTACATGCGACATGTACAGCGGAGGCGGACTCTGGAACAATACGAACATTTCTCCGGCAATCGGTACGGCCCGTCCATATGAATATATAGGAGCCCCGTTCGTAAAGACTTCGTCATTCGAACATGTGCCTGTTTCTGACGGTGTGATGCTTCGCCCTTGTTCTTTCACTCCTTCCTGCGGAAGATACGAAGGCAAGAAATGTTTCGGCTACCAGATCATGCTGGAGCCTGGTGCCGAATATCATTCGCTGATCCACACCCTCCAGCTGATGAGGTATTTCCGTGAAAGGTATTCCGAATTTGCGCTGGATGAAGGCTTTGAGGCCAAGCTCTCCGATCAGGTTCTCCTGGACTACATAAACGATGAGGTTTCCTATGAGGAGATGAAGGAGCATGTGAAGGTGGAGGAGCAGAAGTGGATCCGTAAGGCCAAGAAGTTCACGCTTTATGATGACATGCCTTATAGAATCAAATAATCCGCAGAAAAATTGCATTTGTTAAAATAATGTCTTACATTTGCGCCGCAAAAATAGTTAACTAATTATTTATAACGTTATGAAGAAAGGTATACATCCCGAAACCTACCGTCTTGTAGCTTTCAAGGATATGTCAAACGATGTTGTGTTCATCACCCGCTCATGCGCGAACACTAAGGAGACCATCGAGATCGAAGGTGTTGAGTACCCTGTAGTAAAGCTTGAGATTTCTAACACATCTCATCCATTCTACACTGGTAAGATGAAGCTCGTCGATACAGCAGGTCGCGTTGACAAATTCTATCAGAGATACGCAAAGAAGAAGTAATTCTTCCAAGACATATGGTAAAGGAACGGCTCGCAGGATACTGCGGGCCGTTCTTGTGTTAGCGCCATGTTGCTGATTATGAGTGACTTATGTATAGTGCGTGCTCCCTTTTGGCGGCACGCATTGTTTGTAAACGATTGGTTTGTAATGAGTTGTGTTTTGCGTTATTCTGGGTCAAAAGCTGTTGTGGCCGGATTGGAGGGTGAAGACTTTGTTGGAAACGGGGTGTGTGAAAGTGATGCTGCATGCGTGCAGATGGAGCCTGGCATATTCCCGGTCTTCTGTCCATATGCTTCCGCATCCCCCGTACAGCTTGTCTCCGAGGATGGGTCTGCCGAGGCCCAGGATATGGGCCGAGTGGACCCTGAGCTGGTGGGTGCGTCCTGTGTGGGGATGGAAGAGGACGTCTGCCGTACCGTCTTCGTTGACTGTCAGCACTTCATATTCAGTCAAGGCTGCCTTGCCTTGACTGATGTCGACCTTCTGCCGAGGTCTTTCGTCATAGTCCGGACTCAGCGGCAGTTCGATCCTGCCTTTGTTGCCGGCGTGAAGCGGCCTTGCGGCCACGTGAGGGCTGGCAGGAGAGAGCCTTGCCATGTATGTCTTTCTGACGGTATGGTCTTCGAATTGTCTTTTAAGACATGCCTCGGCTTGATGATTCTTTGCAAATACTATGATTCCTGACGTGTCCATGTCCAGCCTGTGGACGGCGATCACCGGAGTCTGCATCTCTTTCTGCAGCAGTTCCTGCAGGGACTCTCTTCCGTCAAGGCCCGGCACCGACGGCATTCCTGACGGCTTGCATGCCACTACGATAGCTTCATCTTCGTATACCACCTTCGCCATATGCGGAGTCGGTATGTCGTCATCTGTCATAGGGTGGGGACACATGGAAAGGACATGCCACCCACGGCTAGGGGGTGCCTGCCGCACGGCAGGCGGGGGTCCTTGGAATGTGCCCCACCCT
>JAFTYS010000082.1 GCA_017461285.1 Bacteroidales bacterium | reverse complement strand
TGATGAAAGCGTTTCAGCTTTGATCGGCTCACCGTCAGGAATATATGCAGACGCCACCTTCGGAGGAGGAGGACACAGCTGCGAGATCCTCAGGAGACTTTCCCCTGAGGGCCACCTGATTTCCTTTGACCGCGACAGCGATGCGATCGCAAATAAGCCTGATGACCAGAGACTTACGCTGATAAGGAGCGACTTCCGCTGGATCCACAACCACATCATCCATCAGGGCTGTCCGGAAGGAATAGACGGAGTTCTTGCCGACCTCGGAGTGTCGTCCCACCAGTTCGACACGGCGGAAAGAGGATTCTCATTCAGGTACGACGCTCCGCTGGACATGAGGATGAACCAGGAAGGACAGATGACAGCGGCAGACATCGTCAACGATTATGAGCCGGAGGAACTCGAGAAGATACTGAGGCTGTACGGAGAAGTCGACAACAGCAGAAGGATTGCACAGATGATCTGCAAGGCAAGGGAAAACGCGAGGATAGAGACCACGAGCGACCTGGGAAAAGCGATTGAGGCTGCCCTGCCGAAATTCGCAGAGCACAAGTTCCTCGCAAAGGTCTACCAGGCATTGAGGATCGAAGTGAATCAGGAGATGAAGTCCCTCGAGAAGTTCCTGTCTGGAGCGGCTGCATCCCTGAAGCCGGGAGGAAGGCTGGTCGTGATCACCTACCACTCTCTCGAGGACAGGATGGTGAAGAACTTCATAAAGGCGGGAAACATAGACGGAAAGGTGGAGAAGGATTTCTACGGCAACTCGAAAGCCCCTCTGAAGGCGGTAAACAGAAAGCCTATACTGCCTCAGGAAAGCGAGATAGCATCGAATACAAGGGCACGCAGTGCCAAATTAAGGATAGCGGAAAAGGAACAGTGATATGAGTCCAAGGTTGAATCTAAGCTGGAAGAAAGTGGGAAGCGCGGTCAAGGAGTTCTTCATCTCCCTGGGACGCGGCGACCTTCTGACGAGACTCAGGGTCGACAGGGCCCTGCCTTATATCCTGTATCTTTTCCTTCTGGGATGCATCAGCATATGGCTCAGCTACCATGCTGAGCAGACCATGCTGACGGTCCAGAAAAACAATGACAGGATAAAGACCCTGAAGATCGAGCATGCGCAGAAGACCTACGAACTGGTAAGTCTTGAAAGAATAGCGACGGTAGAGAAGATGCTTGAAGAAGCAGGATCGGATGTAAAGGCGCCGGAAAAGCCGGCAGATGTATTGAAATAGACGACAATGGCAAGAATGAGCAGAAAACAGCAGGAAGAAGACAAGCACAGGATCAGCAAGATCCTGTGGTACCTGTATTGTACATTCCTGGTCCTTTCCATTGTGCTGATCGTCAGGATCGTGGACATACAGTACTTCTGGGAACCGGATCCGGAAACGCTGGAGTACTTCCAGCCGAAGAGGACGGACAAGACGATAAAGCCGGAAAGAGGCTCCATCATGGACATCAACGGCAAGCTCCTGGCGATCTCTACTCCTATGTACGACATCCACATGGACTGCGCCGTGCTGAAGGACGAGTTCAATGCAAAGAAGACTGCCAGAGAGACTGACTCATTGGAGAACGCCTGGAGAGAAAAGGCAAGACAGCTCAGCAACGAGCTGCCGAAGGTGCTTGCAAAGGACGGAAAGACTGCAGACTATTATTATAAGCTCATCACGACCAGCCGCGACAACGGAAGAAGGAATGTGCTTATAACAAGGAGCATCGACCACGACACCTACCTTAAGCTCCGCGAACTTCCTCTGTTCAGGGAAGGACAGTACAAGGGAGGAATGAAGATGACAGAAGTGGATACCAGACAGTATCCGTACGGGACCCTTGCCGGTAGGATCATTGGCGACGTCAGGATAAACAAGGAACATCCGGAGGAGAGCAGATTTCTGGGAATCGAGGGTCAGTATGACTATGTGCTCCATGGTAAGGAAGGGCTTCAGTGGATGAAGCAGACCGACAAGGGAAGCATTGCCGACCCTGACAGCACCGTCACGGAAGTGGAGCATGGAAAAGACATCAGGACCACGATAGACATAGACGTCCAGGACATAGCGGACAGGGCGTTGAGAAAGAATATCGGCGACGATATGGAGATAGAGGGAGGTTGTGTAGTCGTTCTCGATGTGAAGACAGGAGCGGTAAGGGCGATGGTCAACCTTCAGAGGAACGGCAAGGGAGAGATTGGAGAATACTTCAACATGGCCATCGGACGTCCGGGAGAGCCGGGTTCGATCTTCAAGGCCGTTACCCTGGCAGCGCTTCTCGAGGACGGCCATGTAAAGCTCAGCGACATGGTCAAGACCAATCACGGAAAGATAGCCGAAATGCCGGAAATCGCGGCTGACCGTTACATAACCAATTGGGAAAGAGACAAGAAGACCAGCCATATAAGCGTACAGGACGGTTTCAAGATATCATCAAACTATGTTTTCAGACGTCTGGTGCTCGACCATTACAACGACAAGCCCGAGAAGTTCATTGACAAGCTCTACGAATACAAGCTCAATGACGCATATGCTTTCGACCTTGAGGAAAAAGGCGGAACGAAGTCAAGGGTTCCGGACCCGAAATCCTCAGATTGGAGCAGGTCCACTCTTCCTTCCACAGCGATCGGATATTCGGTCATGGAGACTCCGCTGAACATCGCGACCTTCTACAACGCGATCGCCAACAAGGGAAAGATCATGAAGCCGTACATCATCGAGACCCATGAGCAGAAAGGCAAGGTCGTACAGAAATTCGGTCCTGAGATCCTGAACGCATCGGCTTTCTCGAAGGCCACCGCGGATTCGCTGACCAAGGCTCTGACGATGGTAACCCTGGAGGGAACGGGAGCGACAAGACTGAAGAATGCCAGATGTACGGTCGCAGGAAAGACCGGTACAGCACGTATGGTGCTCGACCAGTCCGAAAGAAAGGGAAGCACGGATCCGTACATGGATATAGACGGCAAGAGGAAATATCAGGCGACATTCGTGGGATTCTTTCCTGCAGAGGACCCGCAGTATACGGCTATAGTCACTGTATACACAAAACCGACTGCGAAGAGCGTCTACGGAGGCGTGATCCCGGCGATGACTTTCAGGGAGATTGTGGACCAGCTGTGGTCCTTGGACAGCAGATGGGGCGAGCAATATGAAGAAAGGGCGAAGGTTCCTGAAATGAAACCCGAGTATATCCCTACGATAAGCGGTTCGGTCATTCCGGTGCCGGACGTAGTGGGAAAGGGGCTGAAGGACGCATTATATGCAATAGAGAACAACGGATACAGATGCCAGTATGAAGGAGTCGGCCACGTGGTGAGCCAGATACCGGAGGCGGGCACCGAATGCCGGAAAGGTGAAACAGTAAGACTTATACTCAAATGATACTGGAGAAGGTGATACGTGACAGCGGATGTGCTGTCGTCAAAGGCTGCGGGCATGTCGATGTCAGCAGCGTTTGTGCTGATTCGAGGAAAGTGACCGAAGGGGCGCTTTTCGTCGCAGTGAAAGGCTTCGCCACCGACGGTCATGAGTATATTTCTTCGGTCATCGGCAAAGGAGCGAGGGTAATAGTATACGAGGACGAGACCATCCTCCGCCGGCAGACGGAGGGAACCGACACCGAAGGGGTCGTGTTCGTCAAGGCGGAGTCATCGCGCCACGCGCTGGCCGTCATTGCAGCGAACTTCTACGACAACCCATCGGAGAAGCTGACGCTTGTCGGAATAACCGGAACCAACGGAAAGACAACTACAGTGACCCTGCTTCACAGGATGTTCACTGCGATGGGATACAGCTGCGGCCTTCTTTCGACGATAGCAAACTATGTGGGCACCAAGGGTACCGAGGCGGTCAACACGACATCAGATCCTCTGACCATCAACTCACTGCTGGCGGAAATGGTGGACACAGGATGCGAATACTGCTTCATGGAGGTAAGTTCGATAGGAGTCGAGCAGGAAAGGGTTGCAGGGCTGAAGTTCAAGGCCGGAATCTTCTCGAACCTCACCCATGACCATCTTGACTATCACAAGACATTCGCCGAGTACCTCAGGTGCAAGAAGCTGTTCTTCGACACATTGCCTGCAGACGCATATGCAATCACCAACATCGATGACCGCAACGGTCCGGTGATGGTGCAGAACACAAAGGCAGAGGTGGTGACATATTCTCTCCGCAGCATTGCGGACCACACTTGCCGCGTGATGGAGCAGAGCTTCGAAGGAATGCTTCTGAAGATAGACGGAATAGAGGCATGGAGCGCCCTGATAGGCCTTCATAACGCATACAATCTTCTGGCGATCTATACAACCGCCGTAGTTCTGGGAGCTGATCCTGAAGAAGTGCTGGTGGCCATGAGCACATTGAAGCCGGCTCCGGGACGTCTGGAGAACATCCGCGGTCCAAGGGACATCTCCGTGATCATCGACTATGCACACACTCCGGATGCATTGGAAAATGTGCTGAAGACCCTTCGCGAGGTCGCACCGGACCGCGAACTGATATGCCTCTTCGGATGCGGAGGAGACAGGGACAGGACCAAGCGTCCTGAAATGGCGGCGATAGCCCAGAAGCTTGCAGACAGGATAATCGTGACGTCGGACAACAGCCGCACGGAGAAGACATCAGACATAATGGCGGACATAAAGGCAGGAATGGACCTGAACGGAAGGTCGCGCTCGCTTTTCATCGAAGACAGGGAGGAAGCGATCCGCACCGCGATAATGATCGCAGGCCAGGGAGCCACGATACTTCTGGCAGGAAAGGGTCATGAGACCTACCAGATAATAGGGACAGAAAAAAGACATTTTGACGAAAAGGAGATCGTTGAAGAGGTCTTCGGAACAAGATAACGGAACAGAAACATGATATACCACCTCATAGAATATTTCAAGCAGATCGGAATCGATCTCCCCGGACAGGGCCTCTTCGGCTACCTGTCCTTCAGGGCGATCGCCGCATTCACGACCGCACTCCTGATATCGATCTTTGCGGGAAGAAAGATAATCGCATGGCTCCAGAAGAAGCAGATCGGAGAGACCATCCGCGACCTCGGTCTGGAAGGCCAGATGCAGAAGAAAGGCACCCCTACCATGGGAGGAATCATCATCTTCGTCGCCCTTGTGGTTCCCGTGCTGCTTTTCTCAGACCTTACGAACATCTATACCATACTCCTTCTGATCAGCACATGCTGGTTCTTCTTCCTCGGATTCACCGATGACTACATCAAGGTCTTCAAGAAGAACAAGGACGGACTCAGCGAGAAGAAGAAGCTTATCGGCCAGGGAGCGATGGCGCTTGCCATAGGTCTTGCCGTATGCTTCAGCGACCAGATCGTTGTCAGGGAAGATGTATCGGCAGAGAGCCAGATGGAGGCATCTGTGGAGAAGGTGGATATGGTCAAGAGCACAAAGACCACGATACCTTTCGTAAAGGACCATGAATTCGATTACAAATGGCTTTCTCCGTTCAAGGGAGCGATGGGATGGTACTGCAAATGGGCCATCTACGTGCTCATGATCGTCATTGTCATAACCGCCTGCTCGAACGGTGTCAACCTGACTGACGGAATGGACGGACTGGCAGCCGGAACATCGGCAATCGTCGGCGTCGTTCTGGGAGTCTTCGCATGGATCGGAGGCAACGTCATCAACGCCGACTACCTGGGCATCATGTACATCCCGGGAAGCGGCGAACTTGCCGTCTTCATGTCGGCGCTAGTCGGAGCCCTGATCGGATTCCTGTGGTACAACACTTATCCTGCACAGGTATTCATGGGCGACACAGGCAGCCTGATGCTCGGAGGAATCATCGGCGTGAGCGCGGTCCTTATCAGAAAGGAACTGCTCATTCCTATCCTCTGCGGAATCTTCTTCGCGGAAAGCGTGTCGGTGATCATGCAGAGAACATATTTCAAATACACAAAGAAGAAATACGGCGAGGGCAGAAGAATCTTCAGGATGGCTCCTCTCCACCACCATTACCAGAAGGAAGGCATCCCTGCAATCATACAGAAGCCAGCCGGAGCCCTTCCTGAAGCAAAGATAGTTTCGAGGTTCTGGATTGTGGGAATCATCCTCGCAGTCATTACCGTAGCATTGTTGAAAGTCAGATAGTCAGATACATAATATGTCCAGAATTGTAGTGTTAGGAGGAGGAGAAAGCGGTGTAGGATCCGCAGTCCTCGCAAAAGTAAAAGGTCACGATGTCTTCCTTTCGGATATGGGAACCATTTCGGAGGATTATGCTGCCATGCTCAACAAATGGGAGATCCCGTTCGAGCAGGGCGGACATACCGAAGGTCTCATTCTCAACGCCGACGAGGTCATCAAGAGTCCGGGAATCCCTTCGACAGCGCCTATGGTGAAGAAGATCACCGAAAAGGGCATCGGAGTGATTTCGGAAATCGAGTTTGCAGGAAGATATGATTCCGCAAAGAAGGTGTGCATCACCGGAAGCAACGGAAAGACCACTACCACATCTCTGGTATACCACCTGCTCAAGCAGGCGGGAATGAACGTCGGACTGGGAGGAAACATCGGCAAGAGCTACGCATTCCAGGTCGCTACAGAGAACTTCGACATCTATGTGCTGGAGCTCAGCAGCTTCCAGCTGGACAACGTATATGACTTCAAGGCTGACATCGCGATCATCACCAACATCACACCGGACCATCTGGACAGGTACGGACACAACATGGAGAACTATGTCAAGGCGAAGTTCCGCATCACGCGAAACATGTCGAGCGACGACTGCTTCATATTCTGCTCTGACGACGAGATCACCATCAGGCATCTCGACCAGATAGTGATGAAGGCACAGAAGCTTCCTTTCACCCAGAAGGGAGAAGTCGAGCAGGGTGCTTTCGTTGCTGACGACAGGATGATCGTCAGATACAAGGAAGAAGAGTGCGACATGTACCTTCAGGAGCTTGCCCTGGGAGGAAAGCACAATGTATACAATTCTATGGCGGCAGCACTCGCGGCAAAGGTCATGGACATAGACAACGAGGCCATCCGCAGCGGTCTGGCGACATTCCAGGCGGTAGAGCACCGTCTTGAGAACGTGCTGAGCATCAAGGATGTGCTTTACATAAACGACTCGAAGGCTACGAATGTGGACGCCGCATGGTATGCCTTGGAGTGCCAGACACGTCCGGTCGTATGGATCGTCGGAGGAACAGACAAGGGCAACGACTACGAAAGCCTCATACCTCTGGCAAAGGAGAAGGTGAAGGCGATGATATGCATGGGTCTGGACAACGCGAAGTTCCATGAGTCATTCGAGGGGGTTGTCCCTGAGATCCACGACGTGACTTCAGCAAAGGATGCGGTCATGCTGGCGCACAGCCTTGCAGTGTCGGGAGATGTGGTTCTCCTGTCGCCATGCTGCGCAAGCTTCGACCTGTTCAAGAATTACGAAGACAGAGGCAGGCAGTTCAAGGAAGCTGTAAGAAATCTTTAGGCTATGGGAAAGGACGGCAAGAAAAGGCCCGGGACCCGGAAGAAAGGGTTCTGGGGTTTCATCGACAACATAGAGGGAGACAAGGTCGTATGGATAATCGTATTCCTGCTGATCATGATCTCCATTCTTGCCATATTCTCCTCCACCTCGCTTTTAAGAGAGGGAGGAAAGGACAGGATGGACTTCATCAGCGAGCACCTTGTGATTGCAGGCATCGGATTCGTAATAATCTTCGGATTGTACAACATAAAGAAGATAGGCATATTCCGCGTGCTTTCGCAGCTGGGATTCGGAGTGTCGTTCGTGCTCCTGGCCCTCCTTGCACTGCACGTCAGGATACCGGGAGTCATTGTAGCTGAAAGAATCAACGGAGCATGGAGAACCCTCAACATTGCCGGTTTCCAGCTGCATGTGTTCGAGGTCGTGAAGGTCGCTATGGTGCTATATCTGGCCTGGGCCATCCACGGATATAAGGAGAAGCGTCTGAAATATGGAAAGACCCCTCTGATGCAGAGGCTCATATACATGTATGCACCTATACTCATAGTCTGCGTCCTCACTCTCCTCGGAAGCGGATCCAGCGCAGTGTTCATCGGAGTCATCCTGATAGCGACTCTCCTTATCGGAGGCATGCCGTTCAAGGAGATAGCGCTGGCAGGTGCAGCAGGACTTGCAGCCCTGCTGGTGATCGTGGGTGTATACAATGCCACAGACGGAAAGGTCTTCGGCAAGTTCGAAAGAATCGCCACAATGAACAGCAGGCTCGGAGCAGAGTATGATGCCGGAGTCAGGCTTAAGGGCGTCAAGCCGAAGTCAAGGGAATTCTACCGCATCATGGATGAGATCAAGCAGCCATACAGCGCTAAAATAGCCGTCCATGAAGGAAAGTTCTTCGGAAAGAACAGCGGCAACAGCACACAGAAATACGTGGTGTCAAACATATACGGAGACTACATGTTCAGCTTCCTGGTAGAGGAATACGGACTGTTCGGCGGCATAATCGTCATATTCCTCTATGTGAGTCTTCTTGCGCGAGGATCCACGATAGCAAGGCTCTGCAGCAACGAATATGCGAAGATTGCGGTGGGAGGATTGAGCGTACTGATCACAGGCCAGGCCTTCATGCACATGTTCGTGAACGTGAACATCGGACCGATGACGGGACAGACGCTGCCGCTGATAAGCCATGGAAGCTTTGCCTTCCTTGTCTTCTGCATAGCTTTCGGAGTAATACTCTCGATCAGCAGAATGGCCCGAAAGAGGATAAAGGCGGAGGAAGATGCTGCCATACCTATATATGACAGCAGTGTCGACGACATACAGGCAAGCATGGACATACTCGAACAGATTGATAACGACTGATAAGATGGAATACAGAAAGATCAGAGCAATCATAAGCGGAGGGGGTACGGGAGGACATATCTTCCCTGCCCTTTCCATCGCTAATAAGCTTAAGGAACTGAACCCGGAGACAGAGATCCTTTTCGTCGGAGCGGAAGGAAGGATGGAGATGGAGAAGGTTCCTGCAGCCGGCTATGAGATAGTGGGACTGCCTATATCGGGACTGCAGCGCAAGCTGACATTGTCAAACTTCGCTCTCCCGTTCAAGGTCATCAAAAGCGTTTCAACCGCCAAGAGGCTCATCCGTGAATTCAAGCCGGACATAGCCATCGGAGTTGGCGGCTATGCCAGCGCTCCCCTTCTGTGGGCTGCGACACGCATGGGCATCCCCACCCTCATCCAGGAGCAGAACGGATATGCAGGACTGACGAACAAGATACTCGGAAAGAAGGCAAGAAGCATCTGCGTGGCATATGAAGGAATGGAAAGATTCTTCCCGGCCGACAGGATAGTCCTTTCCGGAAACCCGATAAGGAAGGAGATAGTTCCGGCAACGCCTGAAATGAAGAAGGAAGCATTCGGATTCTACGGGCTCGATCCGGGAAAGAAGCATATCTTCATCGTCGGAGGAAGTCTTGGAAGCAGGACTCTGAACGAAGCCATGCAGAAATGGATATCTGAAGGCTGCCCTGGCGGAGAGGGTATAGAGGTGATATGGCAATGCGGAAAATACTACAAGAAGCAGATCGACGCATTCATGGAGGAAGCCAAGGCTTCCGGAAAGCCGGTGGACGGAATACAGCATTCGGACTTCATAATGAGGATGGACCTCGCATACGCGGCGGCAGACATCGTGATATCAAGATCTGGAGCAAGTTCGGTATCGGAGCTGTGCGCAGCACATAAGGCAGTGATATTCGTCCCTTCGCCTAATGTAGCAGAAGACCATCAGACCCATAACGCTATGGCTCTTGTCCGCAAGGATGCGGCCATCATGGTAAAAGACGCGGAAGCCGGAGAAAAGCTCATGTCCACCGCTTGCGCACTGATAGAAAACAATGAGCAGATCGCTCTAATGGAAAGGAACATTGCGGCTCTCGCCCTTCGCGATGCGGCGATGACAATAGCAGAGGAAGTTTACAGGATAGTATGAAAGAGTACAGACACATATACTTTATCGGAATCGGCGGCATAGGAATGAGCGCCATAGCGCGCTATTACAATGCCAGAGGATACAAGGTCAGCGGATATGACAAGACGCCGTCTCCGCTAACCCATGCCCTTGAATCGGAGGGTATCGAGGTCCATTACGAGGACAATACGGACTTCGTTCCGAAGGACGTGGAGAACACCCTCGTGGTATACACTCCTGCTGTCCCGAAGGACATGGGAGAGCTTGTATATGTGCAGGAGAACGGATACAGGGTCATCAAGCGTTCGAGGATGCTGGGAGAAATCTCTGCAGGACAGAGGTGCATGGCTGTAGCTGGAACCCACGGAAAGACCACCACGAGCACGCTTGTAAGCCACCTGTTCACCGCATCCGGCGAAGGATGCTCCGCATTCCTCGGAGGAATCTCAAAGAATTACGGAACCAATCTTCTGATCCATACCGGAAATGTGGTTGTGGCCGAAGCCGATGAGTTCGACCGCTCCTTCCTCCAGCTGTTTCCTGAAATCGCGGTCATAACTTCCATGGATCCTGACCATCTGGACATATACGGAGACGAGGCACATATTCGCGAGGCGTTCAAGGCCTTCGCGTCACAGGTCAGCGGAACCGTCATAATAAAGCACGGGCTCGACATCACTCCGGCCGATACAAAGGCCAGGATCATGACATACTCATACGATGACCCTGCAGCCGACTTCCATGCCGTACTGACAGAGGGAGACGGAACGGGCTTCACCCACTTCGACATCCATCATCCGGGAGGAGTCATCAGAGACTGTGTCGTGGGTATACCGGGATGGGTGAACATCGAAAATGCAGTTGGAGCTTCTGCCATCGCCCTGACCTACGGTATAGATCCTGAAAAGATCCGCGAGGCACTGGCTTCATTCTCGGGAGTAAAGAGAAGATTCGACATACAGCTCAAGTCAGAAAGATGCATGTACATCGACGACTATGCCCACCATCCGAGAGAAATTTCGGCATCGCTGACTTCAATAAAGGGCAACTTCCCTGACTACAGGCTTACAGCCATCTTCCAGCCGCACCTCTACACGAGGACCAGGGACTTCGCTGACGGATTCGCTGAATCATTGAGCAAGGTTGACAGGCTCATCCTTCTGGACATCTACCCGGCACGCGAGGAACCTATTCCGGGAGTGACGTCGGAAATAATCTTCCGGGGAGTCACAGCACCGGAGAAAGTGCTGCTGAAGAAAGGAGAGCTGATGGACTATCTCAAAGGCCTGGAACTCGGAGACAAGGAAGTGTTCGTCACCGTAGGAGCAGGAGACATAGACAGATTTGTGGAACCTATCAAGGAACTGCTTTATGAAAAGAGTAATTAAATACATACTCCTGGCAATAGCCGGACTGGGTCTGGCGGCATGCATGGTCATATCTTTCACGGCCGGTGCCGACTACAGGAAAAGCATCAGATGCACAGGGCTGGAGGTAGTGATCCTGGACAGCACAAGAAACAGTTTCGTGACAAAGGCTGACGTCAAGGGTTACATCGAAAAGGAATACGGGAAGTATCTGGATGTGGCGCTGGACAGCATCGACCTTGTAGGCATAGAGAAGATAGTCGACGGCAGAAGCGCAGTACGTAAAAGCCAGGCATATGTCACAAAGGACGGCATCCTCCATGTGGATGTGACCCAGAGAAGGCCGGTAGTAAGGTTCCAGAAGAGCGGAGGAGGATTCTACGCCGATGAGGAAGGCTACATATTCCCGCTCCAGAGGACATATGCGTCCCATGTGCAGGTGGTCGACGGAAACATTCCTCTCGCGGCAGACAGCGGATACAAGGGAGCCATAACCGATCCTAAGGAGAAGGCATGGTTCGAGAGCATGATGAATGTGATCGGCTACATCGAAGATAGCAAGGTCTGGAAAGAGAAGATCGTCCAGATACATGTCGACGAAGGCATGGACCTGATCCTGATACCGCGCGAAGGAAACGAGCACTTCCTGTTCGGACAGCCTGTCGGGATAGAAGACAAGTTCAGGAAGATGGAAAAGTATTATACCCACATCATTCCGGCAAAGGGAGAGGGACATTACAAGATCGTGGACCTTAAATACAAGGGACAGATCGTATGCAAGGAAAAATAAAAGATACAGCATATGGAAACAAAAGACAGATACATCGTAGCGGTCGATCTTGGAACATCCAAGATAGCCCTTACCGTGGCAAAGGTGGAGGGAGACAACACACAGATCGTATATTACAAGGAGACTCCGTCCGAGGGCATCAGGAACAGCGGAGTGTTCAATGCGTCAAAAGTAAGCGAGCCCTTGACTGAAGCCATCCTGCAGGCGGAGAACGCGCTGGGGATCAAGATCACACAGGCTGTCGTAGGAATGCCTAAGTACCCTGTAAGGCAGGAAGCGAACACAGGCAAGATCGAGGGCAGAGGTGAGGACGAAGACATCACTGCAGAGGACATAGCCGAGCTGAAAAGGGCTGCACAGGACTTGTACCCTCTGGAAAATCCTAACATCGAGGCAATCTACGGAGCTGTGGCACAGTCGTTTTCAGACGGAGAGAACTTCCAGATCATCGAAAACGACATCATCGGCATGGCGAGCGACATTCTTGAAGGAAACTTCAAGATCTTCATAGGCAAGAAGAGCTCGCTTGCGAAAATCGACACCGTCCTCAAGAAGTCAGGCATAGTGACTGCCAGAAAGTTCTTCACGGCAGACACCACCGCCAAGGCCGTGCTTCTGGATTCGGAAATGGAGAACGGAGTGGCGATGATCGACTTCGGAGGAGGCTGTGTTTCCGTATCAGTCTATCATGGAAGCATCATGAGGCATTATGCTTCGATCCCGTTCGGAGGAAAGAACATAACCGGTGACATCCAGATCGAATCGGAGGGAAGCATCAGCCGCGATCTGGCCGAGAACATCAAGATCGCCTTCGGCGCATGCATGCCTGAAAAGCTGCAGAACCTCAGCGAAAAGATCATACACATAAAGAGCGACAACGGCGAGGCCGAAAAGAAGCTTCCTGTCAAGTATCTCTCGGAGATAATCACTGCAAGAGCGGAGGAAATACTCATGGCAATCCTTTACGAAATCCAGGAGAGCGGATTCGCAGACAGACTCATGAGCGGAATCGTCGTTACCGGGGGATGTGCACAGACAGCAAATCTCGGCAACCTGATATATGACCTTTCCGGATACAGGGTAAGGACGGGATATCCTAAGCATGTCTTCTCATTCGAAGGCTGCGAGGGAATAACCGACACGTCCGCATCCACCTCTCTCGGACTTATAATGGCGGCGAAAGAGGACCAGACGATCAACTGCGCAGTAGCTAAGGACGTGTACGTACAGGAAGCCGAAACCACGGTACCGGACAAAGTCGAAAAGGAAAAGGAACAGGAACAGGGAGACAAGACACTTCTGGAGTTCGAGACCGTAGAACCTGTCAAGCAGCCTCAGACCCCTAAGCCACAGAAGGCTGACAAGAAAGGAGGAAAGGTGAAGTGGAATCTGAAGGACTTCTTCGGAACACTCTACGACTCAGTACATAATGAATTAGACGAAATAGAAAAGGAGGAAGCATAGCCATGGGTATCGACAATATTGAAATAGTTCCTGACACATGGGTTCCGGAAGAATCCATCATCAAGGTCATCGGAGTAGGCGGCGGAGGATGCAACGCCGTGAACTACATGTATCATCAGAAGATCGAAGGATGTACCTTCATTGTCTGCAACACTGACCGCCAGGCTCTGGAGAGATGCGGGGTGCCTGTAAAGATACAGCTCGGAGACGAAGGTCTCGGCGCAGGTACGAATCCTACTGAAGGACGAAACGCGGCCCTTAACTCGCAGGACGAGATAGACAAGATACTGGACAAGGACACCAAGATGCTGTTCATCACCGCAGGAATGGGAGGCGGCACAGGTACAGGTGCTGCCCCTGTGATCGCTTCCATGGCAAAGAAGAAGGGCATCCTGACCGTCGGAGTCGTGACCATTCCGTTCAGGAATCAGGGCAACGAGACCATGTCCAAGGCTATCGACGGCATCACTGAGCTGGAAAACAATGTCGACAGCCTTCTGATCATCGACAACGAGAAGCTCTTCGACGTGTACGGCGACCTGCTCCTCAAGGAAGCCTTCCCTAAGGCTGACGAGGTGCTCGCTACCGCTGTAAGAGGAATCACCGAAATCATCAAGAAGAGGGGCTACATCAACGTCGACTTCAAGGATGTCAGCACAATGATGAGGAATGACAACCGCGGAGGAAGCCGCTATGCCCTCATGGGTTGCGGAACAGGAACAGGAAAGAACAGGATCGAGGATGCGGTGAAGAGCGCCCTTGAATCCCCTCTCCTCAACGATTTCGACCTCAACACGGCACAGAAGGTGCTGATCAACGTGACCACAGGAGACGGTGAGCAGGGACTTACCATGAGCCAGTATGGCGAAGTCAGCGAGATGATCAAGAAATACACGGGAAGCGCCGACAACTTCAAGAGCGGACTCATATTCGACGAAAGTCCGGACTTTGGAGACAGGGTCAACATCACCGTGATCGTGACCGGAATCAACATGACCATGGCTCTGCCGCAGACTGAGATCGGCAACATCATAATGATCGACAGCAACTTCAGATACGAAAGATACAAGGCCGCATCTGAAGACGGCATCGAGCTTCCGCAGGTCAAGGTCCACAAGATCGGCTACAACAGCGCTCCTGTAAGGAAGAAGCTGGAGTTTGACAAGAACAGCAAGCCCGCCCTGCTCGTCTCGGAAGAACATGACAGAAGCGAACTGGAAAATGTATCGGCTCTGAGAAGAAAGGCAAGACAAGGACAGAATAGGGAGGAATTATAATTTTTATTAATTTTGCGCCCTGATTAATTTTTGAGAAAATGGAACGTAAGACAAGGGTAAGATTCGCCCCATCTCCTACAGGTCCTCTCCATATGGGAGGCGTGCGTACGGCACTTTACAACTATCTCTTCGCAAAACAGCGCGGAGGAGACTTCATCATAAGGATTGAAGACACTGACTCGCAGAGGTTCGTGCCCGGAGCAGAGAAATATATAATCGAGGCACTCAACTGGTGCGGCATCGTGCCTGACGAAGGCGTTGATGCTGAAGGCAACGTTGTAGAGACAGCGTCGGAGCGTCATCCTCATGCCCCATACAGGCAGAGCCAGAGAAAGCCGATATACCGCCAGTATGCTGAACAGCTTGTCGCTGACGGATTCGCATACTATGCATTTGACACAGCTGAAGAGCTTGGAGCAAAAAGGTCCGAAATGGAAGCTGCAGGACAGACATTCATCTACGGCCAGACCACCCGTATGGGTCTCCGCAACTCGCTTTCAATGCCGGAAGCGGAGTGGAAGGAGCTTCTCGAGACACGCACCGACTGGACCATCAGGTTCAAGATGCCGGAGAACAGGGTCGTGAAGATGGACGACCTTATCCGCGGACATGTAGAGGTGAACACTTCTACTCTCGACGACAAGGTGCTCTGGAAAAGGGCAGACGAACTTCCTACATATCACCTTGCAAACATCGTGGACGACCACCTCATGGAAATCACGGAAGTGATCCGCGGCGAGGAATGGCTGCCTTCTCTCCCGCTCCACTATCTCCTTTACGAGGCATTCGGATGGACAGAGACGCAGCCTCGTTTCGCCCATCTTTCCCTCCTTCTCAAGCCGGACGGAAAGGGCAAGCTCAGCAAGAGGGACGGCGACCGTCTCGGCTTCCCTGTGTTCCCGCTCCAATGGGTCAATGCAGAAGGCGAGGTTTCACGCGGATATCGCGAGGACGGATATTTCCCTGAGGCATTCGTGAATCTGCTCGCGATGCTCGGATGGAATCCGGGCACAGAGCAGGAGCTCTTCTCACTTGAAGAGCTTGTCGATGCATTCTCCCTTGAAAGAGTCGTGAAGTCAGGAGCCCGCTTCAATGCAGAGAAGGCAAAATGGTTCAACAAGGAGTACCTCCGCAAGAAGAGCGTATCAGAGCTTACAGACCTCTATATGCCTGTCCTTGAAAGCAAGGGCGTTACTGGATTTTCACGCGAATACGTGGAGAAGGTCGTGACCCTGATTCAGGAAAGGGCAACATTCGTGGCAGATTTCTGGGACATCGCTTCATATCTTTTCGTCGCACCGAAGACTTTCGTAGAGAAGGATGCCGCGAAGTTCTGGAAGGAAGAGAACTATACCCTCGCCCTCAAGGTGGCGGACTTCATACTCGGATTTGAAGGTGAATTCACTAAGGAGAACCTCGAAGGACCTCTCGAGGAATACATCCGCAGCAACGAATGGCCGATGGGCAAGGTGATGAACTGCCTCCGCCTCGCTCTTGTCGGAGCGTCAAGCGGTCTGGGAATCGCAGACATCGTGACCCTGATCGGCAAGGAAGAGTTCGCAAGAAGAATAGAATACATCAAAGCTACACTCTAAGTAGGATAAGGTCATAATGATTGCAAAGGGAGTCCTGTCACTCACGGACTCCCTTGTCTTTTTCTCTTTTCTTATACTGAACCCTCTGAATAGTCAAACCGATCAGACATACCAGAAGCATTATACTGAGAAAGATTACCGATGGTCCCATATCACTTGTTCTTATAAAAATTAATACCCCATATCAAGGAAGCTACGGCTACTGCACTGCCAATTGAATATGTCAACCACTTCGATGACGACAGATCATTAAAAAACATAGTTATAAGAACCGCCGTCAAAACATATTTCGATATATCGATCAGATAGTCTCCAAATTTATGACTTGCATCTTCTCTGCCCTCTTCTTTCCTACTCATGACAAAATTACATTAAAATTAATAACAGTCAAAATATTTAGACAGTCGAAGTAAGCACTTAAAATTCAGAGAGCCGTTGTTTTATGGTAAAACAACTTAAAGTTTTTCTTTTTTTTATGATGTTTATGCTTTTTTTATAATCGCGCATCCATTAAATTTGCAGCGCAAAATAAAATATTGTAAAAATGAAGATAGGAATCTGCAATGACCACGCTGGAGTGGATTACAAGAACCAACTGATGGAATACCTTAAAGGTAAAGGCTATGAGATGGTGAATTTCGGCACTGACACGACGGCCAGCATGGACTATCCGGATGTCGCCCACCCTCTTGCAGAGGCTGTGGAAAGCGGAAAGGTAGACCTCGGCATCGCTTTCTGCGGAACCGGCAACGGCATAGGAATCACCCTCAACAAGCATCAGGGAATCCGTGCAGGACTCTGCTGGACTCCGGAGATCGGACGCCTCATCAAGCAGCACAACAATGCAAACGTGCTTGTAATGCCTGCAAGGTTCATTTCATATGAGACAGTGGTAGAGATTACTGACGCGTGGCTGGGCGAGACCTTCGAAGGAGGCCGCCACCAGACACGCATCGACAAGATGCCTTGTAAATAAGAAGATTTGGAAGCATTGATATCAAGACCGGATTCGCTGCCTCTGAGCAGAAGCATCGAGGACTATCCGGAAGGGATAATCATCCCGATAGACAAGCCATACAGATGGACATCGGCGGACGTGATCAGAAAGGTCAAGTTCGCCGCTATCCGTCATTTCGGCAAGAAGAATCTCAAGGTAGGACATGCCGGAACGCTTGACCCTCTGGCGACAGGCGTGCTTCTTGTCTGCATCGGCAAGGCGACGAAGCTCGCCGAAACCCTGCAGGCACATGACAAGGAGTACATCGCTGGCATAACGTTCGGCGCCACGACTCCTTCATATGACCTGGAGAAGGAGATCGACAGGTTCTTTCCTCACAAGCACATAAGCGAAGATTCTGTCCGAGAGGCTCTTCCGGCCTTCATCGGCGAGCAGGATCAGATCGCTCCCCTCTTCAGTGCGAAGTCAGTGGACGGCGTCCGTGCCTATGAGCTCGCCCGCAAACTCCATAAGGAAGGCAAGACTTTAGACGATGCTGCCGAAGAGCTGATAAGGGTCTCAAGAATCCACATCTCCGAGCTGGAGCTCCTGGATTTTGCTCCAGCCTCAGCTTCGGAGGATGTGGTTTTGAAAACCGTGCTACCCCCCTGGCCGCAGGGGGAGGGGCCCGCTCCAAAGGAGTGGGAGGGGTCGTTTTCAAAGCCAGCATCCTCCGAAGCTGACGGGAAAGCAGGTTCGGCCTCCAGCAGAATCAATGTGACCGACAACTCGGCGCTCGGACTGCCGCGTGCTTCTGTCCGCATGGCATGCAGCAAGGGAACATATGTCCGTGCATTCGCCCGTGACCTCGGCGAAGCCCTCGGAAGCGGTGCCCATCTGGACAGCCTCCAGAGAAGCCGCAGCGGCATCTTCCGCGTCGAAGACGCGCTGACCGTCGAACAGGCAATTGCGCTGCTCCAGTAACATATAGTCCAAATGACAAAAACAATAGGAACATATTCATACAGGAACATATGGAGGGTGGCATATCCCATCCTGATAAGCCTGGTGATGGAGCAGATGATCGGTCTGACCGACACCGCCTTCCTCGGGAGGGTCGGAGAGATCGAGCTCGGAGCGTCAGCCATAGCCATCGTATATTATATGGTCCTGTTCATGATCGGCTTCGGATTCAGCCTCGGAGCACAGATCATCATAGGACGAAGGAACGGAGAAGGCAACTACCGGGAGACCGGCAGGATATTCTGGAACGGTCTGTACTTCGTTCTAGGACTGGCAGGAGTCATCATAGTCCTTTCCGAGCTTCTCTCTCCTTACCTGATGAAGCTCATGGTCTCATCACATGCCATATACGAAGCCGCCCTCAGCTATGTCAGATGGCGCCTGCCTGGCATGGTGTTCGCCTTCATCACAGCTATGTTCCGTGCATTCTATGTGGGCACGACACAGACCAGGACCCTGACACTCAACTCCGTGGTCATGGTTCTTTCCAATGTCATCTTCAACTGGATCCTGATATTCGGAAAATTCGGCTGCCCGGCATTGGGCATAACAGGAGCCGCAATAGGATCAAGCCTCGCGGAACTCGTGTCACTCATATTCTTCGTGGTCTATACCGCACTAAGATGTGACAGAAAGAAATATGGCCTCGACAAGGCGGCGAGGTTTGACGCCGCCGAGCTCAAGGGCATGATGCCTGTATGCTCCTGGACCATGATACAGAACACTATATCGATTTCGACATGGTTCATCTTCTTCCTGTACATCGAGCATCTCGGAGAAAGAGCCCTTGCCATCTCGAACATCACCCGAAGCGTATCCGGACTGATCTGGGTCGTCCTGCAGGCATTCTCAGCCACATGCAGCACCCTGGTGAGCAACATAATCGGAGAAGGCCACCCTGAAAAGGTCATGTCCCTTGTAAAGCGCATCCTGAAGCTGTCCTACGGTCTGGTAAGCATCATGATAATAGTCTTCTGCATCTTCCCTGAAGCCATAGCACGAATTTACACCGACATTCCGGACCTGATAGCCGCATCTGTTCCGGCAGTGGTGGTGATGTGCTCCTCATATTTCCTTAATGTGGGAGGACAGGTGTTCTTCCAGGCCGTGTCCGGAACAGGAAGCACCAAGACCGCATTCAAGCTTGAGATTGTAGCCCTTGTGGTCTATATGGTCTATTGCACGGTCATAATCGGCATCCTGAAGATGGACGTCGCTGTCTGCTGGACAGCGGAGCACGTCTACGCCGGAATGCTCCTTCTGTGCAGCTGGTTGTACATGAGAAGCGGAAGATGGAAAGGTAGAAAGATATAAGGAATTATTGTTATCTTTGTTGCAACTAACCTGCAACAATATGAAACGCTTAGCAATCACGCTGTTATCCATCATAGCCGCAGTCCTCTCCCTTTGGGCCCAGGACGACAATCCCGTATGGCTGACAAGCCTGACCCAGACAGGACAGTCATGGAGCTATGACACCAACGAAGACCGCCACAGTCCTTTCGTTCTGGGAGGCGTGGAATACGCCAAAGGATTTGAAGTCGGTTCTTATTCAAGCCTTGACCGCAAGGAGTACGGATACATCGAGTATGACCTGGAAGGCAAGTACGAGACTCTCTCATTCATCTACGGCATACCGTCCCCCACACAGGCACCGGACCGCAGAGGCATAATGGTCGTTTATGCTGACGGCAATAGGGTCATCGACAGGATAATCTCATCCGATGACGGCAACTGCTACATGACCCTGGATGTAAAAGGGGTGCATAAGCTGCGTTTCAGTCTGGCCAGCACGGAGGTCGATTACGGCATCGCCATGCCTGCATTATGGAAGGCAGGGCAGGCCCCGCGATGCATGGACAGGCTTACCGAAGGTGAGCCCAAGCCTACCATGCTGTGCCGGGACCTTATGCCGGCAAACAAGGGTCACAAGGTATTCTCAACCAATGAGGCCTTCCACGATAGAGGCATCTACTATGAGGAGGCGGAAGAAGGAGAGATAAGGCTCAGCGGCAAGGTCTACAGGAACGGACTCTGGTGCAACACCGAGATGGCACTGATAGGAAACCGGGAGAACTTCACATACTTCAACCTCGGAGGCATGTATGACAGGATGAGGTTCACAGTCGGTCCCATCGATACCGATGACGGCACCATCGGACGCGGATGGGTGACAATAGAAGCGGACAGAAAGATCATATATGAAAAGGAGATCATAGAGGGCGAGCTCGCCCAGGATGTCACTCTGAACATAGCCGGGTGCCATTCCCTCCGCTTCAAGACCGAACAGTCTGAAGGTTCGCTGGACATAGGCATAGCAGAAATCATGGTATATCCGGAAGGATACACAGACGAGACGATCGGAGAGGTATATGACGAGCCTGTAGAGACGCTGACAGCGGCACCTGAGTATCTGAAAAGCCTTCCTGACCAATGCAGGCTGGTCAGCAGCATACCTCCGTTCGCGTTCGGCGGAGGTACATCACGTCAGAAGGCTGTCTTTGACGACAGATCGCAGTACGTGACATTTTCAATGGGCGGTGTGAAATTCAGCGAGGGCATCGTGCTTCAGTCGTCCAGCAATTTCTTCAACAACAATACCGGAGCCCATTGCCTTTTCAACCTCGGCGGAGAGTTCGACTACGTCAGCTTCACGACCGGATGGGTCGGTATCTGCGGCGTACTGAAAAACGACTGGCTGAGGGTATATGCAGATGACGAACTTGTGCTTCAGGTGGAGCTGGTAGCTACAGACCCGAACCAGACATACCTTGTGCCTATCAACAAATGCAAGGTGCTGAAGTTCGAAAAAGTCGGAATGTCCAGCATGAGCCACCCTGCCTTCGGACTTGCAGACATGGTGGTATATAGAGGCGAACCGAAGCTTGATCACGGACTGTTCACCCATCCTGTACCGGAATTTCCGGATCAGATCGACCTCATAGACCTGAACCTGCCATACATCCATTATGTAAGTTCAGCAATGGACGTAAAGAGACTTTTCGACGGAACGGTCAAGAAGGAATACTTCTCCATGCCGAACGGAGAACGCATCAACAAGGGTTTCCTTCTGAAGACAAGCGTGCATTTCGACCTTGAGATGGGTCCGCTGTCAAATCCTGATGCCGGCATGATGGCTCCGATGCTCGGATCATCGGTGATGATCGGCTCTGCCGGAGGAGTATCTGTTTCAGCCGTGTCTTCTTTCGGCGCCCTGCTCATGCTGGCGGCCGGAGGAACCGCCCATGAGTCGTCATGCGCCGCATTCAACACATGGGGACAGTATGACGTGCTGACATTCACCGTCGCATGCCGCCTGCCTCACAATACCATCGACACGATCGACTTGAAGCAGGATCCGATGGAGACGCTTCTCATCGGAGCGGACAAGGAAGTGGTGGCTGAAATCCAGATACACGACAAGATGGAACCGACGACATATACCGTACCTATCAACAAATGCCGCCAGCTCATGTTCTGGCTCGAATGTGGAGGTTCCGGTTCCGGACAGTTCATTTTCTATGATCTCAAGCTGAGCAAGAGCAATTCACTCTTCACGCTGCCTGCTCCGAACGTCAGGGAACGCGACAGCAGGCCTAACATCCTCACAGACGCAGGTCCGTTCGACATCAATTATAGGAACGGGCTTCCTGAAATTATCGGGATGGAATGGCCGGACTCATATCCTAACGGCAACATCAGCGAGTATAAGAAGATGTTCAATGACAACATGACCATGTTCGACGAGTTCATTGAAAACCTCATGTCAGAACAATATCTTACCGTATGCAGGCAGGTGGCTGCAGATGACGGACAGACATGGCGCTCGTTCAGGCTTCAGTCGCCGACAGGAGAAAAGTTCAGCTATCTGTCTCTGGTCGAGCGCAACAAGCAGATCATAAACATAGCAAAGGGATACAAATTCTATTTCGCCACCCTTACCGTATCAAGGACGGCGGCGCTTGCAGGACTGCTGGATATGGATCCTATGAAGATCAGGGAATGGAGGCTTGCGCTCAAGGAATCCGGAGAAATCCTGAAGCAGTACCAGAGCAACTTCGACGCCCTGATAAAGGCCAAGGAGGAAGAGAACAGGACGATCGGCAGACTGATCGACAAGGCCGTCACCCTGGACGGCATCGAATCTACGGAAATCGAACTATTCGTGAAATAAAGAGGAATCAGCGTGTTGATGACAGTCCGACTGAAGTATCCGTATCTGTCACTGTTCTCAAAACGGTCCTATAGTCTTCCGTGATATCGTCACCTCTCTGCCTGAAACGGCTGTCTATGATTCTGATGGACTGCCAATTCACAGGGTCCTTTGATGAGCGGGATAAGGTCACATTGAATTTTGCCTGCATATTCTCATCGATTACTTCTTTCCCTGAAGAAGTATCTTTCATTGTGCTCCGCATACCGGACACATCAGACTGCATCTCGTACATATAATCGTCACCATCCGGTATGATCTCCAGCCAGACAAAGAAGACTGAATCATAAAGTATTTCAGACTTCAACAGCTTGATATCACACATACCGATCAGTGTACTTGAAGACATGTCTCCGGGAGTCTGGTTCCGGGCATTGGTTTCCACACTATGCACAGTCACTCCGTTGACCTGTCCGTCGACAAATGCCTTTTGTACATTATAGAACTCATAAAAAGCATCCATTACAGCCTCGTTATACATATTCAGAGGATTGGATGTATCTGCTGAACCCACATAAATATTCTTCTCCGGATCAGAAACAGGAGCTTTTCGCTGCGCATACGCATTCAATAGAGATACTGCGGCGATAGCCGTAATGACTAGGATTCTTTTCATAACAATATTCATATTACTCTATATTTTTTTATTTCACCGGTCATGACATGGTCAAGAGGATATTTTGCCAGGCTCTGTGCCGCCTTGCGGGCAAGATTCGAGGCCATAGGGTCTCCCGCATCCATCAGCCTTATCACGTTGTCGGTCAAGACATGTTCCAGAAGAAGATGGAAAGCATGTCCGTGATCCTGATGTTTCAGATGGCAGAGTTCGTGAAGAAGCACATAGTCCTGAAGGACCTTTGGCAGACGCACTATGTTGAGATTCAGATTGATGTTTGATTTCGCCGAGCAGCTTCCCCAGTTGGAGGCATTGTGCTTGATGGCCACGCGGTTATAGGAGAATCCGTACCGCGCGGCAAGCTCCGCAAGGCGCGGAGGCAGCTCGGCCTTCGCCTGCCGGCGCAAGGCTTCGATCTCCTCCGCCGTCGGCATGACCACATCCTTGTACTTCTCCTTCTGTCGGGCCATAGTGGCGATGACCCAATTCCTTCGGGAAATGAAAAACGCCTGGGCGACAGAGTAAGGAACGATGTAAGGCACGGACACGCTCACCCCTTTCACAGGATGGACACGGATGCTGATGCTCCTGCTTCTGACGCTTTTCCGGAACGTCACCTCCCCTATTTCCGGGTCATCATATGTCTTTACTGACGGGTTCCCCATGGCTAATACCCTATCCTGTCAAAGAATTCCAGGAGGATAGGTGAAAGTTTCGGACTATTGCAGATATATGAGCCATGGTCCTCACCTGGAATTATGCGGGCTTCACCGTCCGGAATGTTGCTGCCGATCATCAGGGTATGCTCCTGACGGATGAGATCGTGCTCGCCCGACATTATGAGGGCAGGACACGCAATACCCTGCATGTCTTCCAGAGTCATCGTCGGCTCGACCTGCATCATCCTGGTGAGAGGATTGTCGGACGGAACCGCCAGAAATTCGTCGGCAAAGGAAGGGATAAGAGAATCCTCCACAAAGATGTTCGCTCCTCCGGTCACTATCGCACCGAGGGTGCCGGGATACATGACCTCGAGCTGGAGGGCGATGTTTCCGCCGTCGCTGAAACCGAATACAGCCGGTTTCTCCAGACCCTTCGCCTTTATGAATTCATATACATCGGATGCCATGTCCTTGTAATGGTATTCGTCCAGACGCGGATTGGCTCCCTGGCCTCTGGAATCGAGGGCATAGACCATGTAACCGGCCTGGGCAAGTTCGCGATGGGTGGTTTCGAAGTCGTTGTGGCTTCCGCCGTTTCCATGGAGCAGGATCACCGGCTTTCCGGCACCTTCCGCAGCATAGAAAAGACTCACGCCGTTGACTTCTATGGTGTCGGTGTAGCTTTCATAGTTCACCGGCCCGCATGCGGCTGCGATGAAAAGCGCAGCCGCCAATATAATAAGTCTATAATTGTCGAAACTCATGGCATCGTATTTTTCTTCAAATATAATCAATATTTTCATTCGGCAAAGGTTTGTATTATCGAATATTATGTTTATCTTTGCGCCCGCTAAAACCCTGTTGACGGGTCGAAGCATGTAAGTTTTTAATAATTAACCTCTAATTTTTTCAAAAGATGGCTGAATATTTGGCACCAGAGAAAAAACAGGAGCTTTTCGAGAAGTACGGAAAGTCTAATACTGACACAGGTTCTCCAGAGAGCCAGGTGGCTTTATTTTCCTACCGTATCG
>JAFTYS010000013.1 GCA_017461285.1 Bacteroidales bacterium | reverse complement strand
GGTAAAGGGAACGATGACAGGAGCAAGTACGGACCTGGACGGATACTATTCCATCGATGTTCCGTCTGACGGAGTCCTCATCTTCTCTTCAATCGGATATGTCACCGTGGAAGTGCCTGTTGCGGGCAAGACCCAGCACGATGTGATGCTGGCTCCCGACACTGAAGCTATCGAGGAGACCATCGTCGTAGCCTTCGGTACAGCGACAAAGGAATCCTTTACAGGATCAGCCACAGTAGTCAAGTCGGATGATATCGCCAAGGTGCAGGCGTCGGATGCTACCAGAGCCCTCGAAGGTGTGGTTGCCGGCGTGCAGATGACGACGACATCGGGTACCCTCGGCACCAAGCCTTCGATACAGATCCGTGGCGTCGGCTCCATCAATGCCGGTACGTCTCCTCTTTATGTGATCGACGGTATCCCTTATGGGTCCGACTTCGATATGAACAACCTTAATCCTGCGGACATCGAGTCCATGACCGTGCTTAAGGATGCTGCTTCTAATGCCCTTTATGGTGCTCGTGGAGCGAATGGTGTCATCATGATCACCACCAAGAAGGCAACACACGGGGATGCTGTCATAAATATTGACGCCAAGTGGGGTGTCAACACCAAGGCGCTTCAGAACTATGATTATATCACTGAGCCGGGACAGTATTATGAAATGTATTATTCCGCACTCCGTCTTGCCAATATAATGAACGGCATGTCTGAATATGAGGCGCATATTGCCGCCAACGGCACAATGCTCGGTGATGTCAACAATGGCGGTCTCGGTTATCTTGTATATTCGTACCCTGACGGACAGGCATTCATCGGTCTGAACGGAAAACTTAATCCGAATGCGACCCTCGGACGTTATGTCGAGAAGGACGGTAAAGGCTATTGGCTCCAGCCTGACAACTGGCTTGATGCCGCATACAGGACTTCCATCCGTCAGGACTATAACCTGAGTGTGTCGGGAACTTCCGGCAAGGCGTCGATCCTTGCGTCTTTCGGATACCTGGATGATCAGGCCATCATCAACAATTCTGACATGCAGCGTTTCACCGCACGTCTGCGCACTGATTACCAGGCTAAGGACTGGCTCAAGATCGGAGCGAATGTAGGATTCACTGACATGAGGATGAGCAACGGAAACTCTTCTGAAGGCGTTTCGGGATCGACTACGAACATATTTGAAGTAGCAAACCAGATTGCTCCGATATATCCTCTTTTTGTGAGGGACGGTATGGGAAATGTGATGGTTGACAAATACGGTTTTCAGGTATATGACTACGGAAAGGGTGAGAACGCAGGTTCGACACGTCCTTACCTTGGTAACTCGAACGCGGTTCAGGGTTCTCTGCTCGATACCAATTCGTCAAAGAGCAATGCATTCAACGGCACTACATACGCTGAGATCAGTTTCCTCAAGGATTTCAAGTTCACTTTCAATGCCGGTTTCGGTATCGACGAGACCCGTTCGACTTCCATAATGAACAAGTTCTACGGACAGTATGCCAATATGGGCGGTCTCATCTCCAAGGGCCATGCAAAGACATACTCAATCAACCTCCAGCAGTTGTTGAACTGGTCACGTACTTTTGCGGGTGTTCATAACGCCAGCGTCCTTCTCGGTCATGAAAACTACAGCAGCTACGGATACAGCCTATCGGCTTCGAAGAGTCAGATGTTCGACCCTGAGAATGACGAGCTGAATGGTGCTGTGGTGGATGGCCAGAGTGCAGGTTCCGCGTCAAGCGAATACAAGAATGAGGGATTCTTCATACGCGCTCAGTACGATTTCGCCAACAGGATCTTCGTAAGTGCTTCATTCCGTCGTGACGGATCGACACGTTTCCATCGCGATTACAGATGGGGTAACTTCTGGTCTCTCGGTGGAGGCTGGATTCTCGATCAGGAAAGCTGGTTTCCTCGTACAGCCTGGATCGACATGCTGAAGTTCAAGGCTTCCGTGGGATCACAGGGTAATGATTCCATCGGCTCTGACCGCTTTGTGGATGTGTCTTCCCTCATGAATCAGAACGGAACACCGTCGCTCAACATCAGTTCTATAGGTAACAAGGAAATCTCATGGGAGACCAGGATGAACTTCAATACAGGTTTCGATTTCGAAATGCTGAAGAGACGTGTTACCGGATCCTTGGAGTTTTTCTACAATGCTACCACCGACATGCTCATGTGGTTCACTACTCCGGTTTCTGCGTCAAACGGTCTTTCCAACGGATATTGGGACAATGTAGGAAACATGAGGAATGCCGGAATCGAGTTTTCTGCCAATGTGGGAATCGTACGTCAGCAGGAGCTCTCATGGGATGTGTACTTCAACTTCACGCATTACAAGAACAAGATCACCAATCTCCATCCTGACAACATCGGCGACAACGTAGAAGGATATCCTGGATATGCGTCAGGCAACAGATATGTCGGTGTGGGACTTCCATTCAAGACATTCTATCTCAGGCAGTTTGCCGGAGTGGAAAGGGAGACAGGTGCTGCCATGTGGTATAAGAATGTCACTGATGAGTCCGGCAATGTAACAAAGACTCCGGTTACGGATTACAATGATGCGGATTACTACCTCTGCGGTGATCCTACTCCGGAACTCTATGGCGGATTCGGTACATCGCTGACATACAAGGGATTCGATTTTGCAGCATCGTTCACATATTCGATAGGAGGACTTGCATACGATTCAGGTTATGCGGCATACATGTCTTCTCCGAGTGCAGGAAAGGAAGGTGCGAACTTCCATAAGGATATGCTCAATGCATGGACTCCTGAAAACAAGGATACTGACATTCCTGCGTTCTACTACAATGAGCTTTATGCGGCTGCGACTTCAGACCGTTTCCTCATCGATGCAAGTTATCTCAACTTCCAGAATGCCCAGATAGGCTATACTCTTCCAAGAAGACTGACTGAGAAGATGAACGTAGGCAAGATCAGAGTCTATGCCGCTTGCGACAACATAATCTATTGGTCAGCCAGAAGAGGACTTGATCCTCGTCAGAGTCATGACGGAAGTACAAGCAACATCCTTAACTCACCTGTAAGGACAGCGTCTGTAGGTTTTAACATCACATTCTAACACCGGTAAAGATGAAGATAAACATTATAAAGATTATAGGCCTTGTATTTCTCGGTCTCATTTCAACGGGTTGTCTTGAGGACGCTTTTCAGAAAGGCGGATCAGTGACTTCCGACCGTCTCGACGAGATGGATGACGCCACAGTGCTTGAGGCTATCATAAAAGGTATACCGGCATCTATGATGTCTGCCAATGCTGGCGGATATGCCGGTTCATACGGCTATCATGCCGACTTCGGAATCTCTGCGATCCATCTTATGACAGAGCATATGCTTGAGGATATGACCATCGGTGGAAACCTTGGTTACAGCTGGTTCAACGGATTCCTTACGAATCTCTCGATGGGACCTGAATATGTGACTACAGGTTATATATGGCAGTGCTATTATGTATGGATCGGTGCCGCCAACAATGCCATCGGAATGGTGGGTGAGGTTACTGATGAGACGGATGATGCCGTCAGGAATTACCTTGGTCAGGCATATACCTACAGGGCAATGTGCTATCTTGACCTTGCACGTCTGTACGAGCCAAAGGCAAACAAGTATCTCAATGCCGACGAAGAAGCCCTTGCTGAAGGATGGTCTGTTCCTATCGTGACCGAAGCCACATCGGACGAAGACAAGAAGAATAACCCGAGACGTTCGAGGGAGGAGATGTATGATTTCATACTTTCCGATCTTCAGATGGCGGAAGATCTTCTTGATCCTACTGTAAACGTATATTCGCTCCCTACATTGGGTGCTGTGTACGGCCTCTATGCACGCGCCTATATTGAAATGGCTGCAGCATCAAATGAAAAGAAGTATTACAGAATGGCAGCCGAATACGCCGACCTGGCTGTCAAGACCAGCGGAAGAACACCTCTGACCGAGAGCCAGTGGCACGATTCCATGAACGGCTTCAATAACGGAAGTTCAAACAATTCATGGATATGGGGCCTTACTTCCTCAAGCGAAAACCTTGCTCCTGTGATCTCGACCGTCGCTCATCTTTCTGCTGAGGCTATCTGGGCTTACGGTATCCTTGCACTTCCGAGCATCAGCAAGGCAACTTATGAGAGGATTTCCGACAATGACTTCAGAAAGTGGTCATGGCTTGGCGAAGATGCCACGACATGGAAGACTGACCCTAACTACAGGTATGCCGGATCGGATGAGCCTCTGACCGGCAATGAATCAATCGGCATCTACAATGTTGCTGATTACTTCCTTTATTCGGCAAAACCTTATGTGAGCCTCAAGTTCCGTCCGATGGGCGGTGCATGTATGGACTATACAAACGGAGGCGCTGCTGACCGTATGCTCATGAGGGTCGAGGAGATGTATTTCATCAAGATGGAGGCGACACTCCATACCGAAGGTCTGGATGCAGCAAAGAAATTGCTTGACGAATTCATGAGCTACAGGTGGTCCGGTCAGAGATATGACTGTTCAGGTATCATTTCAAAGGAATCCTTCATCCAGGAAATGCTTTTCCAGAAGAGGGTGGAGTTCTGGGGAGAAGGAATCCTCTTCTACGACTACAAGAGGCTTGACCAGGGTATAATCAGAGGCTACTCAGGAACAAACTTCCCAAGTTCTGCAAGATTTAATGTAGAAGGTCGTTCACCTCAGTGGAATCTCGTGATACCTAGAACGGAATATCTGCATAACAAGGGAATAGATGAGGGAAGGATTAATCCTGACCCTACCGGAAAACTCCCGGAGTGGACGGAGTAATCTAAACAGAAAAGATGAATATGAAGACAATATTTAAATATATTCTTGCTGCGGCGATGGCTCTCTCATTCGCAGCATGCCAGGAAGAGCCTTATTCTCCTGGTGAGCCTGACCTCATGGACTGCCAGGGCCTCTTCTTCCCGCAGGAGCAGGCTAAGGCATACGAGGTTGCCCCGGAAGGTGCAAAGTACCTTACCTTCACAGTCGAGAGAAACCCTGCTGTCAAGAACTATTTTCCTGAGGCATATGTGCCTTATGAGCTGACAAGCAGTGAAGAAGGTTTCTTCGAACTTGAGGACGAGTTCATCTATTTCGATGAAGACCAGGAAAACACGTCTTTCAAGGTTTATTTCTCTGAGGACTTCGAGACAGGAAAGAAGTATACCTGTACGATCAAGGTGACTGACCCTCAGTATGTTTCGAACTACGGTCTTTCAAGCAACGAGCTGACATTCTCTCTTACAGTGGTGAAGTGGGAGCTTCTGGGAGAAGGCCTCTGGAGAGACGACTTTGCGTCAAGCTACTTCAATGCAATCGGTGCCGAAATCGCAGCACCTTATCAGGAAAAGACGGTAAAGGTCTATGAACGCGAAGACCTTCCGGGTTACTATAGGGTAGACGAGGTCTATACTCCGGACTTTGTGTCATACATTGTTGACGGAAACACAAAGAACGCAGACCTTTACGCAGAATACTGCCCTGCGCCGAGCATCTATATCAATGCATCTGACCCGAACAGGGTATATATCCCTCTCCAGTATGTGTTCACATGTCCTAGCGGACGCTACGGACTTGTATACATGGGTTCTGATGTTGAAGAAGTGTTTGATGCCGGATACTCCAACCAGTACGGTACAGTGAAGGACGGTTCCATCACCTTCCCTAAGAGCGCTCTCGTAGCATATCTTCCTTCAGCCGGTGCCGCTTATGCGAATGCCGCAGGAAAGCACAGGCTTGTCCTTCCAGGCTACCAGCCTTATGACTACTCTGTCATGGTGGAGACAGCTCCTGCTGTAAAGGGCCTCATGCCGGTTACATTCACCTTCGGACCTGACGTTGCCAAGGTACAGTACAAGGTGTTCCCTGGCCATGTTTCAGACGCGGAGATGGTGTCCAAGCTTGAGGAAGTGAAGTCAGGAAAGAATGTCCAGACCGTGACAGAATCAGGCGAGTATGAATTCACTACCGAGGAGACAGGTCTGTATACCCTGATCGCATGCTCGTATGACGCATCAGGCAACTACAAGGAATATACATATGTGAAGTTCGGTTATGACACTGCGGACGATCCTAAGGATGTCGACATCCACATGGGTCTCATCGTATCTGACAAATATGCCGGTGCCGGTCTTACAAAGGAGAACGCGATGGAGTTCTATCTTTATGGTACAGAACTTACCGAAGTCAAGGTCGCAATGTACAAGAAGGTTCATTACGAGGACTTCCGCGAGGCGATCGAGGCAGAGTTCGACTACTACATCGCTCCTGTCGGACGTGAAGTCCTTGCACAGGTGAACAGTTCGGGATATTCAGGCGTGATCAGCGGACTTACCCCTGGCACTGAATACATCCTCATCGTATACGCAGCCAACGGATACCACAGCGGCGTGTTCACGACTACAGAGTTCACTGCCGGCGAATTCGATCTCATGGATGCTGAATTCGGCATATATGACCTTCCTAACAGATTCCAGCCTGAAGATGACAAGTCCGTATACTTCCAGAAGTGGGATGTATGGTCACTTGACCCTTACAAGGACAAGGAATGGGGCAGGACGAAGCGTGCTACCGCAGAGATCATGGAGGATGAGGACCTCATGCTCGACGTGAACGGCAACGTGACAGAGGATCCGAAGAAGGCCGAGACAACAATGGATTATGTGAAGCTTTCAGGCATGTATCCTGATGCTGCGAAGAAGTACGGATTCAAGGATGAGATCCAGCTCGAGTTCTATGAAGGATTCGTATATACCATCATGACCCAGATGGAACCGGGCGAGTACAACGGAAAGCCGATATATCCTACAAATGCATATCTCTTCTTCGACGGAAGCGGCCTTTCCGCATATCTCGAGAACGGTGCGATGATCGGAGGATTCGTGACAGAGGAACAGGATGTGATCGCATTTGTCGGCAACCCGAGGACCGAGGCCGGATCTTACGGATTCACATATGTAGCCATGATGCTCTGCTACTTCACATCACCTGACTATTCGGGAGAGGCTCCTCTCATCACAGAGAACACACATGCATATCCTCTTCTCGTAAGTCCTGATTCGAAGTATGCTGATTACGGCGCTGAAACGGCGTCGCTCAAGGCTCCTGCAGCATGCAACAAGGTGTCTGTAGAGCTCAGCAAGCCTCGTACGAACTATGTCGAGACCGACCGCGGATATATCAGGTCTACAATCGACGGAATCAAGGGAACGCCATACAACTATATGCAGAACACTTTCGATGTTTCGGACATCTTCTTCGAAATAGAGCCTGTGTCGTTCACAATGACAAAGTCAAACTAACAGAATATGCATCTCAATTCAATCAGAAGAGCATCTCTGCTCTTGACATTGACGCTTCTTGCAGCTTCTTCCTGTATGGAGGAGCTGCATGATGCTGTTAATGCACCATCATCAGATGTACCGGGAGCCGTCATGACCAAGGTCATCAACACTCCTGAAGATTCAGAGGAAGGAGCCCTGCTTCTTCTCCTTTCGGAAGAGGTTTCGGATGCCTTTGCTGCCGGGGACAGGACCCTTGTCGAGGCATTTTCCGAAGGCATTCAGGTGAAGTCCCTGAAGCCTGTCTTCACCATCGCTCCGGGCAAGGAGAAGGTGGCCAGGAAGCATAACCTCCACAGATGGTTCAAGGTAGAGTTCGAAGGCATGGACAAGTCTGTTGCCGCTGCCCGCCTTACCACGTTTTCAGACGTGGTGAAGGTGCAGTACAACAAGACCATAGTTCCTGCATGCGACCTTTCCTTCACTCCTTACACCCCTTCGCGTCATCAGTTCGCTGCAGGAGATCTTCCGTTCAACGACCCTATGCTCAAGGACCAGTGGCATTACATCAATGACGGAAAGAACGCAGGTTCAAACACCGCTGTTGTGGGCGGCGATATCGCTGTCAGGGACGCCTGGAGGCTTACCGGAGGTGACTCTCGCATTATCGTGGCTGTACTGGACAGCCCTGTCAAGTATGACCATCCTGACCTCGCCGCAAACATGTGGAAGAACGAGAAGGAAGTGCCTGGCAACGGAAAGGACGACGACAACAACGGCTATGTCGATGATGTATATGGTTGGAACTGTGAGAGAGAGAACGGTAACATCAGCTGGGAAGGCGCCAGGGCTTCCGGCCATGGTACCCATGTGGCCGGAATCGTTGCCGCTGTGAACGGCAACGGCGTAGGCGTCAGCGGAATCGCCGGCGGAACCGGCAACGGTGACGGCGTGCGTCTGATGTCATGCCAGATCTTCGAGAACGGAATGTCATCGAACCTGGATGCATCTGCAAATGGTTTCGTATATGCGGCACAGAACGGAGCAAGCATAGCGCAGTGCTCTTTCGGTCTGATAAACGGAAACTACCAGACGGATGCCGAATATGCGGAGCTTTACGGAGCCGAATATGACGGAGTCCAGTTCTTCCTCGACAAGGAGAACAACAACAGCGACATCCTTGACGGAAACATCATAATCGCTGCGGCAGGAAATGAGCGTGCAGCCATTTCCAGCTATCCTGCAGCCCTTGAGGAAGTCGTTTCCGTTACCGCAATCGGACCGGATTATCTTCCTGCTGTAGGCTATACAAACTATGGTCCCGGATGTAATATCGCTGCTCCTGGCGGTGACTTCTATATCGGTGACATAACTGCTGTCGAGAACAACCGCAGCCGCGTCCTTTCCACATTCATCAACACAGCTTCAGACGACAATGTAGGAACAGGTCATGACTATGTGTACATGCAGGGAACATCAATGGCTTGTCCTCATGTATCGGGAGTAGCTGCCCTGGGACTTTCATATGCATACAAGGTGGGCAAGAAGTTCTCTCGTGAGGATTTCATCGCAATGCTCCTTACTTCTGTCAATGACATCGAAGAAGTAAACAAGAACTTCGTGGACGGATACAAGGGCAAGTTCTACATCGAAGGCGGAAAGTACAATTATGTCGACCTCGGAGCATACCGCGGAGGCAAGATGGGAACTGGTGCGATCGACGCATGGAAGCTTCTCATGAATGTGGAGGGCACTCCTTCGATTACCGTAAGGGTGCTTGGAGCGGACGAGAAGGCGAAGAGATACGACCTTACCGAGTACTTCGGAGGCGGAGCTACAGACCTTACTTATGTAGGCGTCGAGTGCGATGCTGCGACAAGAGAGGCTCTCGGTCTTTCCGACGATGCTTCATCGCTCGAAATCAAGTACGGCAAGCTCAGCATCAAGCCGACCAAGGCAGGATCAGGCAAGATAACCGTCAAGGCTCTTGCAGGATATGACGAGGATGGAAAGGCAGACGGCTGGAACCAGACCGGAGGTATGGAAATCTCAAGGACCATATCTATCATTTCAAGAGGCGTTGCAAGCGGCAACGGCGGATGGCTGTAATGTCATTCTGAACGAAGTGAAGAATCTTAAATGGCAATATGATGAAAACAATATATAAACTGTTACTTGCGCTTTCTGTCGCATTCGCTTCCATCTCTTGTGGAGAGACAGGTTCCGATGGTCCGGTCGTATCTGACCAGATAGTCGGAGAATGGCATCTTGTCAGCGTTTCCGGATTGAATTCAGTGCCTCAGGTATATGTGGAATTTGGTCAGGACCTTTCCTTCGAACTTTATCAGAAGGTCGGTGAAGGCCGTTACAGAAAGTATGAAGGCACATATGCAGTAGCCGGAGCCATCGTCTCAGGAAAGTATTCCGACGGCGAGAAGTGGGGCAGCGAATATGAGGCTTCGTTCGAAGGCGGGCAGCTTGTCCTTACAGCTCAGAACGGTTCGGCAGAAGTCTGCAAATATGAAAAGAAAGCCCTGTCGGAGTCCGACAAGGCTGAAGCTATTCTTGTGACCAAGTCCGCCCAGGAAGGTCCTAGATTCCTTTAAAGCTTGTCCTGCTTAAGGTTCTCGACGTATCTGTCGATCTTATGCAGTTCTCTAGGAATATTGATGCTCTGAGGGCAGTGTGACATGCACTGGTTGCAACCGATGCAGCGCGAAGCCTGACGGAGTTTCGGAACAGCCCGATCGTAGCTTACCAGATAAGCGCGACGGGCTTTTCTGTATCCCTCGTCGTTGACGCTTGCCGCAACTTCTCCGGCGTTCACGCATTTGTTGTAGTGCAGGAGGATGGCCGGGATGTCGATTCCGTATGGGCATGGCATGCAGTATTTGCAGTCGTTGCATGGAATCGTCGGGTATTTCTGCATGATGGCCGCAGTCTCGTCAAGGAATGCAAGTTCGTCTTCAGTAAGCGGAACGAGAGGCGAGTAGGTCTTCACGTTGTCCTGGAGATGCTCCATGTAGGTCATGCCGCTGAGCACTGTAAGGACTCCCGTATGGGTTCCGGCAAATCTGAATGCCCATGATGCCACGCTTCCTTCCGGATTGCGCTCCTTGAGGCGGTCTGCCACATACTGAGGCACTTTTGAAAGGCGGCCTCCCAGAAGCGGCTCCATGATCACAGACTGGATGCCCCTCTTGTCAAGCTCCTGCTGGAGGTACTCCGCGTCGGCGTTTCTGCCGCTTGCATGCCTCCAGTCCACATAGTTGAGCTGGATCTGCACGAAGTCCCAGTGGTACTTTTCGTGATATGCCATCATCTCGTCGAATCCTTCCCTGCTTCCGTGGAATGAGAATCCGAGGTTGCGGATGCGGCCGGCCTTGCGCTCTTCCAGAAGGAAGTCCATGATGCCGTTGTCCACGAACCTGTGCCTGAATCCAGCTTCATTTCCGAGCGAATGGAGAAGGTAGTAGTCGAGATAGTCTGTCTGAAGGTTTTCAAGAGACTTCCTGTACATCTCTATCGAGTTCTCCCTGCTCGCGTTGCTGAAGTTGGAAAGCTTTGTCGCGATGTAGTAGCTCTCCCTAGGATATCTCTTGAGTGATTTTCCTGTTGCCGATTCGCTCTGACCCTGAAGATATACAGGGGCGGTATCGAAGTAGTTCACGCCGTGCCCGATCGCATAGTCGATAAGGCGGTCGATGGCTTCCTGGTCGCATACGTCGCGGCCGTTCTCGTCCTTTACCATAGGCCAGCGCATGCAGCCGTAGCCGAGGATGCTGACCTTGTCGCCCCTCACGCTGTTGGTCCTGTATGTCATTTCGCCGGTGCCTTCCGCACCTTTCGCTGTCGCACCGGGCGCAGCCGAGGAATTCCCCTTGCATCCCGCAACAGCTCCCAGACCTCCTATCACAAGGGCAGAGCTTCCTGCCTTCTTGAGAAACTCTCTTCTGTCTATATTATTGTTCTTCATAGCCTAAATCGTTTTATGTACTTCGTGTCCTTCTACATGAATTGCGGTAAGCGGCCTTGCAGGGCAAAGATTCTCGCATGCTCCGCATCCGATGCACCTTTCCTCATTCACTACCGGGATCCTGAGCGACTTAGGGTCGTCAGGATTCTTCCTTACCATGCTGATGGCTCCGGCAGGACAGTGTCTTGCGCAATTGCCGCAGCTGACTTCGTCTGTGTTCACGACGCAGTTGTCAAGGCATACGACAGCGTGTCCTATCTGGATCGAAGACTTCTCCTCAACGCTTATAGGCCTGATCGCTCCTGCAGGACATACGTCCGAACATTTCGTACACTCAGGACGGCAGTAGCCTCTTTCGTATGACATTTCCGGCTGCATGAGGGTCATCAGGGAAGTAGATGGCCTCAGAACCTGGTTAGGACATACGCTCACGCAGAGCTGGCACGCCGTACAGTGGTTCGCGAAGTTCTTCAGACTGAGCGAACCGGCAGGCACCAGCGGAGTCTGCCTTTCGGGCTTCTTTGCGCGCTCTATGTCTGTGAGTCCTCCGTCGACCTTCATTTCCTGCGCCTTGGCGGCAACGGCTGTAGTCGCGATCGCTGCAGATACCATGAACGCACGTCGGCCCTGGTCCGTCATCCCCTGCTTTTTCTCCGTCATTCCCGTATTCTTCTCCGTCATCCCCGGCTTGACCGGGGATCCCTTTCCGTATCTGCAAGCATAATGTATAGCTCCGTCCTTGCATGTGTCGATGCAGTCCATGCATGCCACGCAGCGGCTGAGGTCGATCTGATGCTCCTTCATGTTGATGCATGAAGCCTTGCACTGCTTTCCGCAGAGTCCGCAGTTACGGCATTTCTCAGTGTCGATGACAGGGGCGAATACGCTGAATCTTGAGAAGAATCCGAGGACTGTGCCGACAGGGCAGATGGTGTTGCACCATGTCCTGCCGTTCTTCCATGCGAGGATTGCGACCACGATGAATGTCACAGCCGCTACAGCGAATGTGGCTGCTGACTTGATCCATACCTCAGTGCTGTAGAATGCATAGCTTCCCGCTCTTTCCGCTATCCATGCGAAGAAATTGTTGCCCAGCTGGTAGAGAGGGGCAAGGAGGTTCGACGCGATGCGGCCGTATGCGCTGTATGGAGCCACAAGGGCAACCAGAGAGTGCAGGCCGGCGATAAGGGCGATTATGAACAACGCCAGTACTCCATATCTGAGCCATTTGACGGCAGGGGAGTAGCTGAAACGGAAACGGTTCTTCTTCTTTGTCTTGCCGTGGATCCACGAGATGATGTCCTGCATCACGCCGAGAGGGCAGATTACGGAACAATAGACTCTTCCGAAGAGCAGGGTCAGCACAAGCAGCACCGCCACCACTCCGAAATTCAGGGCAAGGAGGGCAGGAAGGAACTGTACCTTCGCCATCCATCCGAGCCATGCGTGGATCGTTCCTGTGAAATCCAGGAACAGAAGCGTCACTCCGATAAAGAAAATCGACGCCAGGATGATTCGAATTTTTCGTAGCATATAGTTATGGTTTGGTTTCTTACCGTTCATTCCGACAAATATAACAAAAAAAAGAACCCGTGAAGGTTCTTTTGACGTTAATTCAGTATCACGCAGCCGAAATATTCCCGGAACAGAGCGACTGCCTTGTCCAGCTGCTCAGGAGTGTTGGAAGGGGTTCCTTCCAGCTTGTACTCCCATCCCAAAGATTCGTACTTGTGCTTTCCGAGGGTGTGGTATGGGAGGATTTCCACTCTTTGAATCATCCTGAAGTTCCTGAAATGCTCTCCAAGCGCCCTTATGTCCTCTTCGAAATCGCTGATTCCCGGAACCAGGACATATCTGAGCCAGAAAGGCTTACCGTTGTCCTCAAGCCACTGTGCCGTCTTCAAGGTCTGCACATTGCTGCGTCCTGTAAGCGCTTCGTGCCTTGAATTGTTGAACTGCTTGCAGTCCAGAAGCACAAGGTCGGTCTGCTTCAGGAGTTCCTCGATGTCGCTGTTCCATGTGCCTCCGTTGGTGTCCAGGCATATGTTAATGCCCTCTTCCTTGAGTCTGGCATAAAGCGGAAGAAGTTCCTTTGCCTGCATCGTCGGCTCTCCTCCGGAGAATGTGATTCCTCCTCTTCTGCCGAAGAATGGCTTCTGGCTTACCGCCATCCTGACGATTTCTTCCGGATCGGTGGGAGTCCCGCCGTCGAAGCTTATGGTGTCAGGGTTCGCGCAGTAGAGGCAGCGGAACGGACATCCCTGAAGAAATACGACGAGCCTGAGCCCAGGTCCGTCGTATGTTCCCATTGATTCGTATGAATGTACCTTTATCATTATAAAGATTCGTGGAATGTTCTTGAAATCACTTCAAGCTGCTGCTCGCGGCTGAGCCTGATGAAGTTTACTGCATATCCTGAAACTCGGATGGTGAGCTGCGGATACTTCTCAGGATGTTCCATCGCATCTTCAAGCATCTCCCTGTTGAGGACGTTTACGTTGAGGTGGTGGGCACCCTTGCTGAAGTAGCCGTCCATCATTGTGATGAGGTTGTCGATCTTGTCCTCCTCTGTTGGGCCGAGGGACTTCGGTACGATCGAGAACGTGTTCGAGATACCGTCCTTAGAGTCGTGGTAGTCGAGCTTTGCTACTGACGAGAGTGAAGCGATCGCTCCATGGGTGTCGCGGCCGTGCATCGGGTTTGCGCCCGGTGCGAATGCCACTCCCTTCGCGCGTCCGTCAGGTGTCGCTCCTGTCTTCTTTCCGTACATCACGTTCGATGTGATGGTAAGGAGGGAAAGTGTAGGCTCTGCGCCCTTGTAGACCTTTCTGGCACGGAGTTCGGTGTCGAAGAGCTGGACGATGTCGCGTGCGAGCACGTCCACCCTGTCGTCATCGTTTCCGAACATAGGGAATTCTCCCTCGATGTCGAAGCCGTCTGTCAGTCCGTCTGCGTTGCGGCGTGCAGTCACCTTTGCATGCTTGATCGCTGAAAGCGAGTCGGCCACGATGGAAAGACCTGCCACTCCGTATGCGAGGTTGATCTTAGGATCTGTGTCGATGAACGCCATCTGTGACTTCTCATAGTCGTACTTGTCATGCATGAAGTGGATGATGTTCATTGTCTCGTTGTAGACGCGTGCCACCTCGTGGAGTACCTTCTTATAGTTCTCCATCACTTCGTCGAAGTCAAGAACATCGCTCTTGAGAGGCTTGATTCCCTCTACGATAAGTGTTCCGGTGTTCTCGCAACGTCCGCCGTTGAGGGCGAGGAGGAGAGCCTTCGCGAGGTTTGCGCGTGCTCCGAAGAACTGGATGGCCTTTCCGATAGCCTGGTATGATACGCAGCATGCGATGCCGTAGTCGTCGCATCCTCTTACCTTACGCATGAGCGAGTCGTTCTCGTACTGTACGGAGCTTGTCTCGATGGAGACCTTTGCGCAGAACTCCTTGAATCCTTCAGGAAGCGCAGGGTGCCAGAGGACAGTCATGTTAGGCTCCGGTGCAGGACCGAGGTTGTAGAGGGTCTGGAGGAAACGGAACGAAGTCTTGGTGACCTTGCTCTTTCCGCCTGTGAAACGTCCTCCGATGGACTCTGTGATCCATGTAGGGTCTCCTGCGAAGAGGTCGTTGTATGAGTTCATCCTGAGGTGGCGCACCATTCTGAGCTTCATCACGAACTGGTCGATGAGCTCCTGTGCGAATGTCTCGTCGATGATGTTGTTGTCGAGGTCGTACTGGATGTAGATGTCGAGGAATGACGATACGTTACCAAGGGACATCGCTGCTCCGTCCTGCTCCTTTACCGCTGCGAGGTATGCCATGTAAAGCCACTGCACTGCCTCCTGCGCGTTAGTTGCAGGCCTGCTGAGGTCAAGTCCGTAGTATTCTCCCATCACCTTGATCTCCTGGAGGGCGCGGATCTGCTCCGCTACTTCCTCGCGGAGAGTGATTCGCGAGCGGGTCATTGTACCGGTAAGGTTCCTGAGGTCCTCCCTCTTCGCCTCGATCAGTCTGTCGATTCCGTAAAGAGCGAGTCTTCTGTAGTCTCCGATGATACGTCCTCTCGAATAGTTGTCAGGAAGTCCTGTGAGGAATCCGAGCGACCTGTACTTGCGGATTTCCTCTGTATATACGTCGAAAACTCCGTCGTTATGGGTCTTTCTGTAATGGGTGAAGATCTCCTTTACCTTAGGATCGAGTTCCACGCCGTTTTCAAGGCATGCCTTCTCTACGACCTTGAGACCTCCGAAAGGCTTGATCGCCCTCTTGAGGAGCTCGTCTGTCTGAAGACCTACGATAAGCTCGTTTTCCCTGTCGATATATCCTGCTGCGTGTGATGTTATTGTAGATATCGTCTTTGCGTCGATTGAACGGACTCCGCCGTTTGCCCTCTCTTCTGCGAGAGCCTCGAGGCATTTGTTCCAAAGCTTCTTTGTGCGCTCTGTAGCGCCCTGGAGGAATGATGCATCTCCTTCGTAAGGGGTGATGTTGCTGTAAACGAAATCAGCGACATCAATCCTGCGGCTCCATCTGCCGTCATTGAACTTCTGTACCATAAAAACCAATTTTTAGATCATCTTTCAAAAACGGCGGCAAAGATACCTTATATTATGATTGTAAGCAATTTGAACAGGCGCGGATATGTTAAATTATTATTAAATCGCGCCTGTCTGTGTGAAAATGTCACTTTCAGGCCGCTTCTTCTTCGGTCAGGATCCTGATCTTGTATGCCACGACCTCATACAGCTGCTTTTCAACGCCTTCCGAGTTCGTGTACTTGAATGTCCTCAGACGTCCTGTCACATGGACGGGCGTGCCCTTGGCGATCTTTGTGAGGTCCGGCATATCCCTTCCTTCCCATGCCGTGACCTGATGCCATGTCGTTTCGTTTGCGGCTCCTCCGTCACGGGTCTTGTACAGATATTCCGTGACCATGGAGAAGTTTGCCACCATGTTGTCTCCTACGATGTTTGTCCTGAAGGTGCCTACGCGGCCCTGCAGCTCGATCTTGTTGATGTGTTCCATAAGATTCTCCTTCTTTAGTCTGTTGATTGATTTTTAGATTTTTACCCACATCTTATGCGCACTCGATATGTTGGTTCCAAAGTAAGGCAGAATCCGCGTCAGTCCAATAGGTTTTCGTCCGATCATAAAAAAGATTTTTCCGTTTTTTATGATCATGTCACTTTTCTTATGATGCAAAGATTTATTTTATGGCACAAAGATTTATTTTATCATCGAGTCGGGAATAAAAAACGGAAAAACATTCGATAAGAAACGGAAATACATCGTTCCGGGTGTTTGAAATCTCCGTCTTGCGGCAGATATTTGCCGGCAATAAAGAATGTGACAATGGTGTATGTAAAGCAGGCGAGACATATTCCTCTCTGTCTGGAATGTGGCGATCAGATAAGGTACGGACGTGCAGACAAGAAATTCTGCTGCGACGAATGCCGTGCCAGGAATTTCAATGAACGGGCGAAGAAGAGCAGAGTCTTCAAGAGAAGGATCATGAAGGTCCTTTTCCGGAATTATGAACTGCTGGAGAACCTGATCAAGGCCGATGTGGACTCCGTCGATCTGATGACCCTTGCTTCCATGGGATTCGTGCCCACCATCATGACCTCGTTCCGCAAGTGCGGAAAGCATGATGAGTGCTGCTGCTTTGACATCAGGTACATCAGGACGGGGACCAGGATATATTCCATATCGAAAATAGAAAACTTTGACTAACTTTGCAGGTTGGTATGGAATTATCACAAACAAAACAAATATGAAGAGTTTACTTATTGCAGGCGCAGCGCTTGCACTTATCACAGGATGCACTATGAAGAATCCTCTCCTTACGGAGTCTTCAGCACCGTTTGGAGCTCCGCAGTTCGACAAGATCGAAAATGAACATTATCTTCCTGCCTTCGAGGCAGGCATAGCCGAGGCAAAGGCTGAAATCGATGCTATCATCGCGAATGAGGAAGACCCTACATTCGAGAACACCATCGAGGCAATGGAGTATGCCGGCGAGACACTGAACAATGTGGCAGGCATCTTCTACAACCTCATGGAAGCGAACACAAACGAGCAGATGCAGACTATCGCCGAGCAGATCTCACCGATGCTCACCGAATACGAAATGTACGTATCTCTCAATCCGGTGCTTTTTGAAAAGGTGAAGACCGTCTATGAGAAGAGGAACGAGCTTGGTCTTGACCAGGACCAGATGAAGCTCCTCGAGGATAACTACAAAGGCTTCGTACGCGGCGGAGCTAACCTTTCCGACGAGGACAAGGAACTTTACAGCAAGTGGTCAGAGGAACTTTCCCTCACCACCCTCCAGTTCAGCAAGAACGTGCTCGCAGCAACAAATGCATATGTCCTCAACATCACTGACGAGGTTGACCTTGCAGGCCTTCCTGAGTTCGTGAGGACAATGGCTGCAGAGACAGCTGCCGAGAAGGGTCTTGAAGGATGGGCTTTCACTCTCGATGCACCAAGCTACAGCCCTTTCCTCAAGTACAGCGAGAAGCGTGACCTCCGCAAGCAGATATGGACGGCATACAACACAAGGGCGATCGGCGGCGAATTCGACAATACCGATATCGTAAGGAAGATCGTTGACCTGAGGATCAAGATCGCGAACATCCTCGGATACGAGACATATGCAGATTACGCTCTTGAAACAAGAATGGCGAAGGACAGGAAGACTGTCACCGAGTTTATCATGAACCTTCTCGAGCCATCGCTTCCATATGCGAAGAAGGATGTTGCCGATGTTTTCGCATATGCGAAGAAGAACGGATTCGAAGGCGACAGGCTCGAGTCATGGGACTTCAGCTACTGGTCGGAGAAGTACCAGCAGGCTGAGTACTCTCTCAGCGCAGAGGAGCTCAAGCCTTACTTCCAGCTCGAAAGCTGCATCGACGCAGTCTTCGGACTTGCATCACGCCTTTATGGAATCTCTTTCCAGGAGCTTGACAATGTGCCTGTATATCATGAAGATGTGAAGGTATATGAGGTCAAGGACGCTGACGGAAGCCACCTTGCCCTCTTCTATGCAGACTTCTTCCCAAGAGCAAGCAAGAGGGGCGGCGCATGGATGACTGAGTTCCGCGGACAGAGCATCAAGGACGGCGTAGAGAAGAGGCCTTTCATCAGCATCGTATGCAACTTCACAAAGCCTACAGCTGACGCCCCAGCCCTCATCACCCATGATGAACTTACAACATTCCTCCATGAGTTCGGACATGCTCTCCACGGCATCTTCGCGCAGGGCCGTTACGGTTCTCTTACAGGTACCAACGTCAGCCGCGACTTCGTGGAGCTCCCTTCTCAGATCATGGAGAACTGGGCCTTCGAACCTGAGTACCTCAATTCATTCGCAAAGCATTATCAGACAGGCGAGCCTATCCCAGCAGAGCTTATCGAGAAGATCGTCGCTGCAAAGAACTATCTTGCAGGCTATGCACAGGTGCGCCAGCTCCACTATGGCCTCCTCGACATGTCATGGCATACTCTTACAGCTCTTCCTTCAGAGAGCACGGTAGAGTTTGAGAAGAAGGCCCTTGCACCATATGCAGTGATGCCGGCCGTTGAGGGAACAGCATTCTCAGGCTCATTCTCGCATATCTTCTCAGGCGGATATTCTGCAGGCTACTATTCATACAAGTGGGCAGAGGTTCTCGAAGCTGACGCATTCTCACTCTTCAAGGAGAAGGGCATCTTCAATACCGAGGTTGCAGCATCGTTCCGTGAGAACATCCTTTCAAAGGGCGGCGCGCAGGATGAGGCCGTGATCTACCGCAACTTCCGCGGCCACGATCCAGAGCCTGCAGCACTTATGAAGAAACTCGGTCTTACAAAGTAATCTGGCCGAAGAAATAGAATCCTACCGGATAAAACGACAGTCCCCCGACCATCGGAAAGCAGAAAACTAAGGGAAATGCTTTCCTCCCGGTCGGGGGACTGTGATTTTATGCTTCCGCTTTACGCTATCTTGTCTTCGTTCTTCGGGGTCTTGAAGAGGATCATGAAGAGGAAGGCTACTACGAGGGCATAGGCTGCGAATGTGTACCATGCGGCGCTCCAGTTCGGCTCGGCGGCGTTGTAGACGAAGTGGTTCACCACAGCCTGTGCGCTGAGGGTTCCGATTGTCGCTCCGATACCGTTGGTCATCAGCATGAAGAGGCCCTGCGCGCTGTTCTGGAGCTTCTCGCTTGTGCGCATGTTGGTGTAGAGGGCTCCTGAGATGTTGAAGAAGTCGAAAGCCACGCCGTATACGATCATCGAGAGGATGAGCATCCATACGCCTGATCCTGGGTTGCCGGCTCCGAAGAGGCCGAAGCGGAGAACCCATGCGAACATTGCGATGAGCATTACCCTCTTGATGCCGAAGATCTTCATTGCTACAGGGATGAGGAGAATGCCGAGGGTTTCGGATATCTGTGAGATCGAAATGAGGGCGTTGGCGTTGCGTGCACCCCATGTGTCTGCGAATTCAGGAACTTCCTGGAAGTGTGAGATGAACGGATTTGCAAAGCCGTTGGTGATCTGGAGGGCCACTCCGAGGAGCATCGAGAAGATGAAGAAGATCGCCATCTGCCTGTCCTTGAAAAGGGCGAATGCATTCAGACCGAAGCGCTCTGCGAGGGTCTGCTCCGCTCCTGCATTCTTGTTGCAAGGGCATTCAGGAAGAGTGAAGCAGTAAAGGAACATTGCCAGACCGCAGATTCCCGATACGATGAACTGGTTGTATGAATGCTGGTACTGTACTCCTGCACCGTTTGTCATGAAGTTCACGAAAAGCATTGCGCAGATGAATCCGATGGTTCCGAACACTCGGATAGGAGGGAAGTCCTTTACGGTGTCATAGCCGTTTCTCTCGAGGATGCCGAATGCTACCGAGTTGGAAAGGGCGATCGTAGGCATGTAGAATGCCACGCTGACTGCATACAGCCCGAAGAGGATGCCGAATGAGACTTCGCTTCCGGCGCTCATTCCGTAGAGGCCTGCGCCGGCCATGGCAGCTCCGGCGATGCCGTGGCAGAGCCCAAGGAGCTTCTGGGCCGGGATGAACTTGTCCGCCACGATGCCCATGAGGGTAGGCATGAAGATGGAAACGATTCCCTGCATTGAATAGAAGATGCCGATGCGTGTCGCCAGTCCTACGGATGCAAGGTAGCTTCCCATCGAGGTGAGATACGATCCCCACACAGCCCACTGGATGATGTTCATCACGATCAGCCTGAGTTTGATTGACTTGTTCATTTGTTATCAGTTTTTAATGTTGTTCATTATTTGATTTTCGCCATGTATCATACAAAGATAAGCGATTTTGAGTAAAAGTTGTTATCTTTGACGGTTAAATTGATTTGAATGAAATTTGTCAAGACACATAATGACCCGAATTCCGCAGCAAGATGCGGAGTCATCACGACTGACCACGGTCAGATCGAGACTCCTATCTTCATGCCTGTCGGCACGGTGGGTTCGGTCAAAGGCATATACCACAAGGACCTCAAGGAAGACATCAAGGCAGAGATCATCCTAGGCAACACCTATCATCTTTATCTCCGCCCGGGACTGGAAGTTCTCAAGGCGGCCGGCGGACTCCACAAGTTCGAGTCCTGGGACAGGCCGATCCTGACCGACAGCGGCGGATTCCAGGTCTTCTCCCTCAGCCCGATCCGCAAGCTCACTGAGGACGGATGCATCTTCCGTTCCCATATCGACGGTTCGAAGCATATCTTCACCCCAGAAAACAACATGGACACGCAGAGGATCATCGGAGCTGACATCGTCATGGCTCTGGACGAGTGCTGTCCCGGAGATGCGGACTACCGGTATGCCAAGAAGTCACTGGCGCTTACCCAGAGGTGGCTGGAGAGATGCGTGAAGCATTTCGACGAGACAGAGCCTCTGTACGGTTATTCGCAGGCCCTTTTCCCTATCATCCAGGGCTGCGTCTATCCCGACCTTCGCCGTGCGGCGGTCGATCATGCGGCGGCTCTCGACCGCGAAGGATATGCGATCGGCGGACTTGCCGTAGGCGAGCCGACCGAGAAGATGTATGAGATGCTCGAGGTGGTGTGCCCGATCCTTCCGGAAGACAAGCCGCGTTACCTGATGGGCGTCGGCACGCCTGCCAATATCCTCGAAGGCATAGCGCGAGGCGTGGACATGTTCGACTGCGTGATGCCTACCCGCAACGGCCGCAACGGCATGCTGTTCACATGGGACGGAATCATGAACATGAAGAACAGGAAGTGGGCGGACGATTTCTCGCCGCTCGATCCGAAGGGTTCGTCATTTGTGGACCATACATATACCAAGGCATATGTCCGCCATCTTTTCGTGGCAGGCGAGATTTTCGCCGGCCAGATAGCCAGCGAGCACAACCTCGCCTTCTATCTTGACCTCGTGCGCGAGGCCAGGAAGCATATCAAGGCAGGAGATTTCGCGAAATGGAAGGATGAGACCGTGCGCAGGATAACGACTAGATTATAAAGGAAATGGAGTTCGACCTCAGGCCAAAGAAACTGGATGTCTATATCGTCAAGAAGTTCATAACGACGTTCTTCGTGGCGCTTATCCTTATCATCGGCATCGTGATCATCTTCGACGTCAGCGAGAAGATCGACAACTTTGTCGAAAAGGAAGCTCCGCTCAAAGCCATCATTTTTGACTATTATGTGAACTTCGTCCCGTATTTCATGAACATGTTCAGCCCTCTGTTCGTGTTCATCACCGTGATATTCTTCACATCCAAGATGGCCTCCGATACGGAGATAGTGGCCATCCTTTCCTGCGGAGTAAGCTTCCACAGGATGATGGTCCCGTACATATTCTCCGCCGCTCTGATCGCCCTTTTCTCCCTGGGACTCAACCTGTTCGTGATCCCGGAGTCCAATAAGGAACGAATAGAGTTCGAGACGAAATACGTAAAGGACAAGACGAAGAACGTAGGACGCAACGTCCACTATCAGATCGCTCCCGGAGAGTTCGCCTTTGCCGAATCCTTCAGTTCGTGGAACAACACCGCCTACCGCTTTACCCTTGAGAAGATCGAAGACAACAGGCTCGTATCGAAGATAACTGCGGAAACGGCTGTATATGACACGACAAGAAATGTATGGTGCCTGAAGAAATACTTCATCCGTGACTACAACGAGGACCTTACCGACAACATCCGCAGCGGAAAGCAGCTCGACACGATGCTTGCCCTCGATGTGAGTGACTTCTATTGGAATCCGGAGTCTGTCGAGACCTACAACTACTTCGAACTGAACGATCTGATCGCACTCCAGAACATGAGGGGAGACGCGAACGTGAAGTTCTCCCTGATCCAGAAGCACAACCGCTTCGCCCTTCCTTTCTCGGCATTCATCCTTACGATCATGGGTGTCGCCCTGTCGTCAAAGAAGCGCAGGGGCGGAATCGGATGGAACATCGGAGCCGGCATTGCCCTGGCCTTCACCTACATCCTCTTCATGAAGTTCAGCGAGATGTTCGTCTACACCGACACCCTCTCGCCAGCCGTCGCATTATGGCTCCCGAACATAGTCTTCACCATAATCGCCGTCGTCCTCTACCGCCTCGCTCCGAAGTAACCTCTAGTTCGATTCCCGTCCGGAGCACGAGGGGCAGTTTTTGAAGATTGTCTCATTTTACAAAAGCCTGATAATAGCATTTCAGCATTCATCAGAGATGCTATTTTAGATGAGAAGCTGACAGTGGAAATCTGTCAGGATCCCGTCAAGTACGATTACTCCCACTCCATCAGGCAGCTCATCACAGCCATCCCTACACTAGACAAAAGATGGATCCGAGCAGAGAAGGAATCAAGTTGGAATATCTGATCAAGCTGCTTGGAGAGTCGCACGAGAAGAAATCTGACCTATAACTTAGTCAGCTTGAGTTCGAAGTTCGGGTTGTCCAAATCTACCGATACATCATATTCTTCTAACCCACGCAACTGAGCAACCTTTCTCAAATGAGATTTGTATCGTTCTTCTATATCAGGACCGTAATAGATTGCCTTGACGCTTTTACGGTCCGATATATTTGCATAGTCGCTTGACTCCATTGCCGGACAATGACAAATCATCCTCCACTCTGCCTCT
>JAFTYS010000081.1 GCA_017461285.1 Bacteroidales bacterium | reverse complement strand
CCTCGGCTTCGTCCACCCGCGCACAAAGCAGATGGTCCGCTTCGATTCGAAGCTCCCGGACGACATGCAGGCCCTGATCGACAAATGGCGCAAATACTCCGAAAACATGACCCAGTTCCTGGAAGAGGAATAGAAAAAAGGAGAGAAGCTCTTAGTCGAGCTTCTCTCCTTTTTCATTGTAAAATTCATTCTGCAGAACCGTGAAGTCGGTGGTTTCGACCACTTCGATCTTGCATCTGTACTTCTTTTTCCATCTTCCGACGATAGATGAGAAGAGACCTCTTGTGAGATAGGATCCGAGGATAGGGTTGACCTTCAATGTCAGGTTTGTCAGTTTCTTCTCCATGACATAGTACGCAAGCCTTCTCTCGATCGCCTCGTCTATCACGACACTTGACGCTATCTTTCCGGTACCGTTGCAGACCGGGCAAACCTCCTGGGTGTTGATCTCGGTTGCGGGACGGACCCTCTGCCTTGTGATCTGCATGAGACCGAATTTCGTGAGCGGGAGGACGTTATGCTTCGCCCTGTCCGATTCCATCAGTTCGACCATCTTCTTGTAGAGGGCGTTTCTGTGCTCGTTGGAATCCATGTCGATGAAGTCCACGACGACTATGCCTCCCATGTCTCGAAGCCGTAACTGTCTCGCTATCTCTTCGGCCGCATAGCAGTTGACGTCGAATGTGTTCTGCTCCTGCTCCTTGTTCTTGGAGCGTGTGCCGCTGTTGACGTCGATCACATGCAATGCTTCTGTGTGCTCGATCACAAGGTATGCGCCCTGCTTGATGGGTACGACCTTTCCGAATGAACTCTTTATCTGTCTCGTTACTTCGAAGTGGTCAAAGATCGGCGCCTTGTCTTTGTAAAGCTTCACGATCTTCTCCTGCTCCGGTGAGATCAGGGAGATGTACTTGCGGATTTCCTCATAGATGGTCTCGTTGTTCACATAGACGTTCGTGAACGAGTCGTTGAGAAGGTCTCTGAGGATGGTGGTCGTCTTGCTGTACTCTGTGAAGAGCAGCTGCACGCCCTTGGATTTCGCCAGTTTCTTCCAGGAGTTCTCCCATTTCTCTATCAGCGAGATCACTTCCGCATCGAGGACCGCCGCATTCTTTCCTTCAGCGGCTGTGCGGATGATCGCTCCGTAATTCTTCGGGAGTATGCTCCTTACAAGTGTCTCCAGTCGTCTTTTCTCCTCTTTGGAAGAAATCTTCTGGGATACGCTCACCTTCTCGGCGAAGGGGAGCAGTACGATGTTTCGTCCTGCCAATGAAATTTCTGCAGTCAGTCGTGACCCTTTTGTCGAAATCGGTTCCTTTACGATCTGGACTATGATCATCTGTCCCGGGGTGAGCACGTTCTCTATGCGGCCTTCCTTCTCGAGGATCTTGCCTGGCTTGATGTGCTTGTATATCCCCTTTGCATCCGTGTTCGGGTTGATTCTCTTGACGAATTCGTCAAAAGCCTCGAAGTAAAGACCCAGGTCGAGATAGTGGACAAATGCTTCCTTCTCGTCTCCGATGTCGACGAAGGCAGCGTTGAGGGACGGAAGAATCTTCTTCACCTTTCCGAGATATACATCTCCTACCGAAAAGTTGTGACCCTCGCTGGACTCCTTGTTCAGTTCGATCAGCCTGTGGTTTTCCATCAGCGCTATCGATACTTCTGTTGAATTTACGTCAACAATCAGATCTTTTACAGACTCCATCAGGAATTTCAGTGATAAGATTATTTCAAAATAAAGAGGCCGACCAACCTGGTCAGCCTCTTTAGCAGACTGCTAAAATGGCAGACACTGCGAGAAATTACTTTCTCTTCTTGTGTCTGTTCTTACGCAGGCGCTTCTTGCGCTTGTGCGTAGCCATCTTGTGCCTTTTATGCTTCTTTCCGTTTGGCATAATTAAAAGGGTTTAAAAATATTATTGTTGTTGTAATTATTTCACCTCGTTAACGAACACCTTAGCCGGCTTGAATGCTGGGATGTTGTGTGCCGGAATGGTCATTGTAGTGTTCTTTGTGATGTTTCTTGCTGCCTTCTCTGCTCTATGCTTGATGATGAAGCTGCCGAATCCACGGAGATATACAGGGTTACCCTTTGCAAGAGAGCCCTTTACGCTCTCCATGAATGCCTCTACGACAATCTGAACTGTCGCCTTCTCAATACCGGTTGCTTTAGCAACTTCGTTTACGATCTCTGCCTTTGTCATAACTTATTTACTTTTAAAATTTTAAATCACAAAAAATTTTCCGATATAGCTCGCAAAGATAGAGCGAATTTTTGAAATTGGCAAATTACTTTCGCATAAATGTTTAAAAATTAATGGATATGATCCAACCTTGGGCAGTTGTACGGTCTCGTCACCACGCCATTGGGCAGAGAATGCCATGAGGTTGAGCGGCACGATCTCTTGATGTGTTCCGTCTGACACTCCTGACACGTAAAACCCTTGGCACAGAGATTGACCATATACATATGTCTCCCCGTCATAGGGGAAACTCTGCCATTTTGGCAGTGGGGTGACTTTGAATCCCCGTGACAAGTTGACAAACAAAGATTGAAATACATATGCTGGAAAATATGAAAGACATGATGAATGACATTTTATCCGCTGCAGGTGCGGAGGTGAGCATCATTCCGGTGATGCAGGGAGAAGGGGTGATGAAGATCGATGAGTCGCAGCTGCCGGATTCATTGCCGATTCTTGCCTTGAGGAATGCGGTCCTGTTTCCGGGAGCCGTGTTCCCGATAACCATAGGAAGGGAGAAATCCATCCGCCTGATAGAGGATGCGGAGCATGCCAATGCCTTTATCGGTGCGGTGCCGCAGAACGATCTGTCTGTGGAGGATCCGGGTCAGGACGACCTCTACCCGTTCGGAACCGTGGCCAAGATCGTCAAGACCCTGGAGATGCCGGACGGCACTGTGACCGCTATCCTGCAGGGCTACAAGCGTTTCGAACTGGAGACCGTATTCGAACATGATCCTTATCTGATCGGACGTGTGAGATATGTGAATGACACTGTTCCTGAATCGGATGTGCAGACGCGCATGATCGCCGAATCTCTGAAGGAGAAGGCGGTCCAGATCATAAAGTCTTCGAGCTTTGTCCCTCGCGAGGCAGCCAATGCCTTGAAAGGAATCGACAACTTCGAGTTCCTTGTGAATTTCATCGCGACGACGATCGAGGTGGAGAACTTCATGGACAAGGTCGAGCTTCTTCAGTACGGCGACATCAAGGCCAGGGCGATGAAGCTTCTTTCGGTTCTCGATACTCAGGTGGAGCTCCAGAAGATCAAGCAGGAGATCAACCAGAAGGTGAAGACCGAAATCGACCAGCAGCAGAGGGAATACTACCTGAACAACCAGCTCAAGACCATCCAGGAGGAGCTTGGAATGGACGAGATGGAGGAGTTCACCCAGCTCAGGGCGCGTGCCGAGCAGAAGGAATGGACGCAGGACATACAGGAAATCTTCGAGAAGGAGATGGCCAAGCTGGAGAGATACAATCCGAGCTCTCCGGACTACAGCATCCAGTACAACTATATCCAGTTCATGCTGGACCTTCCTTGGGGAAGCAAGTCTGTCGACAATCTCGACATGAAGAATGCCCAGAAGGTCTTGGATGAGGACCATTTCGGACTTGACAGGGTCAAGGAGAGGATCATAGAGTATCTTGCAGTGCTCAAGCTGAAGGGAGACCTCAAGTCTCCTATCCTCTGCCTCTATGGCCCTCCGGGAGTCGGAAAGACCAGCCTCGGAAAGTCTATCGCAAGGGCGTTGGGACGCAAGTACGTGCGTATCGCCTTGGGAGGCGTCCACGACGAGTCCGAGATCCGCGGCCATAGGAAGACCTATGTGGGAGCCCTTCCTGGACGTATCCTGAACGGTATCAACCGTGCCGGGACATCCAATCCTGTAATCGTGCTTGACGAGGTCGACAAGCTCAGCAGCGACTTCAAGGGCGATCCTTCGTCGGCTCTCCTCGAGGCTCTCGATCCGGAGCAGAACACAGCATTCCATGACAATTATCTGGATATCGACTACGATCTTTCAAACGTGATGTTCATCACGACCGCCAACAATATCGACACGATCCAGCCGGCTCTCAAGGACCGTATGGAGATGATAAACGTGAGCGGATATCTTGCGGAGGAGAAAATTGAGATTGCGAAGAACTATCTGATTCCTAAGCAGTTGGAGGAGCATGGTCTGCCGAAGGATTCCATCCGTTTCAGCAGGGAGGCCTTGACGAAGATCATCGAGGAATATACCCGTGAGTCGGGAGTGCGAGGCCTGGAGAAGCAGATAGCAAAGATATGCCGTGTCACAGTAAAGAAGCTGACCCTCGGCGAGAAGTATTACAAGACGATCAAGCCGGCGCATCTTCGCGAATATCTCGGTCTGCCTACCAATTCTCACGATGTGCAGAAAGGCAACGAGGCTCCTGGAGTGGTTACCGGACTTGCGTGGACATCTATGGGAGGCGAGATCCTCTTCATCGAGAGCTCTGTAAGCAAGGGCAAGGGAAGCCTTTCGATGACCGGTAATCTGGGAGACGTGATGAAGGAATCGGCCCAGATCGCATATCAGTATATCAAGGCGCATCCGGAACTTACCGGCATGCCGTACGAGGAATTCATCGAGAAGGACATCCATGTCCATGTGCCGGAAGGAGCAGTGCCTAAGGACGGTCCGTCGGCGGGTATCACGATGGTGAGCTCGATGGTGTCGGCATACCGTGGACAGAAGGTCAGGAGCGGTATCGCGATGACGGGAGAAATGACTTTGCGTGGCCGTGTGCTGCCGGTCGGCGGCATAAAGGAGAAGATCCTTGCCGCGAAGAGGTCCGGTATCCATACGATCATAATTTCCGAAGAGAATAGAAAAGATGTGGAGGATATAAAGGAAATTTACATAAAAGGTCTTACCTTTGTCTACGTCAACAGTATAGACGAAGTCATTAAAAACATATTCTGATGCAGGTACGCATAGAAGAGAGTTGGAAAAACGCGCTGGCGGGCGAATTCGGGAAACCGTATTTCGAATCGCTGGTGCGTTTTCTGCATGAGGAAAAGGCTGAAGGCAGGAAGATCTATCCTCCCGGAAGCCAGATTTTCCGGGCATTCGAACTGACGCCGGTGGACAAGGTGAAAGTGGTTATCCTGGGGCAGGATCCGTATCATGGGCCTGGCCAGGCCCACGGTCTTTCGTTCTCTGTTTCCGCGGGAGTTCCGGCTCCGCCGTCTCTCAAGAACATCTTCAAGGAGATCGAATCAGATCTTGGAGTAAGAATGAGCGGATACCCTGATCTGGAGAAATGGGCCCGTCAGGGAGTGCTTCTGCTGAACGCCGTTCTGACTGTCCGCGCCGGGGCTCCGGCATCTCATGGCAAGATCGGATGGGAAGAGTTTACGGATGCTGTAATAAGATACATATCAGACAATTGCGACGGTGTCGTGTTCCTTCTTTGGGGCAATTTCGCACGTAGCAAGAGCGCTCTGATCGACAGGTCGCGTCACCATGTCCTGGAGGCAGCCCACCCGTCTCCTCTGGCCCGTGGCGCCTTCTTCGGCTGCCGCCATTTCTCGCAGACCAATGCTTTGCTGGCGGCCCAAGGCAAAGTGCCGATTGATTGGCAACTTTAATGGAACGAAAATGACCATGTTTCGTGTCATTAAGACAGTATTTGATGGATAAAGGCACAAAACAGGCTTTATTTGTGCCATTGAATTAGAAAATATGAAAAGAACAGCTATGTTTCCAGGGTCGTTCGACCCGTTTACCGCAGGTCATCTCAACATCCTGAAGAGGGCTTTGACGATGTTTGACGAGGTTGTTGTGGCCATCGGAATCAATATAGACAAAAGGGGATTCTTCCCGAATGAGAAAAGGATCGAGATCATAAGACAGGCGACTGCCGGACTCGAAGGCGTAAGCATCATACAGTATGACAATCTTACCATCGACAAGTGCCGTGAGCTTGGCATCAGGCATATTGTCCGTGGAGTCAGGAACATGATCGATTTCGAGACGGAGAGGTCGATAGCCGATGCGAACCGCAAGCTTGCTCCTGATATCGAGACCATAATCATTCCTACGGCTCAGGAGTTTGCGCACATTTCTTCCACTGCGGTGCGTGACCTGCTCAAGCACGGAGGAGATACTTCTCTGTTTGTTCCGGAGGGAGTCGAACTATAAGTCAGCTATGGTAAGAAGGCAAAAGATAAGGTATCTGGTTGGGGTGGTGCTGCTGTTTCTGACGGTGGCGGCGGATGCTTTTGCCCAGCTGGATTCCACCGTGCGGGCAGCTCTTGACGAACGGCTTTCGGAATACTTTGCAGCGATAGAGTTCGAGGGACCGGAAACTCAGAAAGGGGAGTGTGACTTCCTTATCGATACGTGTGTGGATTCCCTTATGCGTCAGCGTGTTGCATTGTCTGCATATGAGCATTACCGCGATTCGAAAGTGATGGGCGCCGAGGCTGTCGCGATACATGTCTTCGATAAATGGTTCGATTCCGGAAAGGTGAAGATGAGGGACGAGAACGAGCTTCTTGCGGCCCGTATCTTTGCGGAATTCAACCGCCGTTCGCTGATAGGAAACCAGGCTCCGGAAATGACCCTTTTCGACCTGGACGGCGATCCGATAACCCTGTTTGACGAACCTTCGGACAGGTTCGCTGTCCTGTATTTCTATGACACATCCTGCTCGACCTGCAGGATGCAGTCCATCCTTCTGCGGCGCCTTTTCCGGGAAGAGGATTTCCCTGTGGATTTCATCGCCGTGTACGCTTCTGACAATGAGGAAGAATGGCGTGACTATGCCTTCGGCAAGCTGAAGTTCGAAGCCCGCATGGTCCGTGTCCATCATATGTGGGATCCTGCCATGGATTCAGATTTCCAGAGAAAATACGGGGTCATTCAGACGCCGCGTATGTTCCTGATCGCTCCCGACGGAACGATACTCGGAAGAGGGCTTGATGTCAGGGCTCTCGGCATGATGCTTCATGACATTTTCGACGAGGTCGAGCTGGAGTACGGAAACGATGAATCCATAGCCCTTTACGACAGTCTTTTCGGCGATGGACCTGTATCTGCAAAAGAAGTCAATGATGTTTCCAACTATATAGAAGCCAATACGTTGCCGAAGGGTGACACCGTGATGTTCAAGCAGATGACGGGTGACCTGATGTACTACCTCAGCATCCGGAGCGGAGAGGGCTTCAAGGAGGGAATGGCCCGTCTGGTGAAGGAGAAGATTCTCTCCAGACCGGATGTCTGGAAGACTTCGGACGACTCCCTGAAGGTCGTCGGCATGGCGCAGATGTATGACGGCCTGCTGTCGAAGGCTGCTCCCGGAACGCTCGTGTCTGACCTGAAGGTCCCCGGCACCTTGCTCTCGTGGAAGAAGGCCAAGACCGGTGAGTTCCGTCTCCGCCGTCTCGGAGGACGTGAGAATTATATCATGTTCGTCACAGACGGATGCAATGTCTGTGCGGCCCAGAAAGAAGCGGCAGCCAGGCTTGTTGCAGATAACAGGAAGACTAAAGTTCTGATAGTCAATGTCGATGAAGTGCTGGCTGCAGATCCTGACCTGTCAGTTAAACTTTTTAATGATTTTGATCTTTCTACGTTGCCATTCGTAATAAAAACCGGCAGGAATGCTAGGATATATCGTAGATATATACTAGATTTGTAGATAGTGCATTTATTGATATGACTGTAATACAAAAATTATTCGTTGTAGCCGCTTTCCTGCTGGGCTGCTCTCTTTATGCCGAGAACGATGTCGTTCGCGTAAGGAAGGCGGTCGGAAGATGGGAGGTCAGCGGTGACATCACGGTAGCCCAGGCCGAAGAGAGAGCCTTCATGGAAGCGAAGAAGGAGGCTCTCCGTAAGGCCGGTATAATGGAGAATGTCTGGTCTGTCATGGGGCAGGTAAGTTCCAGCAACGGCGAAAAGTTCTCGGAGGCGTATTCTTCTGTGAGCACTTTGGCCATCAACGGTCTTGTGAACGTTCTTGAAAAGGAGGTCAAGGAAGAATGGGATCCCAAGATGAAGAGGATGTTCAAGGTTGTGACCATTGATGCCAATGTGACCAAGAATGATGTCCAGGAAGACCTGACATATAAGCTTTCCGTGAGCGGAATAGATCCTGTCTATAAGGAAGAGGATTTATTCAAGTGCTCTTTCAAGGTTTACGGTACGGATTCCTACATCAAGATATTCTGGTTTACAAATGATGATGCGGCCATGATCTACCCGAACGATTATGAAGGAGATCAGGTGTTTGCGGCCGGAGGTACATATAATGTCCCAGTGACCGACTCGATCGAACTGGTGATGGCAAAGAGCGATCCGGATGTCGAGACAGAGTTCATAAACATAATTGTGCTTGCTACCAAGAAGAATTATCCTTACCTCGGAGAAATGGATTTCCAGTCGATCCTGAGCTGGATATACAACCTTCCTGCAGATCAGAGGGTCATCTACCACGACTCTACTGTCATCAAATAAATAATTCGTTATCTTTGTCGTATGACAGAAACGATGATCTATATTATAGTCGCAGCAGTGCTGGTTACAGCACTGTTGACTTATCTTGTTGTGGCGCTTGCTTCTGCAAGAAAGGATAAGGTGGACACAGCGGTGATGCTGGAGATGATGAAGGCCCAGATGACTGCCGAGAGCGAGAGGGTCCTGAAGGAGAGGGAAGAGGAACTCGAGAGGAGGGCAAAGACCCTTTTCGAGAATCTTTCTGCGGGTCTGGACAAGGACATAAACAGCATGAAGGATGCCTTCGAGAAGAACCGCATGGCCCATGTCGCTTCTTCGCAGCGCATGAAGGAGAACATCGATAATGCCGTCAGGAATCTGCGCGAGCAGACGATGTCCATAGGAGACAAGGCAGACAATCTTGCCGAAGCCCTGAAAGGAAGAAACAAGGCCCAGGGAAACTGGGGAGAGGTGATACTGGACAACCTGTTTACTTCCGAAGGTCTGCGCGAAGGACGCGACTATGACAAGGAGGAGACATTGCGCGATGAACACGGCAATGTGGTATATAACGAAGATACCGACCGCAGGATGCGCCCGGACTTCATACTCCACTATCCGGACGGAAACGATGTCGTTGTCGATTCCAAGGTGGTTCTGACGGCGATGTATGATTACTATTCCACTGATGACGAGCAGCTGAAGGCTGATGCGGTGGCAAGAAATCTGGCTGCCATGAAGGAGCAGGTGCGCAAGCTTGCAAGGAAGGATTACAGCAGATACCTCAGACCGGGTCATAAGATGCTGGATTTTGTCATCATGTTCGTGCCTGTATATTCGGCATTGCGTCTGGCATATGAGGCGGACCGCAATCTGTGGCAGGATGCCTATGACCAGGGAGTCCTGATCGCGACAGAAGAGACCATGATGCCGTTTCTCCGTATGATCAGCATAGCATGGAAGAGTCATGAGCAGGTCGCGAACCAGCAGCAGATAATCGCTGCTGCAGAGATGATGCTCTCACGAGTATCGGACTTCTGCACGGCTCATGCGAAGATGGGGGAGAAGCTTGAGGAAGCATTGAAATATTATGAAGCATGCGACCGGAAGCTCAGGGAAAGAGGCCAGAGCATTGTCGGTGCCGCAAACAAGCTGATAAGCTACGGAGTTCCAAGGAATCCGAAGAAATCAATCCCACAGGAGATAGGTGCTGAGGAGACGGAATTCAGGACTTGATATCTGTAGATAGATGGTGTCCTCGCTGATGGTGTTCATCCACTCGCATGCGGATGTTTCTTCTGTTGCAGAAGCTATTGCTGCAGTCGGATTCATGAGATAATCCTCAATAAAATTTCTCATAGGGAAATAATCTGTTTGTTCGTAATGACTTTCCCTAACCAAGCATTGTGCCAAATAAAGCCATGATGATTTCAATTTCATCATGGCTTTTGTAATTTATTGAGCAGCAATAATTTATTAATTGAACGCCGAGGCGGATTCCATCTTTGCCCTTATGCGGTCGTTGCAGAGGTTTCCAAGGCTTCCGATGGAAGTATGTTTCAGGTCGGCCGGCGCAAGCTGGCCGTTTGTCTTCCCTTCAGCTCCCTGATATCTGAATTTCCCTTCATTCACTTCGATGCCTACGCTCTTGTATGCATCGCGGAACGGCATGCCTTCGAGAGTGCGTCTGTTCACTTCCTCTACAGTAAAAAGGTAATCATATATCGGTGCATCGAGTATGTTCTCCTTGATGATGATATGCTGGAGCATGTAATCGGCCATCCGGAGACATCTGTGCATGTTTTCAAGGGCAGGGAAGAGGATGTCCTTGAGAAGCTGGAATTCTCTGTGATAACCGTGCGGCATGTTGCTGCAGAGCATGCTTATCTCGTTCTCGACTGACATGATGCGGTTGCAGTTGCCGCGCATGATCTCCCAGACGTCAGGGTTCTTCTTGTGAGGCATGATGCTCGAGCCGGTCGTCAGTTCGTCAGGGAACTTTATGAATCCGTAGTTCGGACTCATGTACATGCAGCAGTCTGCCGCGAACTTGTTGAGGGTGAGCGCGATGGCTCCCATCGCGGATGCGACCGCCCTTTCCGCCTTTCCGCGGCTGAGCTGCGCCGCCACGACATTGTAGTCAAGGCTGGCGAAGCCGAGGAGGTCAGTCGTCATCTGACGGTCGAGCGGGAATGAACTTCCGTATCCCGCAGCCGACCCGAGAGGATTCTGATCGGTTACATTATATGCCCCGCGGAGCATGTACATGTCGTCTGCAAGCGCCTCCGCATATGCTCCGAACCACAGTCCGAATGACGACGGCATCGCTACCTGGCCATGTGTATAGCCCGGCAGCAGCACATCCTTATGCTTTTCGCTGAGGCTCTGGAGAGTGTTGAACAGTGCGAGAACTTCCTCGCGGATATTCAGCACCTCGTCCTTCAGGAACAGCTTGACGTCTACAAGCACCTGGTCGTTGCGTGAACGTCCTGAGTGGATCTTCTTGCCAAGATCGCCCAGACGGCGGGTCAGAAGAAGTTCCACCTGCGAGTGGATGTCTTCAATATCGTCTTCCAGCACGAATGATCCGGCTTCGATCTCCTTCAGGATCTGGTCCAGCGCTGCAGTAAGCGTCTCAAGCTCGTCAGCTTCCAGAAGTCCGATGGACTCCAGCATCCTGGTATGTGCCTTTGAACCGATGACATCATATTTTGCCAGGCGCATGTCCAGTATGCGGTCGTTTCCTACCGTGAAATCCTCCACCAGGTCAGTCGCCTGTGTTCCTTTGCTCCAAAGTGTACTCATAATATTCTGTTCTTCCCGGATGCAGGGCACTATGATACGGAAGTGACATGCCACCCCCGGTTAGGGGGACGTCCTCGAAGAGGACAGGGGGTCACGTAGTATCATAGTGACCTACATCCGGTGGATTAAATTAATGTATGTTTCAATTGCATTGTGTATCTCACTGACCAGCACGAATTCGTTCTTTCTGTGGGATCTGGCCGACTCTCCCGGCCCCATCTTTATCGCGTCGCATCCGATGCGCATCCAGTCCGAGGTCGTAGGCGAAGAGAACGTCTCTATTCCGAGGGCATCAGCCGCTTTCTGGAGAGGGGAGTCCTCGAATGTAGCGCTGGACCTGTTCGCCAGGTTCCTCGGCTTGAGTTCGCTGCGGCATATATCCTGAAGTTCCATCAGGATATCTTCGTTCGAATACTGTTCGGTAGGACGTATGTCTATCACGAAATCGCATCTGTCAGGAATGACATTATGTGCCGTGCCGGCATTGATCTGGGTGACGTTCAGATTGACCTTTCCCATCCTTGGGGATATCTTTCCGAATTCATGCGCCCTTATGCGGGAAATGTCTTCCAGAGCTATGTACAGAGCGTTTTCACCTTCATTGCGTGCGGCATGTCCGCTTACTCCATAGGCGGTTGCGTCAATTACAAGCAGACCTCTTTCTGCAGTCGCAGCCTTCATTCCGGTCGGTTCCCCTATGACCGCAAAGTCGATCGCAGTGCATCCGGCTTTCCTTTCCTCTCTACTGCAGACCCTCGTCCCCCACAATCCTGTCATTCCGTTCTTTCCCGACCTTTCCTCCTCGCATGTCAGTACCAGTATCAGGTTGGTCCCTGCAGGTACGTCTGCTGTGGCAGCGGTTCCCAAAACAACCCCTCCCACTCCTTCGGAGCGGGTCCCTCCCCCTGCGGCCAGGGGGGTAGCACGGTTTTGGGAACCGCTGCCACAGCAGCATGTATCGTTGAAATAACGATATACGGCAAGCATGGCGACGACAGATGCGCCGTCATCATTGCTGCCAAGGCCGGCCACTATGTCCTCAGGTCTGATCTTCTGACCTGATATGCGGCCGATGACCTCAGCGGCCGTTTCATAGTCCGGAGAATATGGATCGAACCCGTATCCCTCGCACGGACTTACAGTGTCCATATGGGCGCAAAGCATCAGCACAGGCTTCGACGGGTCGGCGATGTGCTCGGCTACGATGTTGTTGCCGATGCGCTCGTGCTCGATGCCCCTTTCCTTCATCCATCCGCTGACACGGTCGCATACGGCCGTCTCGCTGAATGAAGGCGAAGGAATCCGAACCATCTCCTTCAGCAGCTCCGCCGCTTCAGATACCAGTGTCCGTATGTACTCGTTTCTGTCCATTATATCAATGTTGTTCCTGTCGTGCCGAGCAGGTTGCGTGCGTGCTTGATGATCACCCTCGCCACTCCGCTGTCGATGGCCTTGAATGAATTCGTAAGTTTCGGAATCATTCCGTCTGCGACCCTGCCTTCCGCCTTCAGCTGCGCGAACTTCTCCCTGTCGATCTCCGGTATCACGCTCGAATCGTCGTCCTTGTCGTACAGAACGCCATCCTTTTCGAAGCAGTAGACCAGATCGGTTACATGTGTCAGACGGCCGTCGTCGCTGCAGAATGTACATTCCTCACACCTGCTGCATACCTCGCGAGGTGTTCTGTATCTGTAGTTCGCCATGGCGATTGCCACAGACGAAGCGATGGTGTCTGCATTAGTGTTCAGCAGGTTGCCATTTCCGTCATGATTTATCGCGTTGAATACCGGTACGATTCCTTTCTCAAGAAGAGAATATATGAACCCTGCATTCACACTTTCTGCATTCACATCTCCGACATAACCGTAGTCCACATCTTCTCCGAGGCTCTCGACATGGACCGGCGGTCTCCTGCTGGCCTTTATGGCATTGCCATCTGCTCCTGTGAGCCCGATGGCATTGCATCCTTCGGCCTGCAGCAGGGCTACGATGTTCTTGTTGCACCAGCCTGCATATACCATGGTCACGACCTTCAGCGTCTCCTCGTCCGTGACCCTGCGGCCTTCCACCATCTTCGGCACCATGCCCATCTCCTTCTGCATCTGGCTAGCCATGACCCCGCCTCCATGGACGAGCACCTTCATGCCCGGCATGGCCGCGAAATCCCTGACGAACTCCCGCAGAAGCGACGGATTGTCGACGACGTTTCCTCCTATCTTTACTACCTTTATCATAGGCTCTTCAGAATCTCTTTCAGTATGGTCTGGGCCGATACGACGCGGTTTGCTGCCTCCGGAATCACGATCGACTGCGGACTTTCGATGACATCGTCGGTCACGATCATGTTCCTGCGCACAGGAAGGCAATGCATGAAGTATGCGTTGTTGGTCAGTGCCATCTTCTCCGAATCCACAGTCCAGTCCCTGTCGGTGCAGAGTACCTTTCCGTAGTTGTCGCCGCTGTAGGCTGACCAGTTCTTCGCATATATGAAATCCGCGCCTTCGAAGGCCTTCCTCTGGTCATATTCGATTCGCGCACGTCCGGTGAATGCCGGATCGAGCTCATATCCGTGCGGATGGGTGATCACGAATTCATAATCGGTCATGTTGATGCCCTCAGCGAATGAATTCGGAACAGCCTGCGGCAGGGCTTTCGGATGCGGAGCCCATGTCATCACTATCTTCGGCTTCTCGACCTTCTTGTATTCTTCGATGGTGATCAGGTCAGCGAATGTCTGAAGCGGATGCCTTGTCGCTGCCTCCATACTGAACACCGGCTTGCCTGAATATCTGATGAACTGGTTGACTATCACTTCATTGTAATCGTCTTCCTTGCTTTCGAACTTTGCAAATGCCCTTACTCCTATGACGTCGCAATACGAGCCCATCACAGGGATTGCCTCCAGAAGATGCTCTGGCTTGTCGCTGTCCATGATGACTCCGCGCTCAGTCTCCAGTTTCCATGCTCCCTGATTCACATCCAGCACGATGACGTTCATCCCTAGGTTCATCGCCGCCTTCTGCGTGCTGAGCCTGGTCCTCAGGCTGGAGTTGAAGAATATCATCAGCAGGGTCTTGTTTCTTCCGAGAGCCTGGTCGGCAAAAGGATTTTCCTTTACGTATCTGGCTGCCTCAAGAGCATTCTTAAGGTCACCGAGCTGGGTTATAGATGTGAAATGTCTCATAATGTCAGTTCTCTCCAAGCGTTAACGAATGATTCTGCGGTCCCCTGTGAGACTGTGAGCGAAGGAAGCAGACGGATTACCTGCGCTCCTGCGGCTCCTGTGAAGAAATGTCTTTCAAAGAGAAGCCTGTCGCGAAGTCCGACATACTCATCCTTCAGCTCCATTCCGATCATGAGACCCTTTCCGCGGTACTCCTTCAGTGCCTTGTCCTGTGCGAATGCAGCGCGGAAATACTCTCCGATCTTAGCGGCGTTCTCTACAAGATGCTCATTCTCAATGATGTCCAGGACGGCAAGGGCTGCCGTGCATGCAAGATGATTGCCTCCGAAAGTCGTGCCGAGCATTCCGTATGATGCCTTTATGGAAGGACTGATCAGCACGCCTCCGATAGGGAAACCGTTACCCATTCCCTTGGCTGTAGTTATGATGTCCGCGCGGACCCCGCTGTGCTGGTGGGCGAAGAACTTTCCTGTACGGCCGTATCCGGACTGGATCTCGTCCAGGATCAGGACGCATCCATACCTGTTGCAGAGGGCGCGCAGGCCGTGGAGGAATTCGTCCGAAGGCTCATATATTCCAGCCACTCCCTGGATTCCTTCGATGATTACAGCAGCAAAATCTCCCTTTGACAACTGCGCTTCTACAGCAGCAAGATCATTCAGAGGAGCGAAGACGATATTCTCAGTAGAATTGAACGGAGCCTGGATCTTCGGATTGTCAGTAGCTGCTACAGCTCCCGAAGTCCTGCCGTGGAACGCCTTCCTGAATGCCAGGACCTTTGCCTTACCTGTATGGAAAGATGCCACCTTCAACGCGTTCTCATTCGCTTCAGCACCGCTGTTGCAAAGGAAAAGTGCATAGTCATCATATCCGCAGACCTTTCCGAGACGCGAAGCAAGATCCCTCTGCAGCGAATTCTGTACTGCATTCGAATAGAATCCCAGCTTTCCTAGCTGCTCCTGAAGCATCTTGACATAATGAGGATGGCAATGTCCGACAGAAATCACGGCATGGCCGCCGTAAAGGTCGGTATACACCTCCCCGTCCTTATCCCAAAGGGTCGTGTCCAGTCCCCTGACCGGCTCGATATCCCAAAGCTTATAAACCTCAAATAAATTCATAATAATCACTCTCTTTCTCTAAAAAGCGGAAGGCTTCAGACGAAGACCCGTGTCTTCCGGCAGCCCGAACATCAGATTCATGTTCTGCACAGCCTGTCCCGCCGCTCCCTTCACAAGATTGTCAATGCAAGAAGCTATATGCACATAACCGTCGTGCAGCTCCACATGCACCAGACCCTTGTTCGTATTCACGACCTCCTTCATCGAAATGCCCTCATTGCTATGGAACACAAAAGGAGACTCGGCGTAATAATCCTCAAATACCTTCCTGTAATCCTCCAGCGTCATTCCTTCCGCAGCCCTGGTATAGACACTCGCAAATATTCCCCTCGCAAAATCCCCCCTAAGCGGCACAAAATTCACTTTCAGAGTCTCCTCATTGAAAGATTCGGTCGCCTGATTGATGGAACTGGCATGGCCACCCCCGGCTAGGGGGAGGGGCCCACGAAGTGGGAGGGGGCCTGCGGAGTCAACAGCCTGTCCCATCACCTTAGTGAGATTCTGTCTGATCTCCGCCAGATGCTGATGCGTGAAGAGCTTGTATATCGATATGTTGTCGCTTCGATAACTGAAGTGAGTCGTCTCTCCCGGCTTCTTTCCCGCTCCGGTCGATCCCGTGATCGCCGTCACATGTATCTCATCGTTGATAAGCCCTGCAGCCGCCAGCGGCAACGTCGCCAGCTGGATGGCAGTCGCGAAACAGCCCGGGTTTGCGACATCATGTGCCTTGCGTATCTCTTCACGTGCGCTCTCGCACAGACCATATACGAAATGACGGCCGGCATAATCCCCGTCAAGCCTGAAATCATTTCCCAGGTCAATTATGCGGCATTCCGGCTTGATGTCATGCGAATCGACGAACTGACGCGAAATACCGTGCCCGAGGCAGAGGAATATCACATCAGGATCATTCAGCTCCTTTCCGAAGCAAAGGTCTGTTTCGCCGATAAGGTCGCGGTGGACCGACGCTACAGGCGTGCCTTCGGAAGAAGTCGTGGTCGCCGCCACAACCTCCACATACGGATGGTTCATCAATATCCTGAACAGCTCGCCGCCGGTATATCCCGTACCCCCCGCAATCGCTACACGTATTTTCTTAAATTCACTCATAATGTATAATGCTGTGACTATGATAAACGGTTGGCTTTAATGCGGAATTGGCATTTTCGCACCCCCGCGTAGGGGGAGGGGCCCACAAAGTGGGAGGGGGCCAATGGAGCATAAAGCCAACCGTTTATTCTTCATCCATTCCGTTTACAGAATAATAAATCTTCAATGGATTGGCAATGACCTTGGTGAATCCCACCACATCGCGTCCGGTGTACGACTTGTTGACCTCGCCATACGCTCCGAACTTCGAACTCATGAGATCGTGGCCGCTCGTACATCCCAGAACAGAGAAATGGTATGGCATGAGCGCAACCTCAACCTCTCCGGTTACATTCTTCTCGATACTGTCCATCATCGCCTCCATGTCCCTGCAGACAGGATCCAGATACATGGCCTCATGCATCTGCTGTCCGTACCAGCCTGCAATCTGCTCCTTCCAGTAGAGCTGACCCTTTGTGAGGGTATGCTTCTCGAGAAGGTGATGCGCCTTCACGATGATCAGAGGAGCTGCAGCCTCAAAACCTACGCGACCCTTGATGCCGATGATAGTGTCGCCGATGTGGATGTCTCTTCCGATTCCGAACGGACCGGCCGCATCGCGTACAGCCTTGATGACTTCTACCGGGCTCATCTCAACCCCGTTGAATGATACGGGCTCGCCCTTGCGGAATCCGATCTTTATATGCTCAGGCTCAGTCTTGGTCACCTTGGTCGGATATGCCTCTTCAGGAAGATATCCGTCAGAAGAAAGTGTCTCGACACCTCCGATGCTTGTGCCCCAAAGGCCCTGGTTGATCGAATACTTCGCCTTCTCCCATGTGAAATCGAAACCATGCTTCTGAAGGAAATCGATCTCAAACTGGCGGGTGAATCCCTCGTCACGCACGGGAGCGATTATCTCCACTTCCGGTGCGAGAATCTCGAACACGATGTCGAAACGCACCTGGTCGTTTCCGGCTCCTGTGCTGCCGTGCGCTACAGCGCCTGCTCCGATCTTCTGCACATGTTTGAGCACTTCCAGCGCCTGGAACACTCTTTCCGAACTTACCGAAAGGGGATAGGTGGCGTTCTTGAGGATGTTTCCGTAGATAAGATATCTGATACCTTTTTCATAATATGTGTCTACCGCATTCACGTTGGTATGGGATGCCGCGCCAAGAGTCAGGGCGCGCTCCTCGATGGCCTTTTCTTCTTCTGCTGAGAATCCTCCGGTATTGACCATGACCGTATGGACCTCATAACCTTTTTCCTTGAGATAAGGGACACAGAATGATGTGTCCAGTCCGCCGCTGAAGGCGAGTACAACCTTGTTGTTCATATGCTTTGTATGTTTATTTCCCTGATTTCTGTTCGCCGTCCTTGAGGTTCGCCAGCTTAGGATCGGCCGGATCTGACACTTCTATGTGCTCTGAAGGATCGTAGAGAAGTCCCGTGCAGAGACACATCCTGTACTGGTTGCTTTCCAGTATCTGATAGTTCCTGCAGCCCTGGCAGCCTTTCCAGAACTCCGGGTCGTCGGTGAGGGCGGCGAATGTCACCGGCCTGAAGCCGAGCTCGTAGTTCATCTTCATGACTGCGGCTCCTGTAGTGATGCTGAATATCTTTGCATTGGGGAACTTTTCCCTGGAAAGTTCGAATATGCGGGTCTTGATGCGCATAGCCAGGCCCATGCCGCGGAATGCGTGCGCTACGATAAGACCGGAATTCGCCACATATTCCTTGCCGCCCCAGGTCTCGATGTATGAGAAACCGGCAAATCTGCCGTCCTCCGCTATCGCTATGACCGCTTTTCCGGCCAGCATCTTCTCTGCTACATATTCCGGCGTCCTGCGGGCAATGCCTGTCCCCCTTTCGCGTGCGGAAATGAATATCTCTTCGCAGATTTCATCTGCATATCTGACGTGGCTTGCATCAGCCACCAATACATTTATTTGCATAAATGTCTGCTCCTATCTGTTACTTACTAATAATGTCGGATTGTCTTATAAAGAAAAAATACATGAGGGATTCTAACGGCAAGACAAACCGTTACCCCTCCTATTGTCGGACTAATATGTATCTTGAAAAGTTCATATTGAATACAAAGATAACCAATATATTCCATAAATATGCTAACTTTGTCCAAAATTTTGGTCTTGAATCGGACTGACAGTATTCGTATCGTGGCAAAGAAGAAGAAAAGAACGTCTTCGGGGGTGGATCCCGAATATCTGAAGAAGCAGAAGGAAGCTCTTGTGCGGAAGCACAGGCAGGTGATTTATCTGAATGACAGCGAACTGGCTGCCATCAACCTTTATTGCGAACGCTTCAGAGTCGGTACCAAGGCTGTATTGTACAGGGAGGCCATCATGGAAAAGATTCTTTCCGAACTGGATGACACACATCCTACCTTGTTTTGAATAAACCAGAAAACTATGAAGAAGATAATTATGGCAATTGCAGCTGTCATGATCGCATTGACTGCTGCTGCACAGGAAAAAGTTGTGAATCAGACTGCAGAACAAGTAGTTACAGATGATTATAAGATTGTCAGCGATAAGGTTGAAGGCGGAGTGAGGTACATCGTTGCCACTCCAAGCGCAAAGGTGTGCTCGAAGCAGATCGACATCCGGATCAAGGACGGCATCATACAGTCCGTAGTGTATACAAGGGGCTGCGAAGGAAATGCCAAAGGTATCGGTGCCCTTATCAAGGACATGTCTGTCGAGGAAGCCATAAAGAGGCTTGAAGGCATCACCTGCGGCAAGAGGGGCACATCATGCCCTGACCAGCTTGCCAAGGTTCTTAAGGCATTGGAGTAAGTCTGACATCCATGGGTGCATTTAAGAAGTTCTGCCTTCTTGGGTCGGTAGTATTCCTGACCTTCGTATCCTGCGGAAAGGATGAGAAGAAAGGTGATTATCCCGTCTGGAAACCTGAGGAGGATGTAGACTATGTGACTCTTCAGAAGAGAAGTTCCAAAAGGGGTGTAAGCTTCAATCTAGGAGATTCTCCTGCAAATGACATTCCGCTTCTCGGTACCGGCTGCAGCTGGTCATACAACTGGGGGCCCGGTACGACCGAACGGGCTTTCGGCCTTTTCTCTGAATATGGAATGGACTTCTGTCCTATGGCATGGAACTCTGCCTGGGATGAAGACGCCGTGCGCAAGCTCAAGGCGGCCCATCCCGAACTGGAGTATATCCTGGCATATAACGAGCCGAATCTGATGGACCAGGCGAACATGACCCCTTCCGCTGCGGCAAAGGACTGGCCGCGGCTTGTGAAGGCGGCCAGGGAGCTGGGAATGAAGATCATAGCCCCTGCCATGAATTACGGCACCCTTTCCGGATATAGCGAGCCATGGAAATGGCTGGACGAATTCTTCGCCCAGCCGGGAGTAAGCATCGATGATGTGGATGGTATAGCTGTCCATTGCTATATGAACTATCCGTCAGCGATGAAATGGTTCATCGGCGAATTCAAGAGATATGGAAAGCCCATCTGGCTTACGGAATTCTGCGCCTGGGAGAGCAATGTCTCGGAAACGGAGCAGATGAAATACATGATCGAAGCCGTCCACATTCTGGAGACCGACGAGGATGTGTTCCGTTATGCGTGGTTCATTCCAAGAACAGACTTTGAATCTCCATGCCACAACAATCTGCTTGAATCTCCTGGCAAAGGGCTTACTCCGCTGGGACAAGTCTATGTCAATATGTCTTCATTTGACAAGACTCTTTGGTACAAACCTGGCGATGTCATACCTGCAGAGCATTATACAGGCTGCAGGGGTACTCTTTCTCTCGCGCCTGCGACTGACGTTACAGGCATCCTGCAGGTGTCAGGATTGGGAAAAGACAATGCGGTGGAATACCAGATAGAAGTTCCTGCGTCCGGTGATTACAAACTTGAAGTCAGATATAATTCAGATTCGCAGAGCCTGTTGAAGTTCCGCCTTGACGGCAAGGATCTCGGAACCTCGATCCTGCCTAATTCATACGTTTCATGGAAGACCCACAAGAGCGTCCTGACGCTGCCTGAAGGCCGTCATGTTCTTGAAGTTTCTTTCCAGGAAGATTCGCGGGCCAATATAAACTGGCTCAGGTTCGAATAGATTTACTTTTCTGCTGCTATTGCGGCATTGTAGCAGTGTCTGCAGAGAGGCTCGTACTCGTCCTTTTCTCCAAGTACCACCAATGCGTCGTCGGCAACCAGTCTGTGCGAGTGGTTTGCCGGACTTCCGCATTTCACGCAGATGGCATGGACCTTCTGTATGTCTTCAGCGACCGCCATGAGAGCGGGCATGGGGCCGAACGGCTTTCCCATGAAGTCTGTATCAAGACCGGCGATTATGACTCTGATACCTCTGTTTGCCAGCGTCTGAACGACATCTACCAGAGTGTCGTCAAAGAACTGCGCTTCGTCGATGCCGACTACTTCCACATCGCTAGAGAGCAGAAGCATGCTGGCAGGAGAATCGATCGGTGTGGAAGGAATGCTGTGTGAATCGTGCGATACGACCTCGTCTTCAGAATACCTTACGTCTATGCAAGGCTTGTAGATCTCAACCTTCTGCTTGGCGAACTGCGCCCTTTTCATTCTTCTTATGAGTTCTTCAGTCTTTCCTGAAAACATAGATCCGCAGATTACTTCGATAGAACCTGCTTTTTTTGCACTTTCTAAAAACATTTCCTTATTTTTGTACAAATATAGTCATTTATTGCCTTATGGAAAATAGAGAGCAGCAAATTTTGTCGGAAATAAAGGCCATGATGGCTTCTGTCAGAAGCCAGCTTGAACTTCTGGACGCTAAGATGGCGGAACTTCAGCAGGCTGTAGGCCAGGAAGATGAGGAAATGGTTCCTATCGATCTGGAACTTGATGATATTCAGTATGATGCTCCAGCGGAGATGCCTGTGGATGAACCGGTGGAGATTCCGGTTGAGGATTCTGCCGAGGATGAATCTGATGATGACCTTCCGTTCTATGACCTTCCGGCAGAACCTGTCGAGGAACCTGTTGAAGAAGCCGTGGAAGAAGTTGCTGAAGAACCGGCAGACCTTCCGGCAGAAGAACCGGTCGTGCAGGATGATGATGACGATCTGCCGATTTTTGCTGAACCGGATCCCGAACCGGTGGCTGTTCCGGAGGAACCGGTTGTGGAACAGAAGGCCAGGCCAGCTGTCATTGATTCCATGATCGACAGGCAGGCATGGAGGACTGACATGCCCGGCACCCAGGTAAAGGACATCAGAAGTGCGATCTCACTGAATGACAGGATACTCTTCATAAACATGCTTTTCAATCAGGATCCGATGGCTTTCCAAGAGGCGTTGACGAAGATCAATCAGATGACCACGCTGGACGAGGCTGTTAGCTATATCGTGGCAGAACGGCCTGACTGGGATCTCGGTTCCGAGACCGTTTACCGTTTCATGATGGCTGTACGCCGCAAGATCAGATAGCATGGCAGGCGTATTATACATAGTCCCGACCCCTGTGGGAAACCTTGAGGACATGACATTCAGGGCGATAAGGGTTCTTAAGGAAGCGGACCTCATTCTTGCGGAGGATACCAGGACAAGTTCGGTCCTTCTCAAGCATTATGATATAAAGGGACGCCTGGAGTCCCACCATAAGTTCAACGAGCATAAGACGGCTTCAATAATCAAGGAGCGCATCCTTTCCGGACTGAATGTGGCTTTGATAAGCGATGCCGGAACTCCCGGCATTTCAGACCCGGGTTTCCTTCTTGTCAGGACATGTGTCCAGGAAGGCATCGAGGTACAGACCCTTCCCGGGGCGACGGCGTTCGTGCCGGCACTCGTCTCGTCGGGCTATCCGTGCGACCGCTTCTGCTTTGAGGGATTTCTTCCGCAGAAGAAGGGACGCCAGACCCGTCTGACAGAACTTTCCGAGGAAACAAGGACGATGATCTTCTATGAATCTCCATATCGTCTGGTGAAGACCCTGGAGCAGTTCGCTGAGTTCTTCGGAGCGGAGAGGGAATGTTCGGTGGCCCGTGAAATCTCTAAGAAGTTCGAGGAACATAAGCGCGGAACCCTTGCGGAAGTCGCTGCCTGGTACAAGGAACATGAACCTAAGGGGGAAATCGTAATCATCGTTTCGGGGGCTCCGGAGACTAAAAAAAAGAAAAAAGCATATAAAAACGGAAAAAACTGCATGGAAGACGACGAATAATCTTGCAGTTTACGTATTGACGCCTACCTTTGCAAAAGGGATGAATCATGGACAGATACTTTGCTTTATGCAGGTATCTGTTTTTTTTGATTTGTTATGGAGAGTTCGGAGAAGAAGAACATGGGACTTTCGGAGTCCTTCATTGTCGGGGTCATTGCCATAGTCTTCCTTATCATGGGATATCAGACGGCCCTTTTCATCCATCAGGCTGCGGTCATGAAGATAACCGCGAATCGTGACAACCCGGACACGGTATATGTCCGGATTCCTATGTCGCGGGACAGCACTGCAGGCGTGAGTGATTCCAAAGCTTCCGGAGCGGAGGCTGAAACTGTCAGAAGGTATGCCGGCCATTCCCCACGTGCCCGGGCAGTAAGGAACAATGTTCCCCGCAGGACTGTCGAGACTTTCAGGTTTGATCCGAATACGGTTTCAGTAGAGGATCTATGCCTTCTGGGTTTCAGCCCGAAGCAGGCTCAGGCCATAGACAATTACCGCCAGAAGGGCGGGCGTTTCAGACGTAAGGAAGATTTTGCCAAGTCATATGTCGTGGCGGACAGTGTCTTCCGCCGGCTTGAACCATTCATCGACATACCTCTTGTCGATCTGAATGTCGCGGACTCCGCCGCCTTTGATGCCCTTCCGGGCATCGGCGGCTGGTTCGCGACAAAGATGGTCGAACATCGCAAGGCGCTAGGCGGCTATTCCTATAAGGAGCAGCTGATGGACATATATCGATTTGACCAGGAAAAGTTTGACGGACTGAAGGACCTGATAACCGTTTCACCGGAGAATGCTGTACCATACCCTCTATGGACTCTGCCGGCAGATTCCTTGCGCGCCCATCCCTATATCCGCAATCTTGAAACCGCGAAAGCAATAGTCCTGTACCGCGAAAACACCCCTCCCGACCGCTGGACCATCGAAGCCCTCCGCGATGCCGGGATATTGACTATGGAACAATATGACCGTCTTTCTCCATGCCTGATAGCTTTACATTAACATATAAACCATGTAATTATGCCGAAAATATTTGAATACTTTGGACTTGTGTTCTTTTTCTATTCAAATGAGCATGAACCTATCCATGTTCATGTGATACAAGGGGACCGTCAGCTTATTTATGAAATAATGATTGAAAACGGAAAATTCAAGTCAGTTGTTAGGAGAAATGCAAAAGGTTATTTACCTTTGTCTCAACGTGATGCGAAAATAGCTGAGGATTTTATCCGGGTATATGCCCTGGATATAGTTCAGAAATGGATCGATTATTTCATTATGAAGAAACCGGTACATTGTACTCACATAAAGACCAGAATATGAATATTGTAGATGCAGTATATTCAGGAGGACTGTCTTTGACATTGACCTTCAGTGATGGAACCGTACGTGTTGTGGATTTCGGTAGTTTCATAAGAAACCATCCTCATCCTCAATATGATAAGTATCTTGATCCGGATGTCTTCAGGACTTTTGCTATTGAGAATGGGAATGTGGTCTGGGGGGATGATTGGGATATGATTTTTCCGGTAGAAATACTATATTCGGGAAGAATCCAATAAATAGTGACAACCAAAAGTCTCCCTCTGCAATACAGAGGGAGACTTTTGGTCGGATATCAGGAGTACTAGTCCTGTACGTTCTGGATGACTTCGCGGATCTTTGCTTCTATCTCGTCGCAAAGCTCTACATTGTCGGTCAGGAGGTTCTTTACTGCTTCACGTCCCTGAGCGAGCTTGCTGTCGCCGTAGCTGAACCACGAACCGCTCTTCTTGATGATGTCGTATTCGACTGCAAGGTCGATGACTTCTCCTACTCTTGAGATTCCCTCGCCGTAGACGATGTCGAACTCTGCCTTCTTGAATGGCGGAGCCATCTTGTTCTTCACGATCTTTACCTTTGTGCGGTTTCCGAGAGCCTCATCTCCGTCCTTGATCTGGGTCGTCCTGCGGACATCCACGCGTACTGATGCGTAGAACTTGAGGGCGTTACCTCCGGTAGTCGTCTCCGGGTTTCCGAACATCACGCCGATCTTGTCACGCAGCTGGTTGATGAAGATGCAGCATGTGTTTGTCTTGCTGATGTTTGCTGTGAGCTTTCTGAGAGCCTGGCTCATGAGCCTTGCCTGGAGTCCCATCTTCGAGTCTCCCATTTCTCCCTCGATCTCCGCTTTTGGAGTAAGGGCTGCAACAGAGTCGATCACGATGATGTCGATGGCGCCTGAGCGGATAAGGTTGTCCGCAATCTCGAGGGCCTGCTCTCCGTTGTCAGGCTGCGAGATGAGCAGTGTGTCGAGGTCTACACCCAGGTTCTTTGCATAGGTCCTGTCAAACGCATGCTCCGCGTCGATGATTGCTGCGATGCCGCCCTGCTTCTGTGCCTGGGCGATGGCATGGATCGCCAGGGTGGTCTTACCGCTTGACTCCGGTCCATAGATCTCGATGACTCTTCCGCGTGGGTATCCGCCAATGCCGAGCGCGGCATCAAGGGCAATGGAACCGCTCGGAATCACCGAAACCTCCCATTTAGGCTGATCTCCCAACTTCATGATCGTACCTTTGCCGTAATCTTTCTCAATCTTGTCAATCGTCGCCTGCAATGCCTTGAGTTTCGCAGCATTGATGCCGGTACCGTCCTGTACTTCTTCTTTAGCCATAAATGTTAATTTTTTAAAAGTTAATTGCCTGCGGAACCTTTCCGCTAGACAAAGCAAATGTAATGAAAAACTTTCACTGCGACAAAATTATTGCGACCTTGTGCCAAACTGTGTTACAAGTGCTGACGAGAATATAACTTTTACAAAAAATCATTATTTTTGTATGTTATTTGTTTTGCTGCAGATATGAAGATTAAGTTGTTAGGTAAGAATCTGGATGAGCTGAAGGCCCTTGCCGCTGAAGAGGGTCTGCCTGGCTTTGCCGCCAAGCAGATCGCCCAGTGGCTGTATGTGAAGAAAGTGCGTTCGATAGATGAGATGACTAATCTGTCGAAGGCTGCGCGTGAGAAGCTCTCACAGAAGTATGAGGTTGGAGTGGTGCCTTATGCAGGCCTGCAGGTATCGTCGGACGGAACGAAGAAATACCTGTTCCCTGTCAAGTGTTCCCACAAGAAGGGGCTTGTGACGGTGACGGATGAGTCAGAACTGGAGTCAGGAGCAATAGAAGCGGTGATGATACCCGACGATGACCGTGCGACGTTATGCGTGTCTTCGCAGTCAGGCTGCAGGATGGGCTGCAGATTCTGCATGACCGGAAGGCAGGGATTCCATGGCCATATGTCTGCAGCCGACATCATCTCGCAGTTCATCGCCGTCGACGAGTCCGACCGTCTGACCAATGCCGTCTTCATGGGCATGGGAGAGCCGCTGGACAATTATGACAATGTCATGCGTGCGATCGAGATCCTGACTGCGGACTGGGGCTTTGCATGGAGTCCTAAAAGGATAACGGTATCCACCATCGGCGTCATGCCGAACCTGAAAAGGTATCTGGACGAGTGCAGGTGCCATCTTGCCGTAAGTCTTCATGATCCGTTCGGTCCGGAGCGCCTGACCATCATGCCTGTACAGAAGGCATGGCCGATCCAGGAGGTGATAGACCTTATAAAGCAGTATGACTTCTCCGGACAGAGAAGGGTCAGCTTCGAGTATACGATGTTTGCCGGCTTCAATGATACTAAGGCCCATGCGGATGCGCTGATAAGGATGCTGAAGGGACTGGAGTGCCGCATGAACCTGATAAGGTTCCACAAGATTCCGGATTTCCCATATGAGACATCCGCTCCGGTGATCATCGAGAACTTCAAGCAGAGGCTTAACAACAGCGGTCTGATGACTACTGTAAGGGCATCGCGAGGCGAAGATATCCTGGCGGCATGCGGAATGCTTGCCGGACAGCATAAGGAAAAATAATATGAAAAGGTTCGTTTCAGTCATTATGATGGCCGTCTGTCTGCTTGCAGGCAGTCATGCCGCATATGCCCGCGGGGTCGACCCGAAGGCGGATGCGGAGGCTGTCGCGCGGATGCAGAAGAAGATGGCTGAAATTAGGAAGCACCGTCCTACGGTGGCTCTGGTGCTCAGCGGCGGAGGTGCGAAAGGTGCCGCCCATGTCGGTGTGATCGAGTATATAGAGGAACTGGGCATACCTGTCGACATGGTTCTCGGAACCAGCATGGGAGGTCTGATCGGAGGTCTGTACGCCCTGGGATATACCGTGCCTGAAATGGACTCTCTGGTCCGCAACATGGACTGGAACTGGGCTTTGAGCGACCGTCTCTCCAGGGAATATGTGTCTTATTCCGATACGAAATACAAGGAGAAATATCTTATAGCCATACCTTTTTATTACGAACGTGACTACTATAAGATGAAGCTGGCTGACGAGCATCGCTTCGATGACATCCGGAGGCATGAGGTCCTGCACATCGGTGCGGACAATGAGGAAGGAGCAGAGTTCCTGAAGAACAATCTGCTCGGAAGCCTTCCTTCCGGCTACATCTACGGCCAGAATGTCAGCAACCTGATCAGCTCGCTTACCATAGGATATCAGGACTCCACGGATTTTCAGTCTTTCCCTATCCCGTTTGCCTGTGTGGCTACCGACATGGTGTCGGGAAAGGCAAAGATATGGCACAGCGGCAAGATGAATACAGCCATGCGTTCGACCATGTCGATACCAGGCATCTTCGCCCCCGTACGTACGAACGGAATGGTTCTGGTGGACGGAGGAATGAGGGACAATTATCCTACTTCGCTGGCGAGGGAGATGGGTGCGGACATCATAATAGGCGTCGACCTTTCGCAGGACAAGCGCTCGTATATGCAGGTGAACAACATCGGTGACATCATAGGGCAGGGAATCGATATGCTCGGAAGGGACGCATTCGAGAAGAATGTGGATGTTCCGGATGTGAAGATAAAGCCGTATCTTCCCGAATACAACATGATGAGCTTCAACAAGCAGGCCATCGATACGATCATCGTCCGCGGAAGGCGTGCGGCCGAAGCCCAGGACTCTCTTCTGAGGATGGTCGCTGTCAAGACCATGGGAACCTATAAGGCGGAACATAAGCCGAAGGCGTTTGATTTCCATGCTGATTCGCTGATGATAGACGAAATCGAGATCACAGGCGTGCTTCCGAAGGAAAAGCTTCTCCTGATGGACAGGATGGACCTTTATCCGGGCCAGAAGATAAGCCGCGAAGGTCTGGATGACATTGTCGCGAGGATCTACGGAACCCAATGCTATGATTACGTGACATATGAGCTTTTAGGAACCGAGGAGCCTTTCAAGCTGGTCATCAACTGCAAGAAGGGACCTATCCATCAGCTTGGAATAGGAGTGAGGGCTGATACGGAGGAAATCGTGTCCGTGCTTGTCAATCTCGGAATCAACGTGCACAAGCTCCATGGTCATTCATTCGACCTGACGGGCAAGATCAGCGCAAATCCTTATGTCCAAGCGAAATGGTCGTATGACATGCCTGACATACCTACCGTCAATGCTTCGGCATCATTCAGATGGACTGACATGAGCATGCTGAATTTCGGGACAAACAACCTGAGCCTCAGCTACTTCAATGCAAGGCAGGAAGTGTATCTGTCAAACATCAAATGGAGGTTCCTTGACATCAGGGGCGGACTCAGGAATGATATCTTCGACATCAGGAACATAAAGTCTTCCAATGTAATCGACGAGTATGACAAGACGAGCCTTACCAATGACTTCATGTCATTGTTCGCCGACGGACGTACCGATACATTCGATGACGGCTATTTCCCTACCAAGGGAGTGAATGCCGGTCTGTCCTATGCCTGGACATTCGCCGGAATCCCGGAAATGATCAATAATTTTCATACGCTTCAAGCAGATGCGAAGCTGGTCGTTCCCGGCGGAGACGGCTTTACTTTCATACCGTCATTCTATTGCAGGTTCCTGATGGGAAAGGAGATACCTCTGGCCTACTTCAATGCGATAGGAGGCTCTCTTCCGGGAAGATTCGTGGACCAGCAGGTACCGTTCATCGGATTGACGAACCTTGTGGCAATGAAGAACATCATGACTATGTTCAGGACGGATTTCAGATTCGAGGTGGCACGCAACCATTATGTGACAGGAACCATAAACTATGTCCGTGATGCCGAAACCTTCAGACAGTTCGGTGAAGGAATGGGTAACTTCGGAGCAGGAGTGGAATATTCGTACGATACGATTTTCGGACCTATCTCTGCGAATGTGCACTGGTCGGACTTTACCGGAAAGGTAGGGCTGTACCTGAGCGCAGGATTCAATTTCTGATGTTATGGAACGGGTGCTGGACAGAATGAGGAATCTGTGTTCCCGCAGGGAATACTGCCGGTCTGACATCATGAAGAAGGTGATGAAGGCTCTGGAGGGTGACAGGGAAAAGGCTGAAAAGGTGGTTGAAGCTCTGGTTGCTGAAAAGTATCTGGATGAGTTCCGCTATGCTTCTGCATTTGCTAGGGATAAGGCCGCTCTTTCAGGTTGGGGCCAGACGAAGATCAGATACATGCTTTCAGCGAAAGGTGTGCCGGGAGATGTGATTGACAGAGCGTTGGAAGAGATAGATGAGTCCAAGGCCGGTCAGAGATTGGAAAAATTAATGGAGAACAAGTTCAAGGTCCTCAAGGATGACCCTCAATGCCGTCTTAAGATGCTGCGTTTCGGTCTTTCAAGGGGATATGCATATGACGAGATACAAAGGGAATATGAAAAACTACAGAAAACTTACAGAAGCAGAAATTGAAATGCTTAAGTCGCAGCTTTGTAGCGCTGCAGATTGGGACCAGATAGAAGTTGCGGATGGATTCCTTCCGGAGAAGGTCCATCATACCAGGTTCTCCGGCCATGTGAGGCTGGGAGTCTTCAGCAAGGAGTTCTGCCTTCCCGGAGGCATACGCAAGCCTTCAGGAATAGCTTATGCGACCTTGCATAATGTAACGGTAGGCGATGACTGCTGCATAGAGAATGTAAAGAACTACATTGCCAACTACGAGATAGGACATGATACATTCATAGAGAATGTCGATATTATCCTGACGGACTGTGTAAGCTGTTTCGGAAATGGCGTGGAGGTCTGCGTACTGAATGAGACCGGAGGTCGTGAGGTCATGATCTTCGACCACCTTACAGCTCAGACGGCTTATATCATGGCATTGTACCGTCATCGTCCGGAGATGATCGCCCGGCTGCGCGGAATGATCACAAGATATGTCGAGAGCGTGTCTTCTTCTGTCGGAGTCATCGGATCCAATGCGGTTATAGTGGATTCCGGCTATATCAAGAATGTGAAAGTCGGAGACTACTGCAAGATAGAGGGTGCATCAAGGCTTAAGAACGGAAGCATCAACAGCAAGCAGGAGGCACCTGTCCATGTGGGTGTGGGCGTGATCGGAGACGACTTCATCATCTCCAGCGGCTCAAGCGTCGAGGATGGAGTGACCTTCTCAAGATGTTTCATCGGTCAGGCATGTATGCTGGGACATAATTATTCGGCATCGGATTCGCTGTTCTTCAGCAACTGCCAGGGGGAGAACGGAGAAGCCTGCGCAATCTTTGCCGGACCGTTTACCGTGACTCACCATAAGTCGACCCTGCTGATTGCCGGAATGTTCTCGTTCATGAATGCCGGTTCCGGATCGAACCAGAGCAACCACATGTACAAGCTCGGACCTATCCACCAGGGAATCATGGAGAGGGGAGCGAAGACCTCTTCGGATTCATATATCCTCTGGCCGGCGAAGGTCGGTGCATTTTCGCTTGTGATGGGACGACATGTAAGCCATCAGGATACGTCCGATCTGCCTTTCTCGTATCTGATAGAGCAGCAGAACACCTCGTTCATCATGCCTGGAGCGAACCTCAAGAGCGTCGGCACCATCCGTGATGCCAAGAAATGGCCTGTACGTGACAAGAGAAAGGATCCGGTTCTTCTCGACCAGATCAACTTCAACCTCCTGAGCCCTTATACCATACAGAAGATGCTCAACGGAATATCGATCCTCAAGGAACTTCAGAGGGTGTCCGGCGTGAATTCAGATGCCTACACATATCAGAGCGGAAAGATAAAGAGGTCCTCTCTGAAGAACGGTCTCAAATATTACGGGATGGCTCTTGACAAATTTCTGGGCAACTCTCTTATAACCAGGATCATGGGTTCCGATGCGGCAGATATTGAAGGTCTTCGTGAGGCATTTGCCCCTAAGTCGTCATATGGCGAAGGTGACTGGGTGGATCTTGCCGGCCTCATAGCTCCAAAGGCTGCTGTAGAGGCTCTTCTTGATGATATACAGTCCGGGGCCGTCGGTGATGTGGATGCAGTGAATGAGGCCTTTGCCAAGATGCATAAGATGTACTACCAATACGAATGGAAATGGGCATACAGGGTCATCCAGGAGTATTATGGAGTGGATTTTGGAACTGTGACTGTGGAAAAGCTGATCGAACTTGTCCAGAAATGGAAGGATTCTGTAGTGGGACTTGACAATATGATTTATGAGGATGCCCGCAAGGAATTCTCATTGAGCATGATGACAAGCTTTGGCGCTGACGGCGACGAGGCTCAGCGTAAGGAGGATTTCATGCAGGTGCGCGGATCTTTCTTCGAGTCCGATCCTTTCGTGACTTCAGTGAAAGATCATATCAGGGTCAAATCTGCGCTGGGTGACCAGGTGCTGGAAAGATTGCGTGGTCTTTAGGTCTGTCTGTATGATTTGATACGTCGGCTGCAATGGCGATGAACTCCCTGAGCGAACTGTCTTCTGCAGCCGCCTGAAGGATTGCTTCGACTTCCTTCCTGTTCACATTCCCGTCAAGGAATGCTGCCAGGAGTTCGTCAGTGATCATCATTCTCTTTTCTGCCATAATCGTCCTGTTTTGCGATTTTGAGAAACGCGTTCATAGCGCGTTTCTTTATGTTATACAGATTCGCAACAGTGACACCCATCTGTTTCGCCAGTACTTCAGGAGCCATGTCCTCAATGAGGGACTTCTGAAGCACAAGCCGGTAGCGGGGATTATCAACACGTGATATCATGCCCTTCAGGTCGATGGATATAGCCACTCCTATATGCGGTTCGACCGGATCCCCTTCAATATATAGAGGCTCTTTCGATTGATTTTCTATTATCCGGTCGCGTTTATGCTGAAAGAATCTGATGGCGACAGTCTTTATCCACTGATATACAGAACTGCTGTAGGAGAAAGTGCGGAGACGGGCTGCGTCGTTTTCCATGATGTGGATATACAGCTCGTTTATGAGTTCGTCGTAATCCACTTCAAACGCAAAGACCCGTCCGATGATGCTGTACATCAACGGACGGCACTTCACGTAGAAAAACTTCCTGGTGATCTTCCCGTCACGGGCGATGAGCCCTTCTATAATCTCCTTGTCTGTCACCTTGAAAATAGTATTAGAGTCTTGCCTTGAGGGCGTCTGCCATTTCCTCGTAGCCAGGCTTGCCGAGGAGGGCGAACATGTTCTTCTTATATGCTTCCACGCCAGGCTGGTCGAACGGATTCACGCCGAGAACGTATCCGCTGATACCGCATGCCTTCTCGAAGAAATAGAAGAGTGCTCCGAGGTTGTACTCGTTCACGCATTCGATTGAAAGCGATATCTGAGGTACGCCTCCGTCGATGTGTGCGAGCCTTGTTCCGAGCTCTGCCATCGCGTTGCACTCCTCTACATGCTTTCCGGTGAGGAAGTTGAGACCATCAAGGTTCTGAGGGTCGTTCTCGATGAGCATAGAGCGGTTGCTCTTCTCAACTGAAACCACTGTCTCCATAAGGGTGCGCTCTCCGTCCTGGATGTACTGGCCCATTGAATGGAGGTCTGTCGTGAAGTTCACTGAAGCCGGGAAGATGCCGAGGCCGTTCTTGCCTTCAGACTCTCCGTAGAGCTGCTTCCACCACTCGCCGAGGAATGTGAGCTTAGGGTTGTAAGCTACCAGGATCTCGATCTTCTTGCCCTGTGCATAGAGGGCGTTGCGCATTGCAGCATACTGTACTGCAGGGTTGCACTCGCATTTCTTTGCGCACTCCTCTTCCATTGCAAGAGCTCCTTCGAGCATAGCCTTCATGTCGAAACCTGCGAGAACGATCGGAAGGATTCCTACCGGAGTGAGTACAGAGAAACGTCCTCCTACGTTATCTTCGATCACAAATGTCTTGTAACCTTCCTGAGTCGAGAGAGACTTGAGGGCTCCGCGTGCCTTGTCGGTAACGGCTACGATACGCTCCGCTGCCTCAGCCTTTCCATATGTCTCTTCAAGATATTTCTTTACAAGGCGGAACGCAACTGCAGGCTCTGTTGTGGTACCTGACTTCGAGATAACAACGCATGCCGCATTTCTCTCCTTGACGAGGTCCATGAGCTCGCACATGTATTCCTCAGACAGGTTCTGGCCTGCGAATACGATTTCAGGAGCGTTGCCCTTGTTCTTGAGCTGCTTTGCAAACTGATGTGACAGAGCCTCGATCGCGCATTTTGCACCGAGGTATGAACCTCCGATTCCGATTACGATCACCAGATCGACGTTCTTTGCTGCCCATGCATCCCTTACTGCCTCGCATTCTGCGACAAGACCGCTTTTCAGTGTCTCTGACGGAAGGTGCTTCCATCCGAGGAAGTCGTTTCCTGCGCCGGTCTCGTTCTCGAGAACCTCAAGAGCGGCAAGAGATTTCTCAACATATGCCTTATAGTCTGCATCTTTTACAAAGGAGCTGCATCCTCCAAGATTTACTTTTACCATATTCGTTAATAGTTTAATTACAAGCGGACAAAGTTAATACTTTTTGAAAAAAGACATGCAAAATACTTATATTTGTATCCGTAATTTATGTGTGATTTAATTATGAAAAAGATAACTCTGATACTTGCAGTCCTTATAATGATGATGCCATCTCCACTACAGGCCCGCAGGAAAGGCGCCCGTGAAACCGGAATCGTAGCCCACAGGGGATTCTGGAACTGCCCGGAAGCCGGATATGCCAAAAACTCCATTGCTGCCCTCCGATGTGCCCAGGAGGCTGGCTTCTGGGGCAGCGAATTTGATGTCAACATAACTGCGGACAGCGTTCTCATCGTATATCATGATGGGGAGATAGACGGCAAGAGGATCGAGAAATATCCGTATTCGGAGTTCAAGGATTTCAGGATTGCCAACGGGGAACGCATCCCGACAATTGACGAATACCTTGCCCAGGGCAGGAAATACCCTGAGACCAAGCTGGTCTATGAACTTAAGACCCAGTCGTCCCCGGAGGTAGAGGATGCCTTCGTCAATCTCGCTGTGGCGAATCTTGCCGAGAACGGACTGCTCCATCCGGACAGGGTCATGTTCATCTCGTTCAGCATACATATGTGCCAGAAGTTGGCGGAGATGCTTCCGGGATATACCGTCCAGTTCCTTGGCTCAAGCCTGAGTCCGGTTCAGCTGGATTCCCTGAATGTCAACGGAGTAGACTATAATCATGAAGTATATGTCAAGCACCCGAAGTGGTACAGGCTGGCGCGCAGGAAGGGGATGAGCGTGAACGCATGGACCGTCAATGAGGAAAAGGACATGGTACGCATGATAAAGATGGGTGTGGACCAGCTTACGACCGACAATCCGCTTCTGGCGAGGGAACTGCTCAAATGACCGGACTGCTTGAAGAAATAGCCGTTTTCCTGGAAGGTAAAGGATTCAAATGTTCCCGTCAGATGCGTGACGGGTTCGATATCATATGTGCAGGTACTGCAGACGGGCGGGTTTCGAAAGTAATTCTGCCCTTGGAAGTTTCATCCCTGACGCCCGAAGAAGCCGTTGAGGCCAGCGACCGTGCGCTCGACTGTCTCGAATTCATGCGGGTAATTGCTGAAACACCGCTGATTGTCACTGAAGACCGGTGGCGTCTGCAGAAGGATATGATGCAGGAGCGTCTTCTTGCCCACCTGGAGGTGTTCGGCCAGGCCTTTGCCCGTAACTGTGAGGTCAGGAGGATAGAAAAACCCGAAGCTCATGATTTTCTCATGAGCAATCATTCTTATGGGGACGCGGCGTGCCGGTACCGGTATGGCCTTTTCCTTAAAAGGCAGACCGGCCATCTGGCGGCTGATGCCGTGCTTGTTCCGGGCACATTGCTCGCTGTCGCGACGTTTTCCAATGCCCGCAAGTGGGTCAAGGGGGACAGGGAGATAAGGTCATATGAGTGGACCAGATATGCTTCCCTTCCTGGTGTCAGGGTCAATGGAGGCATGGGAAAGATGCTGAAGACATTCATTGAAGATGTCCGTCCGGACGACGTGATGAGCTATGCGGACCTGGAATGGTCCCGTGGGGATGTCTACCGCCAGCTCGGGTTTGTTCTGGAAGGACAGAAGAAGCCTGTGCTGTTCTCTGTGGACCCGGGGACATGGAAAAGGTCCCCGGTCAGACCCGGGGCGGCAGCCCAGTCCGTCGGCCCAGCCGACCCCGTCATTGCCGGTCAGGCCGACCCCGTCATTGCCGATGACCCCGTCATTCCCGTCCCGACCGTCATTGCCGGCTCGACCGGCAATCTGTACTTTCGAAATTTCGGAAGCAATAAATACCGCCTCAAGCTTACGGACTACGAATAAAATGACTATCTTCGCAGGTTGAACCAATAAGGATAATCAATTATATATATATCATGGAAGCAATAGTAAAGACCGATTTCAATTTTCCAGGACAGACCAGCCATTATGTAGGCAAGGTCCGTGACGTGTACAGCATAGGCGACGAATATCTTGTGATGGTGGTTTCCGACCGTATCTCAGCGTTTGACGTAGTACTCCCTAAGGGTATCCCTTTCAAGGGTCAGGTCCTCAATCAGATTGCAGCCAAGTTCCTGGATGCGACTGCTGACATCCTTCCTAACTGGAAGATTGCAGTTCCGGATCCGATGGTGACAGTAGGCCATAAATGCGAACCTTTCAAAGTTGAAATGGTCATCCGCGGATATCTTTCCGGCCATGCATGGAGAGAATACAAGGCAGGAAAGCGCACTATCTGCGGTGTGGAGATGCCTGAAGGAATGGTCGAGAACCAGAAGTTCCCGCAGCCTATCATAACTCCGACCACAAAGGCGGCCGAAGGACACGACGAGGACATCTCGAAAGAGGAGATCATCGCCCAGGGCATCGTGAGCAGGGAGGACTACGAGCAGCTTGAAGCATATACCCGCGCAATCTTCCAGAGAGGAACGGAGATCGCCGCAAAGATGGGACTCATCCTGGTAGATACAAAGTACGAGTTCGGAAAGAAGGACGGAAAGATCTATCTCATGGACGAGATCCATACCCCTGACTCTTCAAGATATTTCTATGCGGAAGGATATGAGGAGCGCCTTGCAGCAGGCCAGAAGCAGAAGCAGCTCTCGAAGGAGTTCGTGCGTGAATGGCTCATGGCAAACGGATTCCAGGGCCAGGAAGGACAGCAGGTTCCTGAAATGACCGATGATATCGTGAACGGCATAACAGACCGCTATGTCGAGCTCTACGAGAACATCACAGGCGAAAAGTTCGAAAAGGCCGAAGGTACCGACATCCCTTCAAGAATCGAAAAGAACGTCACTGACTGCCTTGCTTCGCTCTAAGGCATAATCTGTTCTTGACATGACCCTTACCCCGGTACAGAAGAGGGCGGCGATGAAGATCGCTGTGGACCTGGCGAAGGCGGACAGGCAGATACACGGCGCTGAAGTGTCTCTGCTCAATGACTGCCAGCGAAAGCTCGGTCTGACGGATGATGAACTGGAAATGATTCATTATCTGTCGCTTCAGGAATGCATTGAAGTTCTTGAAGATCTGCCCGAATTTGAAAAGGACGCTCTCGTCTGTACTTTCGAAGGGGTGATACAGGCGGATGTGGATGTGGATTCGCGTGAGAGGATTCTTCTTGCTGCGATACGCATGGCGCTATCGGATAAGTCGCGTGAATGGACCAGCCTCTTTTCTGTAAATGATGTCGAATCCGAATGTTCTTCATCCCAAATCATATATCTCGAGAAGCGTAAGTGTCTTAGCAGCAGGGAAGTGCTTGATGATGACTTCAATAACCTGCTTCTTTCCAAGACCTTGAATGACGTCGGTCTGCAGCTGTTTTATCTTCCTCGCGTAAAGAAGGATCTGGATATGGACCTTCTCTGCCGTTCCATGGAATACATCCTCCCGTCGGGAAACCGTGCGGTTTCCGAGAATATGGATGATGCATTGGAGAAGATCACTTCCGTTTCCCTCTTCAATGCATTCTGTTCGGCCTTCAGACTCTCACCGGGTCTTGTCCGGTATGATGCCTTCCTTGTACTGAAGCTACAGGAAGGTGAGATGCTAAATGATGAGGGCAAACTTACCAGGAGCATGGACTTCATCTGTCTGGATGTAAGCCGGGACATGAAGATGAGGGTCCCTTATTTCGTTACGCAGCTTGATGCTCCTTCAAGCAAGCTCTCATACGAAGGATATTACCGTCTTCTTTATGACCATCTTATGTCCTCTTCGTCTGTGGTAAGTTCAGTCAGGATAGATGAAAAGGGGGATTTCTATCTCACTGATGCAGGCAATCAGAAACTCTGTTTTGAGTCCTCGCCTCAGGCCCGGACGTTCTATCTCCTCCTGCTTCGATATGGGGTCAGAGGCGTTTCCCAGCAATGTTTCGAAGGTGCTCTTGCCTATCTTGAAAAGGTAAAGGACAGGTATGCGGAAGGCGGATGGAACTTCTCCGAATTCATGAGCGGTCTGGAAAAGGCAGATGATGAATATGCGAGACTGATACGTAATATAGTCATAATATATAGCCGTCTCTCAACGAAGGATCCTGAAAGCGAGAGCTTCATCGGTTATGTCACAACCATCATCAGGCAT
>JAFTYS010000080.1 GCA_017461285.1 Bacteroidales bacterium | reverse complement strand
ATGGTCATCACAGATCATATCAGCCATCTTCCTAATCCGCTTATCGGGCCTAACATGGATGAGTTCGGTCCGCGTTTCCCTGACATGACCCGTCCTTATGACAAGCAGTTGAGGATGATGGCGTTCGAGATCGCTGCAGGACTCGGCTATGAACTCAAGAGCGGTGTGTACTTCGCAAGCACAGGCCCTACTTACGAGACTCCTGCAGAATACAAGTATTACAGGCTCATCGGCGCAGATGCTGTCGGAATGTCTACTATTCCTGAAGTTATCGTTGCCCGTCATTCGGACATCCCTGTATTCGGAATGTCAGTCATCACTAATGAGGCTCACGATGATTATGCGGAGGACTATGTAAACGACGGCGACGACGTTGTTGTTGCCGCCAACGCCGCCGCCGATAAGATGACGACACTCTTTACAAAGATCATCGGGTCGCTTTAGTCTGCGTACAGTCCTTCACGACTGAGAATATGGTCAAGATTTGCAAGGCAGTACAGAATTACGGCCGTGCATGTCGCTGTATGTTCCTGATATTCAGGGATACTCTTGTTGTATGTGTCCCTCTCAGTGTGCCAGATCTCGTTATAGCTGAAGTTGTATCCCTTTGGATCCTTGAGGTTGAAGCCGATTGTCGGAACTCCCTCCATAGCGAAATATGCGTGATCTGAACCGCCTGCACTGGTTGGCCTTGGTCTTGGATTTCCCTGACGCTTTTCTACATTGAAGGTGAATTCCGGATGTGCATCCTTGAGAGGCTCGCTGACCTTCACGAAATCTTCATACATGGCTTCAGGCACGGTTACTCCGGCAGTAAGGAACGGGGTATAGTCCCTGTTGAAGTAGTTTGATATCTTCTTCATGTCTACTGTTCCGCTCTGGACGAAGTGCCTGCTGCCTAGAAGACCGAATTCCTCACCTGCCCAAAGGCAGAACAATATGCTTCTTTCAGGCTTTCCGCCAGCCTCAGCTATAAGACGTGCAGCTTCCATTACAGGGGCCACGCCGCTTCCGCAGTCAACACCTCCTGTCGCTACGTCGTATGCGTCAAGGTGGCCTCCGGCAAGGACATATTCGTCAGGATATTTGCTTCCTCTGATTACCCCGATGACATTGTGATACTTCACAGGACCCATCCTGAAGTGGTTTCTGATATCGAACTCAAGCTGGAAATATTCCCTTCGGTCCACCATCTTCCCGATTATCTCGTACTGCTGCTCGTCAAGTTTGATGTCAGGTACCTTCGGCAGATTGTCGAAAGTCATCTGATCCAGGTTCCTTCTGTCGTAAAGTGCCCTGACAGGAACTTCGGAAGATTGTATGATACCGAGGATTCCAGCCTCTACCATCTGCCTGTAGAACATCGCCGGCTCATATTTTCTTGGAAGCATTTCGGTTTCGCCCTTCATCCTTGCCTCCCGGTTCTTTCTGTCGATCTCAATGTTTTCTGCGATGGCTGCATTACGGATGCTGTCGCCCTTCTCTGTCCAGTCGATAGGGTAGCCGTTGTTAGTGCCCCCGATGAGCACCCAGGCTCCCCTGAGGCTTTCCTTCATATTGTTGAATTCTGCCTGCGTGAGAGGTTCCTTCAATACATGGCCCCTCTGCACACCCTTGGTTCCGACCGTGTACGAAGGTGTGGCGAAATGGAGGTTCATTCCGTTTCCGCCGAGCATTCTGCCGAACCAAGGTCCGCGGTTGAAACCGACAGGAACCTCACCAGCTTCCTGTACCCACACTTCAAGCCCCCATTGCTTGAACATCGATGCACACCATTCCACTGCATTGTCATATGCATTTGATCCTATGAGTCTGCCGCCTATCCTGTTGGAAAGCACGTCAAGGTGCTCCATCGTACGGTTGTCTGTATTTCCGGTCTCTATGATCTTTTCTACTATCTTGTCGTGCCTTGTTCTTGCTGTCGATAGCTGCGCGACAGCAAGCATGCAGACGAGGAGTGCAATTCTTCCAGTTCGTTTCATAATAATTCGGGGTATTGTTTATTAGGTTTTTCTCGTATTCAATCAGTTCAGATGTTGTTTTGAAATAAGGTGCTCCATGCGTCTGACGGCATGTCCCAGTCGCCTCTTGGCGAGAGGCCTACCGAGCCGACTTTAGGTCCGTCAGGCAGGCAGGAACGCTTGAACTGCTGGTTGAAGAATCTTCTCATGAAGGTCTTCAGCCACTTTCTTATCGTGTCGTTGTCATACTTTCCTTCAAAGGCCTTGCGTGCAAGGAACATGATTTTCGACGGAGTATATCCGAAGCGGACGAAGTTGTAGATGAAGAAGTCATGGAGTTCGTAAGGACCGACGAGGTCTTCCGTAACCTGCTGTATCTCACCCTTTTCGTTTGCCGGAAGGAGCTCCGGGCTGATAGGGGTGTCCACTATGTCCAGAAGTGTTGAGGAAAGATCCTCGAACCTGTTCAGCGTCGCCCATCTTACCAGGCTGCGCACAAGTGTCTTTGGTACGCCGGCATTCACTCCGTACATCGACATGTGGTCTCCGTTGTAGGTCGCCCAGCCCAATGCAAGCTCCGAAAGGTCTCCTGTTCCGACCACAAGTCCGTTCGTCTGGTTAGCCACGTCCATCAGGATCTGGGTCCTCTCCCTTGCCTGTGAGTTTTCGAAGGTAACGTCGGTTACGCTCTTGTCATGGCCGAGATCCTTGAAATGCTGGTCGCATGCTGCTGCAATGGAAATCTCCCTGGATGTTATGCCCAGTCCTTCCATCAGGTCTGTCGCATTGTTCTTCGTGCGGGAAGTCGTGCCGTATCCCGGCATTGTCACTCCGATTATCCTTTTGCGTGACCAGCCGAGCTTGTCGAAGGCCAATGCGGCTACAAGAAGGGCCAGCGTGCTGTCCAGACCTCCCGAAATGCCCATGACTGCAGTCTGGCAGTTTATGTGTCTCAGCCTTGTTGCAAGTCCTGTGACCTGGATGTCCAGGATCTCCCTGCATCTGTAGTCAAGGTCCTTTTCCGGTGCGAAAGGATGTGGCTCGACCGGTCTGTGCAAGCTTGTTTCAAAGTCTGTGTCCTTGCCTTCGCCAAGTGAGAGCCTTGTATATGAATTGTTTAGGAATCCGTTGCGTCCCCGCCTGAGATTCTCGAGCTTCTCGATATCGATGTCGGCGATTGTGAGCGAAGGCTCGGTGCTGTATCTGTCATTTGCGGCAAGCACTTCTCCATTCTCCCATATAGCCGCCGCTCCTGAATGTACATAGTCCTGTGTTGATTCCCCGAATCCGGCAGAAGCGTGGATGTAGCCAGTCAATGTGCATGCGGTATGCTGCTTCAGACGGTCGGACCTGTACCTGTCTGTCATCAGGATTTCATATTCTGCCGAAGGATGGGCGATGATGTGCACTCCGGACATTGCATGGCGGGAAGAAGGTGGTATTGGTGCCCAAAGGTCTTCTCCGGTCTCTACGGCAAACACCGCTTCTCCGATCTGGAACTGCAGGCCGGCAGATATGCGGCACTTGCATCCGGCATACTTTATCTCCCACTGCCTTCCGTCAGATTCCAGCTCTGATGCCGATGAGAACAGGCGCTGTTCCTTCGGAGTCAGGTGGGTTTTAGGCACTATGCCTTTGACAGTGCCGTCAGCTATCACGATGCTGCAGTTGTATAGCTGCCCGCCGTATGGAACGGGCGCTCCTACAACGACGGTAATATCCTTATATCGGCAGAATTCTGCAATCCTGCCAGCTGCTTCCTCTGCACCCTTGACCAGGAGGCTTTGTCTGAACAGGTCTCCGCATGTGCTTCCTGTTATGCACAGTTCCGGGAAGACAGCCAGTGATGCCTGGCTTTCAATGGCCTTGCCTATGAGTCTGCAGATCTCTTCAGTGTTGAACGCTATGTCGGCAACCCTGACAGACGGCACTGCTGCTGCAGTACGTATGTATCCGTAATTCTTCATTACTGCAATTGTTTTATGGTCATAATGACAAAAGGACGGCCGAAGCCATCCTTTTGCGTATTGTTCTTTAAAGCTCTTCGAATTCCACATCGGCAAAACCGCTTCCGGCAGGACGGCTGTCTTCCTTGAGGCAGTTTGCCTTGATGTACTTGATGACTTCCTCAAGACCCTCGGTGAACTTTTCGAAGTCCTCCTTGTAGAGGAAGATCTTATGTTTGTCATAGGCGAAATGCCCGTTGCTGTCTACCCTGCGCTTGCTTTCTGTGATCGTCAGGTAGAAGTCGTTGCCTTTGGTAGCCTTGACGTCAAAGAAGTATGTACGCTTTCCTGCTCTTACAGGTTTTGAATAAATGTCCTCACCTGAACGCTCATGAGCATTTGCTCCATCGTAATCCTCACTATACATATCTTGTCTTTTTTAAGTAAATCTTTACAAAGTTAGGGATTTTTCTGAAAAATGAGTGTATCTTTGCATAAAATTTTGACCAAAAATATGCTTAATAGAAGAATCTTAAGGATAAAGGCCTTTAAAGTGCTGTATAGCAGTGTCTTATCGTCTGACATGTCTCTTTCGCATGCCGAAACCATGCTTGAGCAGGCATGCGAGGCGACCAGGGACCTTTATATCTATATGCTCGGAATCGTGTCTCCTTTGACACGCATCGCCCGCGAAAGGCTGGAAGCGGCAAAGGGAAAGTTCAATCCGACCGAAGAAGAGCGCAACCCTAACATGAAGTTTGCGGACAATGCCCTTGCAAAGCTCCTCGATGAAGATGCCGATTTTCAGAAGATATTCGCAAAGAAGAAGTATTCATGGGCCCAGTATGACCTTCTGCTCAAGAAGATCATGACTTCAGTCTGCTCGAAGGAGTATTATGCAGAATACATGGCGTCAGAGGAGAGGTCTCTTGCAGAAGACTGCAAGCTGTTCACGAAGATATTCGAGGAAGAGTTCGTAGACAGCGTCGAGCTGGAACAGATATTGGAAGAGAAGTCTCTGTACTGGTACGATGATCTTGCATATGCTCTTACGTGGTGCTGCAAGACCTTCAAGTCCCTTGCAAAGGGAGAGAGATGGTCGTTGCTTCCTCTCTACAACAGCGAGATCCTCAAGGGAGAGGATGTCGAGAGCGACAAGCTGTTCGTGAGAAGGCTTCTTCAGGCATCTTTCGCTGGTTATGAGAAGTATTCGGCAATGGTTGCCGATGCTGTGACCGGTTGGGAGAAGGAGCGCCTTTTCTCTACAGATGTAGTCCTTATCGTGATGGGCCTTGCAGAGGTGGCGACCTTCCCGACGATTCCTGTCAAGGTCTCCATCAACGAATATGTTGAGATATCCAAGTTCTTCGGCACTCCGAAGAGCCGCTCTTTCGTGAACGGACTCATCGACCGTCTTGTCCAGAACCTCGTGAATGAAGGACTGGTCAGGAAAGAAGGCAAGGGACTGCTTTAGGAGATTGTTTTTGAAAACTATAATTAAATTTTGAAATGAATATGTTTACACTTTTACAGGCATCTGCTCCTGCAGCACAGGGCAGTGGATTATCAATGTGGATCATGCTTGCCTTGATCTTTGTGGTTATGTGGTTCTTCATGATCCGTCCGCAGAGAAAGCAGCAGAAGGAGATGGAGAATTTCCGCAACTCTCTCAAGAACGGTGACAAGGTCGTTACAATCGGCGGTATCTATGGCACTGTAGCGGAAGTCAAGGAAAGCTATGTCCTCCTCGAGGTTGACAAGGATGTGAAGATCCGCGTCAACAAGCAGGCGATCCAGAAGGATTACACAGATCCTAACAGACAGTAACATATCAGGAAAGAGATGAAAGGGCTGTTTCAAAGGCTACTGGATTCTTTAGGAATCAGCGGGAGAGATTGGGCTGCATTGCTGCTTGCTCTCCTGTTGGCGTTTAGTATATGGCTCATTCATAATCTTTCTCTGAAATATAACGATTTCCTTACGGTACCTGTAATCGCCCAGTGCAGCATTGAAGGCCATTCGGACAAGTCGTCGAACAGCAGTCCCGTAATTGCAAGGTGCCGTACGACAGGATATAATGCCATAAGACATAAGACTTTCGGTGAAAGACATGCACGTACAGTTTCCTTCAAGCCAGAAGTGATGAGGCATAAGAAGGACGACATCTACTATGTGACTGCTCCAGATCTTCAGGAATATTCGCATGTGATGTTCGGAGACGATGTGACTGTCGAGTATTTCGGTTCGGATACATTGTTCTTCACATTTCCTTCAGTGGATCACAGAAAGGTCGCAGTTCATCCGGTATATTCGTTCTCATATATGGACCAGTATACGAATGCGGAAGAACTCAAGGTCATTCCTGACTCCGTGACTGTTTATGGGGAGCCGGATGTTCTGAAGAATATAGACCGCATATATACCAAACCGTTGAAAAGATCATCCCTTGATACTGATATTCATGGTGTCGTCGGTCTTGAGCATATTGCAAAGGTGCGCTTCTCTACAGATCAGGTAGGCTATTCCATGGAAGTTGCAAGGTATGTCGAGATGAGGGGGGAGGTCAAGGTCGGTACACGTAATGTGCCGGCGGACAAGGAGATGGTGGTCCTTCCATCCAAGGTGGACGCGATATTGAAATGCCATTTCCCGCTTAAAGGATCGCCTCTTGAATCATTGGAACTCTATGCCGATTATGATGACTTCGCTGTGACGATAAGCGGCAAGTGTCCTGTAAGGTGTGCGGCTCTTCCGGAAGGAGTCATCAGTTATGATGTCGATCCTTTCTATGTCGAATGTATCGTAAGGGACGAGTGATGGAAGTTCTTGTCATAACCGGAGGCATCGGAAGCGGAAAGACCGAAGTGTGCAGGATCCTGCAGGAGATATACGGATGCGGGGTCTACAATGCGGATGAACGTGTCAAGATGCTGTATGATGTCCACCCGACCTTATTGGACGACATCGAGAAACTTGTTGCGGAGCCGCTGCGGGACGGTGAGGGAAAGTTCGTTCCGTCGAGGCTCTCTGCCCGGATATTCAGGGACAGAAACCTTCTCCGTCAGGTTGAGGCTCTTGTCTTTCCTGCCCTGGTCGAGGATTTCGAGACATGGGCGCAGCAGTATTCTGACGCTCGTTTCGTTGTGTTCGAGTCGGCCACTGTTCTGGAGAAACCGGAATTCAGAGGTTTTGGTGACAAGGTCGTCCTTGTGGATTCTCTTGTCGAGACAAGGCTAGAAAGGGCGTGCATGAGAGACTCTGCACCAAGGGAGAGCGTATATGCCAGGATGTTGAATCAGAGGATGATGAACAGCATATCCGATGGTGAGCTTCAGCCGGAGGTGGATGCGGTGATACATAATCTGGGCACGCTTACAGACCTGAAGTACAGCACGATCCGTGTGATAAACGAATTGTATGATAACTAATAAACGATAATTATTTATGAAAACCGATCTTTCAAAGATTCTGGCGATTTCAGGCCAGAGCGGACTTTTTCTTTATATTTCACAGGCTAGAAACGGAGCCATCGTCGAAGCTCTTGCCGACAAGAAGAGAAGCAGCGTAAGCATGAACAGCAAGATCACTTCACTCGCAGACATCTCGATCTATACCGATGATGAGGAAGTGAAGCTTCAGGAAGTTTTCCTCAGCATGAAGGAGGTTCTTGGCGATGCAGACGCTCCATCTTCAAAGTCTTCTGCAGACGAACTCAAGGCTCTTTTCGAGAAAGCCCTCCCTGCGTATGACCGTGACCGTTTCTATGTGTCGCACATGAAGAAGGTTGTAGACTGGTACAACAATCTCAAGAAATATGCTTCTCTTGATTTCGTGAATCCGGAGGAGGAAGCGGAGGAAGCCGCTGAATAATCCGATGAAGAGGAAACTTCAGACTGTCACCTTGGGCTGCTCCAAGAACAAGGTGGATACAGAGCATATCCTTTCCCAGGTGGAAGATCTGTACGAGATCGTTCCTGAGGGAGAGGATATTCCCGTTGATGTCATCCTTCTCAATACATGCGGATTCATCGGAGACGCAAAGGAAGAGTCGGTCCAGGCAATCCTGGAGGCGGTAGAGAAAAAGAAAAGAGGCGAGGCTGAGAGAATCATAGTATTCGGCTGTCTGTCGCAAAGATATGCAGATGAACTTCCGGAACTGATACCGGAGGTGGACGAATGGTACGGTGCAAGGGAATTCGATCCGGTCATCAAGGCGTTAGGTGCTGATTCGGATCCTGCATTGAGGAATAATAGATATCTTACCACGCCGTCCCATTATGCATACCTGAAGATTTCCGAAGGCTGCGACCGCAGGTGCTCATATTGCGCCATTCCGTTCATAAGGGGGGCGCATAAGTCTGTTCCTATTGAAGATCTGGTTGCAGAGGCCTCCGCGCTTGCGGATAGGGGAGTCAAGGAACTGATCGTCATCGCTCAGGATACAACCTATTACGGACTTGACCTCTATCGTCGCCGTGCCCTGGCTGAGCTGCTCCAGAAGCTTTCGGAAGTTGATGGCATTGAATGGATCAGGATACATTATTCATATCCGGCATCATTCCCTGAAGATGTCCTTGACCAGATGGCGGACAATCCTAAGGTCTGCAGATATATGGACATCCCTCTCCAGCACATTTCAGATAAGGTGCTGGACAATATGCACCGTCATGTGACCGGAGAATGGACCAGAGAGCTTATAAGGAAGATGCGCGAGAGAGTTCCGGGGGTGGTTCTCCGTACGACCATGATAGTGGGGCATCCTGGAGAAGGCAAAAGGGAGTTCAAGGAACTTATGGACTTTGTGCGCGAGGCGCGTTTCGAAAGGCTGGGCGCATTCAGATATTCAGAAGAAGAAGGCACATATGGTGCGGAAAACTTCAAGGACAGCATAACTGCCCGTGTAAAGCAGGAGCGTCTGGATGAACTTATGACTCTTCAGAGCGGAATGTCTCTTGATTTCAACCAGTCGCGTGTAGGATCCTTGGAGAAGGTGATTGTCGATGATTTTATGGACGGCGTCCTCGTATGCAGAAGCGAGTTTGAAAGTCCTGAAGTCGATGGCGAGATTCTTGTGAAGCCGGATACGGAGGTCATAGGTGATGTGGACCCATATTCGCTGATCGGAGAGTTCCTTATGGTAAAGGTGACCGGAGCAGATGAATATGATCTTATAGCCGAACCTGTAGAAATACTTTAATGATATGAAACAGATACTGTACATAGTTGCCCTTGCCTTCCTGGCTGCATCATGCGGTCCAAGCCGTCATTCCATCCATGTGGAGATGAGGCATCCTTCCAAATCCGGAATCGAATTCGCGAGTAAGAATGTGGCTGTCGTCCATATGGAAAACGACAACCGGATAAGCAATCTTCTTGCAGAGGGCATTGCCGACGGACTCGCATATTCCTTGGAGCAGGATTACGGTACAGGAGAAGGCTCTGTCGGGATTTACAGGATGCGTGTGGCTCCCGGCGGTGCGTATTCTTCCAAGGACACATTGATGAACCTGATTATTGATACAGGAGCGGATGTGGTGTTCCTGCTTGATACTCTTGCTGTCGGCACAATGACCATGGGAGGACCTTCAGCTGTGGCGTCTCCATCTTCTGCAGATTCGTCATATTTAAGTACTGGCAACCTTCCGTTCAAGATCGGGCTGTATTGCTTCGATGCAATGAATGACAGCGAGAAGGTATATGCCTTCAGCGGCAGCAGCGTGGCTGTTCCTTATGCGTATTCGGACGGAAAGCAGAGTGCCGGGACCATTAGGGAAAGGGCTGTCGAGTCGTTGGTCGAACTGGGTTTTGAAGCGGGAATGAAGATTTCCTCCAATTTCAAGTCACAGTGGCGCTACGAGCAGTATTCGGTCGTTTACTTTGATTCTCCTCAATGGTATAAGGCAATGGAGTACGCGGACCGTTATCAATGGAAGAGTGCCATGGACATATGGCTTGGGCTTCTTGATACAAATGATGTCCTGAAGAGCTCGTCCGCAGCGTACAATCTTGCCTTGGCTTCGTATATGCTTGGAGATTACGACCTTGCGTCCCGCTGGCTGGACAAGTCGGACAAGGACAGCAAGCTTCCGATGTCCGATTCTCTTCGTAAGCGCATAGACGGCAGAAAGTAATGTAAAAGGGTTCCCGCGGGAACCCTTTCTTATTTTGCTTTCTTCTTGTTCTGCTTCTTGTTCTTTCTGTTCTTTAAAGTACGGGCGATCTTTTCCTGCACCTGCTGCCTCTTTAGTGCAATCCTCATCCTGAGGTCTTCGCCCATGTTCTCTACAAAAAGAGGGAATCTGACCCTTATCTTCTTGATCTCTTCATCAATATATGAATCGATGTGGCGGGCTCTCTTCGCCTCGTAGACCTCGTCGAAGGTAATGAGGATACAAGTCTCTTCCGCTTCGCTGAATTCATGATTTATACCTCCTCCGAATGTCTTCATCGTAGGCGAGAGACTCATGTACGAATTGACAAGAGGTGGGATGTTCTCGCCTAAGCGGCGCACTTCCGCATTGAGATGCTTATAGTCATCCTTGAAGCTGTCGTCTTTGAGGATGCTGTCCATGTATTTCTTGTCAGTCTCTATCTTTAGCGGGTCGACTGGGGTGACAAGTCCTTCATTATCAGCAAAATGCTTGAACAGGAAGTGCTGGATCAGGTCTCGGGCCTGTCTGTTGTATTCCGGATACATGGTCATCTTGCCGAAGAAATACTTCATTGCCGGATTGATGATGCATAATGCTCCGAGCCCGTCCCAAAGGTTGTCCAATGCGAAGAGCCCTTTTGCTCCTGCCTTGCTGCTCTGGTAGTCCGGCGATACGAAACTCCTTCCAAGCTCAATCGTGTATGGAAGATAATCCTTTATGAATCTGTCTGAAAAATGGAACATATGGGATGTGGCCAGAATCGGCTGTCCGTCTTCTCCCAGCTTTATGTCCGGACCAAGAATATATCTGTATCCGCCAAGAATCCTCTCGGCGTCAGGATCCCATACGATCAGCTGCTGGTATGGGGTTTCCATCGTGTCGAATTCGTCTATGTCCATCGAAAGACCGCTTCCTCCGCCGGAATCGCGGAACGCTTCCTCGCGCAGACGTCCGATTTCCCTCATTACGTTAGGAGAGTCATGATGGTTGATCACATAGATCTCGTTATGGCTCTTGTTTGTGTCCCTGAGCTTCTTGTTTGGTGTAAGCTCCGCTTTGATGAGCTCGAGGCTTACAGGGGCGATGATAGGTTCCATGGGTTATAGGTTTAGTTCACGTTTCAGGTCAGGTTATTCGATCTTCTTGACAGGGTCGCAGGTAAGTCCTACGCCTAGTTTCTTGAAGACCTTGTGGTCTACTTCGCTTAGCATCACTGTCGAATGGACCTGGCAGCCTTCCAGCTTCGGCAGCTGGTCCAGCGCCTTTCTGCAGTTTTCGTCATGTATGCTGAGCATGGAAAGAGCTACAAGCACTTCATCTGTGTGGAGACGCGGGTTATGTCCATGAAGATATTCCACCTTGGTCTTCTGTATAGGTTCGATCATCTCTTCTGGGATGAGTCTGACATGGTGCGGAATTCCTGCGATATGTTTCAGAGCATTCAGTATCAATGCTGCGCTTGGCCCGAGCAGAGAGCTTGTGCGGGAAGTGATGATGGTTCCGTCCTGGAGCTCGATGGCTGCTGTAGCCACGCCGCAAAGTTCCTTCCTTGCATGGGCGGCAACTGTTGTGCGGCGGTATTCGGTGGTGAGCTTTGCCTGCTTCAGGATGAGGGCGATCTTGTTCACTTCATTCTCATTGTTTCCCTTTTCCGCGAGAGTGCATAGCGCATAGTAATAGCGCCTGATTATCTCTTCTCTGGCAGCGTTGCAGCATGCGTCCTCGTCGCTCATGCAGAATCCTATCATGTTGACTCCCATGTCGGTAGGGGACTTGTAAGGGCTCTCTCCATATATGCCTTCGAACAATGCGTTCAATACCGGGAATATCTCGATGTCGCGGTTGTAGCTCGATGCGATCGAACCATATGCTTCAAGATGGAACGGGTCGATCATGTTCACGTCGTTCAGGTCAGCCGTGGCAGCCTCATAAGCCATGTTCACAGGGTGCTTCAGCGGCAGGTTCCAGACAGGGAATGTCTCGAACTTTGCGTATCCTGCCTTGATGTTCCTCTTGTTCTCATGATACAGCTGGCTGAGGCAGACTGCCATCTTTCCGCTTCCGGGACCTGGCGCGGTCACGACAACGAGAGGACGCGATGTCTCTACATAGTCGTTCTTACCGAATCCTTCGTCAGAATCGATGAGGGCCACATTGTTCGGATAGCCTTCTATTGTATAGTGATAGTATACCTTGATTCCCTTTCTCTCAAGGCGCTGCCTGTAGGCGTCTGCACTGGACTGACCGTTATAATGGGTCATTACGACGCTGCTGACAAAGAACCCGACGTTCTCGAATTCAGCCTTGAGGCGGAGCACATCTTCATCGTAGGTGATTCCAAGGTCTCCGCGGACCTTGTTCTTCTCTATGTCCAATGAACTGATCACAATGATGATCTCCGACTCGTCCTTGAGCTGCTTGAGCATATCAAGCTTGCTGTCCGGCTTGAAGCCGGGCAGCACGCGGCTGGCGTGGTTGTCGTCAAATAGTTTTCCTCCGAACTCGAGGTAGAGCTTGTCTCCGAACTGTGCAATTCGTTTCTTGATCTGTTCGGACTGTATCTTCAGATACTTTTCGTTGTCAAATCCCGTTTTCATACGGGATACAAATATAACGAAAATGTCGTGACCCTGCAAGACTTTTTATAAAAAAGGGCCGGCACGAGGCCAGCCCTATGGTAATAGGCAGAACAGTAAGCCGGTTTCTGTTTTATCTTGTCATTTATCTTCGCAACCTACCCCCCGGAAAGAGCGGGCAGCCCTTTTGTCCTTGCGGACGTTCCGGTATACATGGTCTTGCTGGACCTGGTGCCGTCACCGCCATATGTCGCCACATGGCGTCGTGAGCTCTTGCCTCACGGTTTCACCCTTGCCCTTGCGGGCGGTTTGTTTTCTGTTACGGCATCCATAAGATTACTCCCATCTGTGCTTTCCACAGCAGGTCGCCCTATCCAGTCCGGACTTTCCTCACCCGAAGGCGCGACAAGTCATTCTACCTATATTTCAAAGAACTATTTGTATCCGAGCTTGCGCTCGATTCTGTCATTTTCTATGTTCATGCGTTCCACCTCTTTCCTGAGGGCGGGAGTGATGTCCTCGCAATTCTTGTGGCACTGCATGGACCTTGAATACATCCTTCCGATGCAGAAATTGCTGTGCGTGCATCCGCTGCAATGATTCTCATCCGCCTGCATCTTGTTCACAAAGTCAGTGTCTTCCAGTACGGCTCGTCCCATCTGTATCAGCGGGAAACCTTTGCTGATGGCCTCGTCTGCAGATTCGCGGGAAACGACTCCACCGACATATACAAACGGGAAGTCAGGCATCGCCTCGCGGAACTTCAGGGCATCTTCCATGAAGAAAAGCTTCTTGAACGGTACGCTTGGCGCCACCAGTTTTCCTGCCAGCGAAACTCCCGCCTTGAGCCACCATTTGCTCCATGGGAAATAGTGGACGATCGTCTTTACAGGGAACTGTCCGCGCATCACATACTGCGGGTGGCGGCTGACGAAGCCTCCCGAAAGGACTATCGCCTCTATTCCGAGGCTGCGCAGCTCCTTTGCGACTTCTATAAGTTCGTCGGTTTCCTGACCGCCCTTGAATCCGTCGCGGGTGTTGAGTTTTGCGAAGAGGGCTACCTTGCCTTTGCCGGCAGCGACCGCCTTGCTTACGCACATCTTCATGAACCTCATGCGGTTCTCGAGTGACCCTCCGAATTCGTCGCGCCTCTTGTTTGTGTATGGCGAGAGGAACTGGGAGATCAGATATCCGTGTCCTGCATGTATCTCTATGGCATCGAATCCGGCTTCTATAGCAAGCTCGACAGCCTTTCCATATGCATCTGCCACCTCATTGATCTGCTCCATGTTCATCTTCTGCACGAAGGTAGGGGAGTAGAGGTTGAAGCCTCTGCTCGCTCCGTACGGCATGCATCCGCAGATGCTCCGGTGGGACATGTTGCCACAATGGCCGAGCTGTATCGAAACCTTTGCGCCTTCGGCGTGGATTGCGTCCGTCAGCTTCTTCAGCTCAGGCACGATCTCCTCGCGCATCCATAGCTGGTTCTCGAACGACAGGCCGCTCCTGCAGACCGCAGCATATGCCACGGTGGTCATTCCGATGCCTCCGCGTGCCACGGCCGTATGGTAGTCGAACAGCTCCTTCGACGGCCTTTGTCCGGGGCACATGGCCTCGAAGGCGGCAGACCTTATGGTGCGGTTCTTCAGCTCGAGAGGGCCGATCCTGTATGGTGTAAATAATTCGCTCATTACCAAATGAATGGTATAATGTGTTTCTTGTCAAGTCTTCTATATTCCTCGCCGAACTCCTGCTCATATTTTTTTGTCAGGGCCTTTGCGCGGGGACCGAGGTTTGCGAAGGTCCAGAGCGCGAAAAGCGCTCCTGCAGGCGACCAGGTAAGTATCGCATACCCGATCCATTCGGTGAATTCGCCGAAATAGTTTGCCGAGGTTACGTATTTATATAGTCCCTTGCGGGGAATATAATGCTTTGTGTCTCCGGGCTTGCGGAGGTTTCGGATCACATGGTCGGAATGGAGGTTTATGCCCATTCCGATAAAGAACACGATGGTTCCTATGATGAACTGCGGGCTCCACAGCCAGTCTGTGGAATACATCCCTTCCGGTGCCTCTCCATACAGCCATCCTCCGATAAGGTAGGCGTTCAAGGTGTTGAATGTCAGTCCCATGAGCATTATGGCTACAGGCATCGTGCTCTTTCCACGCATCATCAGAGGGAAGATGAATGACCTCTGGAAATAGTGGAGGAGGTAGAATCCTGCCATCATATAAAGAACGGCCTTGGAGTTGCCGGTATCCGCTCCCGAGAGGGCGAATCTTATCGTATAGTACAGCAGGAATATGAAGGCCGGGGCTTCCATGATGATCCAAGCGGTTCTGTTGCTGATCTTCGGACCCCAGTTTGATGCCGACAGGTATCCGTATCCGGCCTTGAAGAAGAACAAGGCGATGAATACGATGACGGCCATGACGGCCATTCCTGTCATTATTATATAGTATGTGCTCATGTTTCTGCAGTCTTTACAATCTGCAAATGTAACAATATTTTCGCAAAATGTATTTTTTGACTACTTTTGTACCACTTTATACGCCTTTTATGAAAACGTTGACCGCACTCATACTGTCTTTGCTCCTTATGTCATGTACTGAGGCCAAGGTCCGGGAATACACTCTCGAGGTCGTGGCTGAGTATCCGCATGATACGGAATCATACACCCAGGGACTTTTCTTCCACGACGGACAGATGTATGAGAGCACAGGCGTGAACGGCAAGTCGACATTCAGAAAGGTTGACATGGAGACAGGAAATGCTTTGCAGAGGCTGAACTTCGACAAGAAATATTTTGTGGAAGGATCCGTGATCTTCGACGGCAATCTGTACATACTTACGTGGGAATCGAAGGTCGCATTCATCTATGATGCGAATACCTTGGAGTATCTGTCGACATGGAAGTACCCGAGACAGGGCTGGGGATTGACCACCGACGGAAAACAGCTGATTGCATCTGACGGCTCGGCGAACCTCTTCTTCATGAACGGGCAGTTCGGTCTGGAGAAGAAGCAGCTGGTTACCTTGAACGAACGTCCTGTAAGGTGGCTCAACGAGCTTGAATATATAGATGGAAAGGTCTGGGCGAACGTATATACGACAGATGAGATCGTGATAATCAATCCGAAGAACGGAAAGGTCGAAGGCGTCGTGGACTGCCGCGGACTGCTTCCGAAGAGTCTTCATACTGCTGATACAGACGTGCTTAACGGAATAGCATACAATCCTCAGACGAAGAAGATATATCTTACCGGAAAGAACTGGCCGAAGCTTTACGAGGTCAGGCTGGTAGAAAAATAGAGATGGCCGGTCCGGCCGGCCATGACGTCATCTCCGACCTTAGGCCGGCCATGACGTCATCCCCGACCTGATCGGGAATCTTGAATACGAAGAATATTTGCAGGGGTGTCCGGAGTGGTCCGGGCTGAGATCATACCCATGAACCTGATCCGGATAATGCCGGCGTAGGGAAGCATCATCTCATGTGCGCTTTCGGGCGTGCCCCCTTGCATAAATGTGGCAACATTATGCGAGGTTTTTTGTTTTTTGCAGCGTTAGTTTCGCTGATCCCTTTCCCGGCACAAGGTGCGGAGAAAGAAGCGGCCGATGAAAAGGTCGAGAGACTTGACAGCGTTGTCGTCTCATCATCCAGGGCAGGCAAGGATACGCCTGTAACCTACACAATGGTCGGAAAGGAAGAGCTCAGGCGCTCCAATCCGCTTAACTCCCTTCCTATGAATCTGGCCCTCCAGCCTTCAGTCGTCTCTGTAAACGAAGGAGGAACCGGTCTGGGCTATTCCAAGCTGACTGTCCGCGGATCCAAGGGCTCGCAGATCAATGTTACCCTGAACGGCATCACGCTGAATGATGCCGAGTCGCAGGAAGTCTTCTGGGTCAATATTCCCGCTCTTTCATCCATGATTTCCAGCGTCCAGCTCCAGCGTGGACTCGGCACATCCGCAAATGGTGCAGGCGCATTCGGAGCCAGCATCAACATGAGTACGGCTTCGGTCGGTCCCGATCCTTTCGCATCGGCTGAAATGTCCGTAGGCTCATACGGCACATTCATGAATGTCTATTCAGCTGGTACAGGACTGATGAAGTCGGGTATGTATTTCAATGCTGCGTACTCGCGCAGCTCGACTGACGGATACATCCGCAATGCATTCGCTGACGTACAGTCTGCCATGGCTGTCCTCGGCTGGATGAATGAGCGCAATTCCCTGCGTCTGACATGGCTCATGGGCGACCAGAGGACGGGAATCACATGGGAAGGCATAAGCCTCGAGCAATACGAGAAGGACAGGAGGTACAACCCGGCAGGCGAGTATTACGATGCCTTCGGGAATGTACATTATTATGATAATGAGACAGATAACTATACCCAGCACCATCTTCAGCTGAATTATACCCATTCCTTTTCCGATCGGTTGGCATGGAGCTCCACTTTCAATTACACCCGTGGTGACGGATATTATGAGAACTACAAGGCTGGAAAATCATTCTCAAAATATCTGATGCCTTCTCCGGTTGTCGGAGGTGTTCAGTATGACGAAGGTGACTTCATTACCAAGGAAGCTCTGGCAAATGACTATTTCGTCCTGAATTCGGACCTGCGCTATAATTCCGAGCTTCTTAACCTGACTGCAGGAATCAATCTGTCCCGTTACGACGGAGACCATATCGGATCTGTCCTTTGGAGCGACGTGCTCGGTGACTCGTTCGACTATGCCGGCCATCAGTGGTATATGAACAACGGTCTCAAGCATGAGGCAAATGCATTCGTACGCGGAGAAATGCATGTTTCACCTTCTCTGACCGCATATGCGGACCTTCAGTACAGAGGGGTATGGCTGAATATGTCGGGACCGGAAGACGACGGCGTCCTTCTTGACCATAAGGATGACTGGCAGTTCTTCAATCCGCGCGCAGGCCTCTCATACCGCTGGAATCCTTCGTCACGAGCATTCATCTCGGCTGCTTTAGGCCATCGTGAGCCGGGCAGAAGCGACATCAAGGAGCTGATTCTGGATGCGAACAAGGCTGCTTCAGCCGGGGTCGCAGGAAGGGGAGTGGACATTCGTCCTGAAAAGATGCTCGATCTGGAAATCGGCTATGAGCATGTGACAGAAAAATTCTCGTTGTCCGCAAACCTTTATCTGATGGAATACTGGGACATGCTTCTGGAGACCGGAAAGCTAACCGATGTCGGTTACGCCATAAAGGAGAATGTGCCGCGCAGCTGGCGTCGAGGCATCGAGGTTGCAGCAGCGTGGAAACCTCTCGAATGGATTCAGATGAATGGTAATATCACATTGTCGGACAATAAGATACGTAGATATACCGCGTATTATGAGATGTATGACAACATGAATGACTGGAACTATCTTGGCCAGCATGAGGTCGAGTTCGAGAATACGGACATCCTGATGTCTCCTTCGGTTGTGGGTATGGCCGGAGTGACTGTACGTCCGTTTGCATTCTCGTCGGGTTCATTGAATTCCGCCTATGTGTCCTTGAACGGTAAATATGTCGGCCGACAGTATTACGACAACACATCTTCCGAAGAGCGTTCGATTCCGGCATATTTCGTGGCAGGCTTTGCGATGGGGTATGAGATCCCTGTTTCCGGAAACTCTGCAGTCTCCCTCTCCTTCCATGTCAATAACCTTTTCAACAGGATGTATTATGCCGATGCATGGCTCTGGCGAGCCTATTTCCAGCAGGATGATGCCTACATCTCCGATGTCGGCATCTATCCGCAGGCCCCCGCAAACTGCATGCTCAAGGTTGCGTTCAGGTTTTAAATCCCGCAAAGTATTCAAAAAGTCATTTCCTTTTTCTAAATTTGTCCTTGGTAGTCCGCCGACTGCCAAGGACATGTTATATATAACGAACACATGCAATTATGAAAGATTTCACTGAAAAAGACCTCAAGGGCGGGATGAAAGCCACAGGGTTTTCGGCCGCTGCACTGCTTTGCGTCTGCCTGGCAAACATTTTTGGCTCTGCACCTGAAGACAAGTCCGGAATTTCATCAGACCTTGTCTTGTATCTGGCCCTTGGATCACTGCTTTGCAGCATCATTCTTTTCGTATACTATCTGACCAAGTACCGCAAACTGAAAAACAGCTGACCTAATAAATTGACACGATTATGAAAACACTTAAAGTCTTCCGCATAGCTTCATTTGTGCCGATGATGGCGTTTTTGATTGTGTTTTTTATCTATAGAACCTTGGATAAAGGATTTGACGGAATCCTGACAACGACATTTAGCGTAATCATAATCTTCGGTTCTGTAAGCCTTTATACACGTATTAAAAACGAGAACAATCCGGCATATCTTGCCAAGACAGAAAAGGGAATGATAATAGCCAACTTCGTCTCTATCGTACTCATGACAGCTTTGTCAATAGTCGGATTCTGTATGGGACCGGGAGGATATTTCAACTGGCTTTATCTGGCCATTACAGCAGCTGTAATTTATTCAACAACTAACAATATCATTCTATACAAAGCAAAGAAGGCTTATGACTCCGACGCATCGAGTGCATTTTTGCAGTAAAATCGCACTCGATCAAATCAAAGAAATAGAAGAACATGAAACGAACATTCAAGATAATCCTCAAAACTATCGTATATCTGCTGGCACTCATCGGAGCATTGACTGTATCATTTATCATCTTCATCAACACCTCAAAGCTTTATTACGTTAGTGTAAGCTTCGATGAAAGCAACCTGGCTCGATTTGAAGAAAGAGTTGATCTGCTCAGAACATGCGGGGCATACAGTCCTGACTCGACATTCGTTGATATTGAATACGTTAAAGACAGCATCCGGGCAAAGGAGATTATGGATTATTTCCAGTTGGACACGCTATATGATGCTACGGCTTCAACATGGGACAAGGCTCTTGCTATCGGCAAGTTTGTCGCGTTCAACATCCCTCACGAAAATCAGAAGATACAGCCTGAATACAAGAATGCTATCGGTCTCTGGGAATATACCAAGAATGTTGAACCTGCTTTCAACTGCCGTCTGCACAGCATCATGACCTTTGAACTTCTTACAGCAGCAGGAATCAAGGCAAGATACATAACCTGCTTGCCTCAGGATGAGAATGATAATGACTGCCATGTCGTCAATGAGGTCTGGCTGCCGGAAAGTCAGCAATGGGTGATGCTTGACACTGATATGGGCGGGCGTTATGTCACAGACCTTGACGGCAATCTTCTTTCTCTGAGGCAAATGCGTGAGAAATATATAAGCGGAGAAAAGATGAAGTTCTACCCTGGCTTTGAAAAAGGGAGTTCAAAGATGACTGACTATTACGCATACATGGCCAAGAACACCTACTGGTTCTGCTGCTGGGGAGCATTGGGATTCTATCAGGAGGATTACACTACTCTTCCTCAGTCGGCTCTTAGAAACCGCTATTACGCACTTGTACCTGAAGGATTCGAACCATTCAGGGATATCGTCTACACTATAACTCACGACCCGGACAAGTTCTGGAAATAGTAACATCTATGACAAAACAGCTCATAACAATACTCGCAGCATTAGTCTGCTGTTCCGTAAGCGCCCAAACCGGAACAGCAGATACAAGGGATATGCTGGATTCTCTTTTGTGCGATATAGGTAGAAAAGACCAGGAAGTGCGTTCTGATTGGGCGAAGGTTGCGGCAGGGAAGGCCACACAGGATGAAATCATCGCATATGCTATGAAGATGGAGGAGACAGACAATGCGAACCTTGAAGTTGTCTCACGGATTCTTGATACATACGGCTGGCCTGACGGCCTTTCCGAAGATGCAAACAATGCCATTTTTCTGGTGATTGACCACAGTGATCTTAAGACCATGAAGAAGTACGTCGGACTCTTTCACGATGCGGTTGAGAATGGATATCTGTCTATGGATGAACTCGTTACTATGGAAGACCGGATGCTGATGAATGCCGGCAAGCCTCAGAAATACGGTACGCAGGCATACTCAATAACCGCAGGTGGCAAGGCGGTGATTTACATCTGGCCTGTCGAAAATCCGGACAAGCTGAATCAACTGCGTCAATCAGTCGGGTTAAGTCCGATTGAGGAATATCTGGAGATGGTGAAGCAGCAAGGCGTAGAGATTATCTATGACAAGAAGAAAAGAGTGAAAGATTTCATACAGCATTAAACTAAGATTAAACAGAAAGGTATGCAAAGTAATTACGGCAAATGGAGATTCGAGAAGAAACCTTTATTGGTTTCTCTTCTATTTGGTGTCATCAGTTTCCTTGTCCTGCTGATGGTTTCAAACCTGCAATTCGTAAAGGACAGCAGCAGGACTTTTGAGGGTGCGGACGGCTTGATCTGGACAATCGTTACCGCAGTGGGCATGGCTGTAGTCTGCTATGGTGTCATGCTCTGTGTTGAGGATTACCTCTCGCACTGCAGCAACATGGCCGAAGGAAAGAAGTTCCTGCGCAAGACGTTCTTCAGGTATTTTCTTCCGCTGGTTCTTGTCTTCGTTGTCGCTTTCGTCGTATGCGGCATGTTTGGCATCAACATATTCGGAGAACTGATCATTCTTGGAACGATATACTTCGTCATCACCTTCCCAAAATTTGTGAACAAGCATTTGCCGAAAGAATAAACGATGTAAAGGCTAAGGCATGCCGTTTACGAGAGCGGCTTCATGCCGGAGCGGGAGAGGTCTACCTTGTGGAACTTGTATCCCAGGCGCTTCAGCTGAAGGGCTGCGCCGATGCGGTACATGACCTGCACTGTGCGGGCAAAGATATGGAATGCCTTCACTGTCTGCGCTTCGATGTGTTCATGCTGTATGAATGTGGTTGCCTTCTGGGCGCAGCACAGCAGGATGTTCATGATCTGCTTGGCGTCGGTCGAATCCAGGGCGAGATCGAGGATGTTCCGGACTATGAACTCGTCCATGTCGTCGAATCCTCTCGGTCCGTGAAGGGTCTCGTACTTCGCTCCATGATGGCGTCCCCAGTCTTCATCCCACCATTGCGCCGCCGCCATGCCGGCGTATCCGGCGCATGCGATCGCGAATTCAGGATACTGGTTCACTTCCGGAAGGGCTTCTGCGATATATTCGGGGGCCCATTCCTTCCATTTCTGGTCTATGTCATCAGAGCGGAGAAGGTCTCCGTCAAGCATCCCGAGGCTTGTGCACATCCTGAGCATCTCCCTCAGGAGATTCTCCTCATAAGTTTCGTAGTATTTTGCGTTCTCTTCCATAATGCCGGTAAAGTTAAGTAAAAAATCCCGCATCACTGCGGGATTTTTTGGTTAGTTAGTAGTGTAGTGTATTTCCCTTTTGGGATGATTAATTATTAGTGGTTAGAAACGTCTTAGTGACATAAAATCGTTATGTCGAATGCAAATTTATGTAAAAAATCTATAGTTGCAAGCGATTCTGTTAAAAAAATGTTACAGATCCGTCAATAAGTGCGGTCTGAGACGTTTTGTACGCTCTATCGCCTGCTCATCCTGCCACTCTCTGATCAGTTTCGGATTTCCGCTCAGGAGCACGTCAGGAACCCTCCATCCGTTGAATTCTGCAGGCCTTGTGTATATCGGCGGCGACACGAGACCGTCCTGGAAGCTGTCGCTGAGGGCAGAGGTCTCGTCGCTGATCGCGCCGGGTATGAGCCTGACGATGGAGTCGGCCAGGATTGCGGCCGGAAGCTCGCCTCCGCTCAGGACATAATCCCCGCATGAGATCTCGCGAGTGATGAGATGTTCGCGGATGCGGTGGTCGATGCCTTTGTAATGGCCGCAGAGGATGATGATGTTCTGATACAGCGAAAGCTCGTTGGAGATGTTCTGGTTGAGGATCTCTCCGTCAGGAGACATGTATATGATCTCGTCGTATTCTCTTTCCGCCTTGAGCTCTTCGATCATGTTGTATACCGGCTCGAGCATGAGCACCATTCCGGCGTCTCCGCCGTAGCTGTAGTCGTCGACCTGCTGACGCGGGCCTTTCCCGTATTTGCGGAGGTTGTGGACATGTATTTCGACAAGGCCTTTGCTGATCGCGCGGCCTACGATGGAGTGGCTTAAAGGGCTCTCCAGCAGCTCCGGAACGACGGTAAGTATATCTATTCTCATGGTAAAATGTTTCAATTGTATCTTTACCGCGCAAAAATAGCATTTTGATGCGAGTTTTACTAAAAAATATGGTTATATTTGCAAGATGTTATTATAAATATAAACCAATAACTCCATTATTATGAGTGAAGTGATCAACCCTGACATCGAAATGATGCCAGATGTACCGGAGAGTGTTGAGAGCGTTATCGAGGAGGCTTCGCAGCCTGCTGTCAATTACTCAGAAAAGAACCTCGCAGAGCTTGTCAAACTGTTTGAAGAGCTTGTGCAGAATGAGGAAAGGATGAAGATGTCAAAAGAAGCTGAAGCCATCAAGGCCGCTTTCTACAAGAGGCTGCAGAAGGAAAAGGCAGATGCCGGACTTGTTTCGGCAGATGTCGTTGAACCTTCTGAAGATGCTGAGGTCCAGGAAGAACAGGAAGCAGCAGAAGTGACCGACAATCCTTTCACCGAGATCGAGCGCGGCTTCAAGGAAATATATAATGCATACAGAAAGGAGCGTGCCGAGTACAACAGGCAGCTCGAGAAGGAGAGGGAGAGCAATCTTGCCCAGAAAGAGGCGGTGATCGCCGACCTGAAGGCCCTTCTTGAAAAGCAGGAGGATGTGAATGCGACATTCCCTGAGTTCCGTGAGATACAGAACAGGTGGAGGGCGATCGGTCCTGTGCCTGCCCAGAACTACAGGAACATAAACGAGACATATCAGCTCTATGTCGAGCAGTTCTATGATATGGTCAAGATCAACCGCGAGCTCCGTGACCTTGATTTCAAGAAGAATCTTGAGGCGAAGGAGGAGTTCTGTGCTTTTGCAGAGAAGCTGGCAGAGAACCCTAATGTTGTCGAGGCTTTCCGCGAGCTTCAGAAGCTTCATGAGCAGTGGAAGGAGTTCGGGCCTGTCGCAAAGGAGTTCAGAGATCAGATCTGGGACCGTTTCAAGGCTGCGACGGCTGTGATCAACAAGAAGTATCAGGCATATTTCGAAGGCCTTAAGGAACAGCAGGCAGAGAATCTTGCAAAGAAGACCGTTCTTTGCGAGAAGGTTGAAGAGATCGCAGAGAGGGAAGTGACAGATTCCAACCAGTGGAATGCCTTCTCAAAGGAGATCGAAGATATCCAGAAGGAGTGGAGGACGATCGGTTTCGCTTCAAGGAAGGAGAACCAGAAGATCTACGACCGTTTCCGTGCCGCATGCGACAAGTTCTATGCACGCAAGCGCGATTTCTACAATGAGTATAAGGACAGCATGAACCAGAACCTCGAGAAGAAGATTTCGCTTTGCGAGGCTGCGGAAGCCCTTGCGTCAAGCACAGAGTGGAAGAAGGCTACCGATCAGTTCATAGCTCTCCAGAAGCAGTGGAAGGAGATCGGAGCAGTTCCTAGAAAGAAGTCCGAGCAGCTCTGGAAGAGATTCCGCGCGGCATGCGACGCTTTCTTTGCAGAAAGAGACAAGCAGGCGAAGCCGGAGAATGATTTCTACGGAAACCTTAAGGCAAAGCAGCGTCTTATAGAGGAGATCAAGGCATATGTGCTTACAGGTGATGAGGCTGCCGATAATGAGGCAATGAAGGCTTTCCAGGCAAGATGGCAGGAAATCGGCTTCGTTCCGTTCAAGGAAAAGGACAATATCGCCCAGGCATACAAGGCTGCTCTTCAGGAGAAGTTCCCTGTCAGGGACCGTGGCGCACGCAGAGGACGCGGCGCACGTCCGCAGCTTTCTGAAAAGGACAGGCTTATCCAGAAGTACAATCAGCTCGAGCAGGATATAGTGACATATGAGAACAACATCGGATTCTTCTCTATGTCGAAGAATTCAGCACCGCTCATTAGTCAGATGCAGGAGCGTATCGAGTCGGCTAAGGCCGAACTGAATGCTCTCGCAGCACAGATCAGAGAGCTTGAGGCTGCTGAAGAACAGGAGTAACATTTTAATTTAATCGGATGAATAAGAGTAATTTGATCGGTTTTGTACTGATAGGTGTGATCATGTTCGGATTCTCATGGTATCAGTCAAGACAGTGGACAAAACAGGTGGAGGCACAGGCGCAACTTGACTCCATCGCAAGAGTCGAGCAGATGGCTGCGATGGCCATGGACTCTATCAACAGGGCAGAAGGCAAGACGACACAGGGCGTCAAAGTGATGACAATGCCTGCGTACAAGGACAGCATGCTTACGGAATCGAGGCTTGCTGTAGAAGAATTCTACAAGCTTTCAAATGATAAGGTTGAGATAGAATTCACTACACGCGGAGCCCAGCCATATTCTGTCAAGATAAATGACTACATGACATACGACAGTACTGCGCTCTATCTCATGAAACCGGGATACAGCGAGTATGGCGTGAGCATCTTTGCCGGAGAGAATATCAATACCAAGGATTTCGTGTTCCAGGTAGCAGAGCATACAGATTCGACTATCGTGATGCGCCTGCCTTTCTCGAATGGCGGATACATACAGCAGAAGTACGCTCTTGCCGAAGACGGTTACATGCTCCAGAACGAGCTTTCGTTTGTCGGACTTGGTGATGTGATTCCTCGCAATGTGTCGATGCTCGACATCGACTGGTCTATGGTCGTTCCAAGACTTGAGAAAGGCTTCAAGAACGAGACTCAGTATTCGAAGCTGAACTATTATTTTACAGGAGACAAGAAGCCTGAAATCATAGGAAGAGGACGTGATGGAAGCAAGAGAGTGGATACCAAGATGAAGTGGTTCGCCTTCCAGCAGCAGTTCTTCTCTGCGATCATGACATCCAAGAGTGAATTCGCTTCTGCGGACCTCAGCCTTGATTTCTATTCTGAGGAAGAGTACAAGACAGAAGGCAAGCTCATGGCATGTTCGGCTAAGCTTCGTTCTGATTTCCAGGGAGGTTCCGACAATATCGTGCTTCCTTATGAGTTCTATTTCGGACCGAATGACTATAAGACCCTCAAGAGCTACGACCAGAAGTATGAGAAGATCATTCCTCTCGGAGGATGGCTTGTGGCTTGGTTCAGCCGTCTTATCATCATTCCTTCATTTGACTTCCTTGGAAGATTCATCAGCAATTATGGTCTCGTGATCCTTCTGATGACCCTCTTCATCAAGCTTCTTATTTCTCCGCTTACGATCAAGTCTTATAAGTCTTCAGCGAAGATGCAGGTGATCAAGCCTGAAATGGACAAGATCAATGCGAAGTATCCGAATGAGAAGGACGCCATGAAGAAGCAGCAGGCGACGATGGATCTGTATCAGAAGGCCGGAATCAGCCCTATGGGCGGATGTCTGCCTATGCTGCTCCAGATGCCTATCCTTTTCGCGATGTTCCGTTTCTTCCCTGCATCGATCGAGCTTCGTCAGCAGAAGTTCCTTTGGGCGGACGACCTCAGCGCATACGATTCGATCTGGGATTTCGGAGTGAACATTCCGCTTCTTGGAGACCATCTTTCGCTCTTCGCCCTTCTGATGGCTTTGACTATGTTCTTCTATTCGAAGATGACTTCGTCGCAGATGTCGGACGACCCGAACATGGCGGGAATGAAGTTCATGAGCGTATGGCTTATGCCTATCATGATGTTCTTCATCTGTAACAACCTTTCTGCAGCCCTCAGCTACTATTATCTCCTTTCAAACATCATTACTATGATCATGACATGGTACATCCGCAAGTATGTCGTTACCGAGGATAAGGTGCGTGCGGAGATGATGTTGAATGCGAACAAGCCTAAGCAGAAGTCCAAGTGGCAGCAGAGGCTTGAGGAAGCCCAGAAGATGCAGGAGCAGATGCAGAAGCAGCAGAAACGCAAGTAATTTGATGACTGTGGATTCCAGCGGCCCCCTCCCACTTCGTGGGCCCCTCCCCCTAGCCGGGGGTGTCTTTATTCTTCCTGCAATTTGAAAAGATAACGCAGATGATAGGAGAAGTAATCAAGAGATTGAATGGGGAACTGCCGGCAACTGTAAAGTTGGTGGCAGTTTCTAAATTCCACCCGTTCGAAGCCATTGAGGAGGCTTATGCTGCGGGCCAGAGGCTCTTTGCAGAGAGCCGCCCGCAGGAACTTCTTGCCAAGGTTCGAAGACTTGAGGAGATTCGTGTCGAGAGGGGAGAACCTGATTATATGTCTGATATAGAGTGGCATTTCATCGGTCATCTCCAGACAAACAAGCTGAAGATGGTGCTGCCTTATGTGTCTTTGGTTCAGTCTGTTGATTCTGTCCGCCTTCTTGAAGCGATTGACAGATGGGGAGCCGCTAACAACAAGATAATCAATGTACTTCTTGAGTGCTTCATATCGAGTGACGAAACCAAGCAGGGGTTCTCGGAACAGGAACTTACAGATGTTATTTCAGGTGATACGGTATATGCCAATGTGCGGATCTGCGGCCTGATGGGAATGGCGACATTTACCGATGACGAGGATGTCATCCGTGAAGATTTCCAGAGACTTCTCGACATGCAGCAGCTTCTTCACGACTGGATAGGGGAGAGCCCGAATGTCCGCCCCGGCTGCAATGAACTATCGATGGGCATGTCGGACGATTATCCCATAGCCGTCTCAATGGGCTCGACAATCGTCCGCATCGGTTCGATGATCTTCGGAGAAAGATCTTGACGGAAGGCTATTTCTTAAGTTCTTCGATCATTGATTTTGCGACGGCTGATGATGCTCCGGAACCACCGAGTGCTGAACGGATTTCTGCGTATTCGTTCAGCATTTTTTGTCTCCTTTCCTGATTTTCAATCAGTTCACGTATTTCTGTTACGAGGGCGTCTGCGTTGCAGTCGTCCTGGATGAATTCCTTGAAAGCCAGCCTGTCCACTATCAGATTGCCGAGGCTTATGTATCTGATCTTGACGATCTTGCGTGCTATCCAATATGTTACCGGGTTGGTGATGTATCCTACAACCTGCGGGGTGCCGAACAAGGCAGTTTCGAGGGAGGCCGTGCCGGAATTGATGACTCCTGCCTCTGCATGGCGGATTATCGACTGGGTTTCTCCGAACAGGACCTTTATGTACTGTCTGTTTTCATCCGTGAGCCACTGCTCATAGTCCTTCATGCTGCGTGCCGGGGCTCCTGCAACCAGGAACTGGTATACTGAATATTGAGGCAGAGCGTGCATCTTTGCTGCAAATTCCGTGAGTACCGGCATCATCGTGCTGATTTCCGGCTTCCTGGATCCTGCCAGCATGGCTATGAAAGGCTTGTTCTCGAGTCCCGCCCTGACGAAGAAGTCTTCGCGGGTTTCATTCATCGCTCTAGAGCCGTCGACTGCGTCGACAAGAGGATTGCCCTTGTATATGTAATCTATGCCTTTCGAGTCGAAATATGGCTTTTCAAACGGGAATACTATGAAAAGCTTGTCTACATATGCCTTCAGCTTCTTTATGCGGCCTTCGCGTGATGCCCAGACTTTCGGAGCTATGTAATAGAATACCCTGAATCCTGCGTTATGGGCGAATTCTGCAATCTTGAAGTTGAATCCGGGGTAGTCGATCAGGATTACGACATCAGGCTTCCATTCAAGAATGTCCTTCTTGCAGAATGATACATTCCCGAGCAGCTTGCGGGCCTTGGCGACCACTTCCACGAATCCCATCACGGCTCCGTCCTTATAATGCCGTACCAGTCCGTCGGTGTGTGTGCTGGGGTCAGAAACAACCCCTCCCACGACTTCATCGCGGGCCCCTCCCCCTGCGGTCAGGGGGGTAGCACGGTTTTGGATACCGCTGCTGCCACCATGAAAATGGCTCCAGACCGATTCCATCAGGTCTCCGCCCCAGAAGCGGATTTCCGCCTTCGGATCTTCTGAATATATGCCTTTCATCAGGTTTGAACCGTGGAGGTCGCCTGACGCTTCGCCAGCTATGATGTAGTAACGCATGATGATTCTTTGTTAAAGATCCTTCACTTCGTTCAGGATGACAGAAATGCGTCTGCACTCTTCGTAGTCGGTACAGTCGACATTATGGGCGACGAGGCTTATGTATCCGTCTGCCACTATCCTGTGGTCGGCTTCATCGGTGTTGCGCGGGTCATCAACGAATTCTCCGACCATCATGTAGAGGTCTTCACCTTCCTCCAGCACAGGGTTTGAACTCTGGCCGAGAAGCTCCGGTGTTATTCCGTACTTGCTGTAATGAGACACATCCCATTCCTTGAATTCCCTGATCCATTTGCCAAGTCCCTGGTATCCTGTCCGGATTCCTTTTATCCGGTCTGCGGGTATGTCAGGGAAATTGACGTTATAATAGACGCCGTACTTTTTCGGAAGGTCGGACATCAGTTTCTCGAATATCTCTCCGAAATAGCGCTCTACGCCGCTGAAATCGGCATTCGGATGGAGGGTGTCAAGCGAAACTCCGATTGCAGGAATGCCGTTTAGCGCCGCTTCTTCCGCTGCTCCGAGGGTGCCTGAATAGCACGATGCGGTGGATGCGTTGGAACCATGGTTTATGCCGGATACCACTACGTCAGGAAAGTTGTCAAGGAACATTGTGTTCAGACCGAATTTCACGCAGCTTGCAGGGGTGGCGTCAACATAGTGCCAGCCGTTTCCGAAGTCCTTGTGGGCGATCTGCTTGAATCCGAGGGACACCGCCATTGACATGCCTGACTGGTGGTGTTTCGGTGCGATTACGGTCACTTCTCCGTATTTCTTCATTATTTCTGCAAGGACTTTTATGCCCTTTGCCTGATATCCATCATCGTTGGTGATAAGTATGCGCATTTTATATGGATTATTTTCATACAAAGATAGCATTATATTCATAAAATTTTCTAAATTTGCATCCGATTTTGTAGAACTAGGTCTACATCGATCAATTGACTGTTTAAAGTATAACTTTATATAAACTTTTTATAACGATGATTAAAATTGGTATTAACGGTTTCGGCCGTATCGGCCGCATGGTTTTCCGTGCAGCTGTTGAGAACTTCTCAAACGACATTCAGGTAGTAGGTATCAACGACCTTCTCGAGCCAGAGTATCTTGCTTACATGCTTAAGTATGACTCAGTTCATGGCCAGTTCAAGGGTGAGGTTGCTGTTGAGGACGGCGCACTCGTTGTAAACGGTAACAAGATCCGCCTTACTGCAGAGATGGATCCAGCTAACCTCAAGTGGGACGAGGTTGGTGCTGAGGTTGTAGTTGAGTCAACAGGTCTCTTCCTCGAGGATGAGAAGGCTCGCAAGCACATCACAGCAGGTGCAAAGAAGGTTATCATGTCAGCACCTTCAAAGGACGCAACTCCAATGTTCGTATACGGTGTTAACCACGAGACTTACGCTGGTCAGGACATCATCTCTAACGCTTCATGTACTACTAACTGTCTTGCACCTATCGCAAAGGTTCTCAACGACAAGTTCGGTATCGTTAAGGGTCTCATGACTACAGTTCACGCTGCAACAGCAACTCAGAAGACTGTTGACGGTCCTTCACGCAAGGACTGGAGAGGTGGCCGCGGTATCCTCGAGAACATCATCCCTTCATCAACAGGTGCTGCAAAGGCAGTTGGTAAGGTTCTCCCTGTTCTCAACGGCAAGCTCACAGGTATGGCATTCCGTGTCCCTACTTCTGACGTTTCAGTTGTTGACCTTACTGTAGTTCTTGAGAAGGAGGCT